>NZ_VWNC01000008.1 GCF_013387455.1 Mariprofundus sp. NF
GAACAGCCGCCTCAAGGAACTCGTGCATCGGCATAGAGGACTTACACAAAAACGAAAACAGGTTTTAGTGGCGGAACATTTGGCACAAAAAAGGAGGAAAAAACCAACACGAAATGTCACTTAACTCCTTTTTATAGGAAAAAAAGTCCGCCATTCAGGTTTGCGGTGATTGCCAGCCCTGTATTTGTTGTGTGTAAACAGTGGCACAAATTATGCGATAGATATGAGTATAGGAAGAAGCAGGGCAAATAAGTCCTGTTGAGATTCAGGCTAATCAGGAGGTGCATGATGGACGGCATCCGGGCTAAAAAAATCGCAGATCGATTCTCAGGCAATCTGAACTTTATTGTACACTCATACTCTGGCGGACTTCTGGTTCGCTACCATCAACATACACACTACTTTGTGCGCGAGTCCTGTTTCTGGTCGTATGTCTACAGAGCAGCAGGGCTGCCAATTGGCCACGGCTGAATCTTCTCAATGATCCAAACAGGGCAGGGTAATCGTTACGAGAAGCCCACCCTCTCTATGATTAGCTGCTCTGATATTGCCACCGTGCAGCTCAACCGCATGTTTGGCAATGGCCAGCCCCAGTCCGTGGCCTGTGCCTCCGGCATGACGCTCACGCGCCTCTGAGCCACGTACAAACGGCTCAAACAGCCTGCTCAGCAGTAGATCATCCGCACCATCACCAAAATCGCGAATCTCAATCTTTATCAGGCCTTCAGATCTTTTTAGAGCGACCTCAACACAACTTTCGGCAGGTGTATGTCTGATCGCATTGCGAATCACATTATCCAGCGCACGTGTCATCCATAAGCGGTCGCCCGAGATCTGGCAGGTCACTTTCTCTGTTAGAGATATGGATTTGTTATGCGCCTGAGCTTCGAATGCCGCATCGGCAATGATCTCATCTATGATCTTATCCAGATGCAGTGGTTGCTGTTGTATTTCAACCGCGCCCTGTTCGATGCGGGCCAGCGTTAATACTTCGCCAATCAGTTCATTGAGCAGGTTGGCCTCTTTCTCAATGCGGTTAAGCTCCTCTTGTGCGCTGTCTCCGGCGGCATTTCTTGCCAGCTCGAGTCCCACCTGCAGTCGCGCCAGTGGTGAACGCAGTTCGTGGGAGATATCGCGTAGCAGCTGCTTGTGGCTGCCGAGCAGTGACTCAAGCTGCGAGGCCATTTTATCAATACTGCCTGCCAACGCACCCAACTCATCCCTACGTGAGGCCACGGATGGATCTGTTCGCGCATTTAACGAGCCTGCACCAAGCTGTTCGGTGGTTTGTTGAAGCGTGCGGATCGGCCGGGTGAACATGCGCGTAAGCAGCCAGCTGATGAGAATGATAGCGATCAGGGCAATAGTGATGCGCATGAGTACTGCCTGACGACTGCTCTGTCGCATGCTTTGCGGTGGCAGGCGCATGGCAGCCACCCAGAAGTAGTGTTGTGACTGGTAGGTCAGAGGTATAGCTACAGCCAGCCGGGGAGGATCAATCAGGGTTATGCGTCTGTTCTGAGTTGTGACTTGATCAACAAGTCCACGCAACTCAGGTGGTAGCGGGCGCCTGTGTAGTGAATTTCCCTCGCTATCCAGCAGGCCACCATGCATACGCTGATCCCTCATAGCATGGCGATGCCACTGCCGGTAGGCATTCATGCCCCCCTCATGATAGAGACCGGCTGCTGTTTCACCGAGTGCCGCCATGGTTTGCAGCTGCTTTTCGATCTGCTGGTTTTCCGCAAGCCATTTCTGACTTAGCCAGCCGGAGATGGCAGCGGTTAAAATCAGTGTTGCCACCAGCAACAGGAATACCTTCCAGAACAGGCGCATGCTCTAGCTCCTATTCAACGGGGACAAACAGCCAGCCGACACTACGTACGGTTTTGATGCGTGGTTCGTCATTGGCCAACGGTGTAAGTTTTTTACGCAGATGGCCGATATGAACATCGAGTGTGCGGTCGAATGGCCCATAATGTTTACTCAGGGCGATCTTGCTCAGATCCTGTTTTGAGACCACTTCACCAGCCTTCTCCATCAAGGCTACGAGGATATTGTACTCGGTGGCGGTCAGATCCAGTGCAACGCCGGACTCGGAAATAGTACGCGATTGTGGTTGCCATTCGATGTTACCAAAATGATGGGTTGAACTGCTCTTGGGTTCGGGTTGCTGCTCGGTTCTGCGCAGTATGGCCCGGATTCTGGCTGCAAGTTCACGCGGATTGCATGGCTTTGGCAGGTAGTCGTCTGCGCCGAGTTCCAGACCGATAATGCGATCCATCTCCTCGCCCCGGCCGGTGAGCATAATCACCGGCACGGTGCTGAAACCGCGCAACTCACGCAGCACATCCATGCCGTTTTTACCCGGCATCATGATATCGAGAATCAGAAGCTCAAAATCGTTTGCCCTGACCTGTTCAAGGCCGCTGTTGCCATCGTGGGCACAGGTGACTTCAAAGCCTTCACCGGCAAGGAAACGCTGCATCAGTTCGCACAACTCAACATCGTCATCGATCATCAGAATAGCCATATCGCCATATTGCCATAAAAAAGAGCATCGGGAAGCTGCTTTTACGATTCCTTTACATTGATTTGCATGCTCTTTGCGTAAGCCCGACCCAACGTTGCATAGAAAGGTTCATAATTCGATCTGCGCCGGATAGCGCATAGTTTTAACGCAAGGAGTTGATTATGAACGAGCAGAAAGTATTGAAACAGGATAGTGGTCTGAAAACAGCACTGTTCTTTGTTGTTGCATCAGCGCTATTTATTACAGGTGCCAACATGGCCTACGCATTCGGTGGCCCGGATGGCGAACGCAATATGGATCGGCGTGCTGAGAGAATGGCTGAGAAACTGAGTCTGACAGATGCTCAGCGTGATCAGTTCAAACAGATTCATGAGCAGGGGCGCGGCGAAGGTCAGGCCATTCATGAAGCGATGCAGAAGAATCGTGATGCGCTGCATAAACTTGACCCATCAGCCAAAGATTACGCCCAAAAGGTGGCTACACTTGCCAATGAGAAAGCTGAACTGGTGAAACAGATGGTAGTACACCGCAGTGAAGTGCGTGCAGAGGTGCATGCCATGCTGACTCCTGAACAGCGTGAAAAAGCCACTCAGATGAAGATGGAGCGTAAGGGCAAAGGCAAGCGTTCCGGTGATGGTCCAAGGGGCAAAGGTGAGTGCCGTAATCGTTAATTGACCGGTAAAAAAGTAAGGCTCAGGTCAGCAAAGAGACGCCCTGCATTTGCAGGGCGTTTTTTTCTGCGTTCAGGGTTATGATGCGGCCATGCCAATCATGACCCTTAACCATCTCGATAAAGCTTTCGGATCACAGGTGCTGCTCGATGATATCAGCCTGAGCATCGGACGCGGTGTGCGCACCGGTTTGATCGGTCGCAATGGAGAGGGTAAATCGACCCTGCTTAAGATTATGGCAGGTATCGTTGAACCTGATCACGGTGACGTGACGCTGCGTTCGGGTACTCGCGTGGCCTATCTGCCACAGGCTCCCCATTTCGATGCTGGCTTCACTGTCTTCCATGTTGTCGCCGAGGGGCTTGGCGATGTAGCCCGAACACTTGAGCAGTATCATGAGACGCTAAAAATGCTTGAGAGCGACTGCTCCGATGCGCTGCTGCGCCGGGTGGACGAGTTGCAAGGTGAGCTGGAGCGAACCGGTGCATGGCAGTTGCATAGCCGTATTGAGACTGCGATTTCGAAACTGAAGCTGGAGCCTGACCGCGATGTCGGCGAACTCTCCGGCGGCTGGTTGCGCCGCGTGGCACTGGCCAGAGCTGTGGTCTCAGAGCCGGATGTACTGCTGCTGGATGAGCCGACCAACCATCTTGATATCGCATCAATTGAGTGGCTGGAAGATTTTGTCGCCACCTTTCCAGGCTCGGTTCTGTTTATTACCCATGATCGCTATTTCCTCGATGCTGTAGCTGAAGAGATTATTGAGCTTGATCGCGGTCACCTGACCCATTTCCCCTGCTCGTATGCCGAATATCTGGAGAAAAAGTCGGAACTGCTGTCGCAGGAGGAGAGTAACCACCGTAAGTTCGACAAGCTGTTGGCTGGTGAAGAGCGCTGGATCAGGCAGGGAATTCCGGCTCGCAGAACAAGAAATGAGGGGCGGGCACGGGCGCTTGAGGATTTGAGAAAGCAGCGGGCGAGCCGGCGCATGCGCGGCGGTGATGTTGATCTGCGCGTATCCTCCGGCATTAAACCCGGCAAGATGTTGATGGAGGCGGTTGAGGTATCACACAGCTTTGGTGATATCTGCATCTGTGAAAAATTCAGCCATAAAATCATGGCAGGCGATCGTGTTGGTCTGATCGGCCCCAACGGTATCGGTAAAACCACGCTGCTCAAGATTATGCTCGGCGAGTTGAATGCCGACACAGGCAAGGTGCGTCATGGCGTCCGTCTGGCTCCCGCATTCCTGACCCAGATGCGCGAGTTGAATCCTGAAACAAAGATTAAGGATGTGCTGTTGCCGCTGGGTGGCAACTATGTGCATATTGGTGGTCATGAACCACGTCATATTGTCAGCTATATGCAGGATTTCCTGTTTGATAAAGAGCGGTTGAATTCGCGCGTGGCCGCACTATCCGGTGGTGAGCGGGGCCGTTTGATGCTGGCCAAACTACTGCTGGAGCCGGCCAACCTGCTGGTGCTGGATGAGCCGACCAATGATCTTGATATCGGTACACTGAGTGTGTTGGAGCAGGCACTGGCGCGTTATGATGGCACAGTGATTCTGGTTTCCCATGATCGTGCTTTTATGGATCGGGTTGCTTCACGTGTTTTAGCCTTTGAAGGTGATGGTGTGATTATCCCGATTGAGGGCGGTTACTCCGACTATCAGGCCTGGAAAACTCGACAGCTTGAGAATGTCCAGCAGCAGGCTGAAGAAGAGAGGAGCAGGGTGCAGCTGCAGGCGACACCGAAAGCAGTAAAAAAACTGACCAAGCTCTCGTATAAGGAGCAGCGTGAACTTGATGGCTTGCCGCTTGAGATTGAAGCTATGGAAGATGAAAAGGGTCAGATCGAAGTCCGTTTCTGTGAGCCTGACTATTTCAGTAGTGATGCCGAAGGGTTTCAAAAAGATCAGAAACGGCTGCATGAACTGGATTGTGCACTTAAAGCTGCTTATGCGCTCTGGGAAGAGCTTGAAGCCAGACAGGAGGAGCTGGCCGGTTAGGTTGATTCCGCTCTAATCCAGAAGTAGCCGAATGGTTCGACTTAACTCTGAGATCTGGAATGGCTTGGAGAGAACCGGAATCTCTTCGATGCCCTTTAGAGCCTGCAGTGAGTCAGCTCTGTCGTAGCCGGTGGCAAAGACAATGTTTGCCTTCGGATCATGCTCCAGAATAATGCGTGCCGCTTCCGGCCCTCCCATCTCGGGCATGACCACATCCATAAGAACAAGATCGGTAGAGCTTGAATGGTAGAGCTCTACTGCCTGCCTGCCATTTTCCGCTACTATGGTTTTGTAGCCAAGGCTTTCCAGGGTTTCAGCAGTGGTGGAGCGAAGGGTGTCATCATCATCCACCACGAGAATGCGTTCACCCCGGCCCTCCGATGCATCTGTTAAGGTTTCACTCTCAGCATTGATCTGTTTCTCTGCTACAAGCGGAATATAGATGTGAAATGCGGTTCCGATGCCGAGTTCACTCTCCACCTCGATGAATCCATCATGTGATTTGACAATGGTAATCGACATAGAGAGGCCCAGGCCAGTCCCTTTACCGACCTCTTTCGTTGTGAAGAAGGGGTCAAATATGCGCTCAAGATGCTCCTTTTCGATACCGTGGCCGTTATCAGAGATCATCATGTGTGCATACTCTCCGACCCTGGCATCCCTGTGTTTTACGCAGAAGTTTTGATCGGCATGGATCTGTTCAACATGCAGGATAATGGCGGGTGCTTTCGTCTGTTTCAGTGCATCCACAGCATTGCCGAAGAGATTAAGGATCATCTGCTGAAGCTGGGTCGGATTACTCCTGATCATTAAATCATGCCCGGTGATTTCTTTGTTGATCTGGATGTTTTCAGGGATAACGATCTGGTGCAGCCTGAATGCCTCTTTGATGAAGGCGGAAAATGAGATTTGATGCATCTCCACCTCTTCGTTGCGGGCAAAGATCAGCATCTGTTTGATCATCTCTGCTGCCTGGAAACTTACCTTCTCAACCCGCTCAATCTTCTCAGTTAATTCGGGCATGCCCTTCATCTTTCTTTTGACCATAAACAGGTTGCCGACCATGCCAGCCAGCATGTTGTTGAAATCGTGGGCGATGCCACCGACCAGCGTACCAAGTGCTTCCATCTTCTGCGCCTGACGGAACTGCGCCTCCAGAGTTTTATGTTCGCTCAGGTCTTCATGAATACCGACATAGTGGGTGATCTCACCGCTGCTGTTTCGAATCGGAGAGATGGTCAGCATGGCGGGATAGAAGGTGTCATCTTTACGTTTCTCGATAATCTCACCCTGCCAAACCTCGCCGGATTGAATGGTCGCCCACATTTTTTCGTAGAAGACCTTCTCCTGATTGCCGCTGTTGAGGATGGAGGGGTTCTGGCCAATCGCCTCATCTTCACTGTAACCTGTATTGCTACAGAAAGCCTGATTGACGTACTCAATGACACCGTTGACGTCGGTAATGACCACAGCTTCACCAGCCTGATCAATGGCTTTAAATATTTTATCAGCTTGAGATTCCAGCTGTTTGTTTTGAATAATGTTTGCAATGGCATCAGCCACTGCTGTCAGAAAAGTTGTCTCTTCCGAGTTTTTCACGTGATCAGGTTGAACATATAGATTAATCACGCCCAGAAGCCCGGCAGGGGAGAGGATGGGAACGCAGTAGTGACCATGATCTTCCATGTCATCAGGGCGGGTGACATGATCAGCATCGATGTTACTTTTGAAAATCAACGTCTTACGTTCTGCCGCCAAACCACACAGGCAGCGGCCATACTCAACAGAGGCGCAGAGTTGTTTCAGATCATCGCCGAGGTTTCTTTCTGCGACCATTTTCAGGCATGAGCTTTTTGAGTCCGCCAGGAAAATGCTGCCTTTTTTATCCAGAGCCAGCCACTCAATGGCCAATAGAACATCGAGAACCTTTTGCAGGGTTTCAGAAAGTGTCATGTTTTCCAGCGCAAGGGATAAGATTTCAGAGAGAGACTTGTTGATATCAGCGCGCTGTTTCATGGCCCGTGTCGATTCTTCTGAAATGGTATAGGCCTCATCAAACAGTGCCATGATGATAATGCCACCTTGAATCAGGAAGGCGATGATGAGAATGAATATGGCCAGGATCAGAGGGTCAATAACCTCGGTAAAATGATGAGGTATTGCCAGTTCAACGAAGCGCATGCCTTCCATGGCAGTGTAGTGCATGGCTGATACGGCAATACCCATCACGATGGCTGCTGCTGTTTTGGTGGGCATCTGGCTGAATATGCGCGTATCACGCAGGCGATTGGCGATCAGCAGTGCAGCAGTGGAGGCGATGATGGCGATAGCGATGGCGAGAGCCACGATGGTTGAGTCGTGATGCATAGTCGCATTCATCCTCAGTGCTGCCATGCCAGTGTAGTGCATGCCAGCCACACTGAGCCCCATCATTGTGCCAATAAACAGTGTTTTAAGGGCAAATGTTTTCAGGTGACCACCTGAACGGAGAGGGACGATGGCAATGGCACTGGCGATGATGGCAAGTAGTAGTGAGATTGCTGTAAGAGTGATGTCAAACTGAACAGGGATTGGCATCTGCAGCGCCAGAATGGCAATGAAATGCATGGTCCAGATACCGGTGCCCAAACTCAAGCCGAATGCTGCAACCCATGCCAGAGATCGTTGTCCGGAACTGGCAGAGTAGATACGGGGGACGGTAGAGAGGGCAACAAAGGAGGAGCCGATAGCTGCCATGACTGAGATGATTACGAGAAGCCAGTTGTACTCAGTAATTATCTCCACACTCACTCCTTGAATATGATTTAGGCGTATCTTATCAAATCGCTGCAACTTCGGGAATCTATGGGTAGGCTTGCGGGCATGCCAAAATTACTATTTCATCTCGGAGAACTATCTCTCAAAGGCAAGAATCGTGCCGTTTTCGAGCGCCGCATGGCGAAGAATATCAAACGTGTTATTCAGCCGGTGATCAAACCCGGTGGTATCCACCGTGAGCATGGACGCATGACAGCCGATGTCGAAGCGGTTTCTGATGAGCTGATCAACCTGCTCGCGCTCATTCCAGGCATTCGAAACTTCTCGGTGGCCGAATCGTGTGATCTCGATCTTGCTGCGATGCAGGAGGCTGCCAAAGCGGCGGTGCTTGCCAATTTCGGCCCTGATGTGGAGGGAAGACGCTTCCGTGTCACCGCCAAACGCAGCGATAAACGTTTTCCTATTAAAACGCCGGAGCTGAATTTCGAGATCGGCGGTTTTTTGAAGAACCAGCTGAATCTGGCAGTAAATCTTGATAACCCTGAGATCGACGTGCGTGTTGAGATCGGGTTGAAAGAGGCCTATATCTATACCCGTAAGATTGCCGGTATTGGTGGCCTGCCAGTCGGTTCCTCCGGGCGTGGTGTGGTGCTCTTCTCCGGCGGCATCGATTCACCTGTTGCGGCTTATACGATGATCAAACGCGGTATGGAGGTGGTGCTTGTTCACCTCTATAACAGCACCATCAATCGCGATTTTATCAAAATCAGGGATCTGGCACGGCAACTCTCAATCTATCAGGGCAGGGTAAAACTCTACCTGATCGATCTTGAAGAGTTTCAGCGCCATGCCATTGCCAATGTGCCGGCTGACTATCGCATGATTATCTATAAACGTCAGATGATCCGCTCTGCGGCCAAAATCGCTCATCAGGAGAGGGCACAGGCTCTGGTGACCGGCGATTCGCTGGGTCAGGTTGCCAGTCAGACGCTGGCCAATATTCACGCCATCTATGATGCCTCTGATCTGCCGCTGCTGCCGCCGCTTATCGGCTCGGATAAGGAGGAGATTATTGCGCTGGCTCGCCGCATCGGCACCTATGATATCTCCATCGAAGAGTATTGTGATATCTGTTCATTCCTGATTGCCAAACATCCGCAAACGCATGGTCGTCGTGATCGCGTGGCTGAGCTTGAGAGCCTGCTACCGTTGGAAGGGTTAGAGTACCCAACCCGCACAATCTGGTTTGATGGCGGCCATGAGCAGGTTGACGACAAGGCTTCTAACCCTGCATGAGTGAAAAGATGAGTCGGCTCAAACGCACTGTTGGGCTGTTTCTCTTCTGGGCCTCATGGCTGTTATGGGGCTTAATGCTGCTTATCCCCTTTCTGCTGGATGCCGATGCTACTACAATCACAGTGACGGCTACCGCGCTTCTGGTTGCTGCCGAGGTTAGCTTTGCCGTCAGTCTGTTACTGTTGGGGCGCCCGTTTTATCGTGTTTTTAAGGATAAGGTGAAAACCCTATGGGGCAGAATCAGGGGCCGGGAGAAGGCTGAAGTGGAATCCCTTGATTAGGGTCTAATCTATTTGCTCTTTTTTTGATCCTCAGAAGGAGCCGGATTCTCTCTCACTCTGCGTGAGATGTTCTTCTCACTGCTGCTGAATTTAAAACGCCCGGAGAGGGTGCACCCCTTCATGCCGGGATCACACTTTTTACCCGCCACGCGTTGACACTCACCTTCAACCTCGTGCGGGCAGCCCCAACCACTCATGCGTCGCTCTGTTTCCTTGAACGTACAAATTTCACAATCAGCAGGATGCAGGGCAGCAGGTGCCAGAAGAGATCGAAGATATCCAGAGGTTTGGCGAGCGTGCCATCAGCCAGCATCTTCAGTTTTTCAGTGAGATGCGGTTCCGGTTGAAATGGCAACAGGGCCATAAGCACGGCAATGCCGATCAGAACAAGGTAAGAGATTTCATCCAGCCATTTCATTATTGTCTCCACTAACAAATTTTCTGTAATCGGCAGTTAATGCCTCGACGGCAAGCTGGTAGAAACGTTCACCATCTGCAACGGTGGCCAGGGCAGGATTGGAACCAATGCGTCCGTCAGGGAATTTAAGCCGGTAATCGGCAGCATCGTAGATCTCGCCATTAGGGGCTATTTCAGGCGTCATGGCTACATCTTTGACCGCTTCCGGATGGGCGAAATAACTTAAGGCAACTTCACTGACCGTGGCATGATGCCCTTCAGCCTCACCGTAGAGTTTGGCTGCAAGCTCAGTGATAGCATCATTGCGCCACCAGTTAGCCAGCCGGCAGCGCGGGGCGGGCCCGGTAGTTTTTCCTGCGGCATGATAAACCTCACAGAAAGCGCTGGTGACTGGCGGGATATTGCCGCCATGACCATTGATGAAATAGAAGTGGCTAAAACCGTGCTGCCGCAGTGATGTGATCACATCGGTAACCAGATGAATCAGTGTGGACGGCCTGAGAGTTACTGTGCCGGCGAAGGCCATGTGGTGCTGTGCCATGCCGTAGTTGATGGTCGGGGCAACCAGCACATTCATCTTCTCTTCCATGCCTGCAGCAATGCGGGTCGGACAGATCGCATCGGTGCCGATCAGGCCGTTGGGGCCATGCTGTTCGGTCGAACCGATAGGGATAATGATGCCGGTAGCGTGTTCGAGATATGCCTCGACCTCTTGCCATGTGCTCAGTGCAAGTTGCATGGTCTCCTCCAGAATAAAAGTAGAGCCGATAAACTAGTTGAATCTGGAGTTTTTTCGAGCCCACTACGCAAATGGCTGAAAATGGTCTAGACTATTGATGTACAGTGTAGGGGAGAGATATGTCTGATATTCGTATTGTAAAGCAGGACATTACCACACTTCAAGTGGATGCCATCGTTAACGCAGCCAACAATAGTCTGCTTGGAGGCGGTGGAGTAGATGGTGCAATTCACCGAATGGCAGGCCCTGAATTGCTGGATGCTTGCAGGAAAATAGGTGGCTGTATTACCGGCGATGTGAAGTTAACCCGAGGTTATAATCTGCCGGCCAAATGGGTGATCCATACTGTTGGGCCAGTCTGGCAGGGCGGGATTTACGGTGAGCCGGAGCTGCTGGCAAGCTGTTATCAGAGTGCACTGGAGCTGGCCGTTAGTAAGGGAATGGAGTCGATCGCTTTTCCTGCCATCGCTACCGGGGCATTTGGTTATCCAGCTCAGAAAGCTGCCAGAGTGGCAGTTCGGGAGATTCTCAACTTCCAGAAAAATCATGATGAACCAAAAGAGATTGTTCTGGCCTGCTTCGATAGTGAGATGGCGGCGATTTACAGGGATATACTTACCTGAGTGCCTCATCTTCCTTAACCTTCTTGCGGCCGGTAAGCATGGCACGTGGCAGGTTTTCGCCGTGCAGCAGGCTGGAGATAATAACACCGGCAATATGCACAAAGATCAGCATCAGCATCAGGTTGACAGTGAACTCGTGCACCTCTTCCCAGAACTCTCCTCCGCCGCGACCACCGTTCCAGCTGCCGTGGTGGTCATCGGCATGGGCGCTGCTCACCTCAAGCGATATATTGGCCAGTGGACCTTTGCCCTCAGCGGCGTAGGTCTCCAGTCCAGTCCAGGTGATCAGGGATAGTGCTACCAGCATGATGATCACCATGAGACCGCCAGCCGGGTTATGGCCGATATAGTGTTTGGGGTGTCGGCTCATCAGGCTTTTAAGATAGGCTTTGACCTCGGAGGGGCGGCATATGAAGTTGGAGAAGCGGGCATATTTTGTGCCGATGATCCCCCAGACAAGGCGGAAGCCAATCAGGGCTGCAATGGCATATCCGATCAGGGCATGCATGGTCTCCAGATCACCTTCCCCGGTGAGATAGGCGAGGATAAAAAAGAGTACCAGCGACCAGTGAAACAGGCGCACAAGAATATCCCATACCTTGATTGTTTGCTGCATGTGAATACCCCCTGAAATAAGCGCGAACGATAGTTTGGCAACACTTAAGCGGGGATGAACTGTTTCTCACTGTTTTTTAATTATTCAACCGGGCTTTCCACTTTTATAAGTTTTTGCTTAGAGTGCGGCCATGAATAATGCAATTGGACTCTTTCTCGTATTTGGAATTCTTGTCGCTGTGGTTGTTGCAACCAACTGGCAGGATAAGACAGGCAGAAAACTTACTGAATTCGCATGGTATCGCATCGCCAAAAAGATAGTGCTCGGTATTCTTATCCTGGGTGCTGCCAGTGTCCTTCTTCTCTCCATTTATGGTGCAGCCACACTCTGATCACCGGGCTCATCGCCTCTGTTTCATTTTGTTAAAGTAGTAAACGGTCTGACTTCTACAGCTCTGATATGAATTGAGTGATCAGTGGGGTAGGCCTATCAGCTTGAAAATCACAAAGCTGACAATCAGGCAAGCCGCAATCAGAAACCATGCTGCCCAGGCCGGTGGGCCTAAGAATGCTGCAGTCATGCAGAGTGGTGCCAATGGTCCGGGATGTTTAAACATCATTTTACACGACAGTAAAAGGAGACGGCTGCATAGCCGCCCGAAGGGTGGAGCCCATGGATGGGTGACATCATATACACCTCTTACTCCTAGTATATCGCACTTTTCTAAAAACAGTTAAGAAAACTTCGATTTCAGCATCATTTTACAGGAGCAAGCGGTGCTGTCCCACCGCGCGATAGAGTTAATAATAGAACCACGGCTACACAGCCGACCGAAGGGTGGAGCCCATGGACGGGCGACATGACTTTTTGAGTTTGCTTTAATTATTCAGGTTGTCTGACTAGTTTGGCTTCATGGAAATTGCCGCGAACTTTGATCTGCTGAATGCCAATGGTTTGAACATGCAGGCGGTGTTTAACCTTTGCGAGCTTCCGGAAGCGATGCAGGCGACGCTTGCCGAGCAGGTGGCCGGTTATACCAATTACAGTCAGCTGATTCTTATCGGCCACGGTGGCAGAGAGATGTGGGAGTCGGTTCAAGCTTCTGAATTCAGGGGTGCAACTGATCCAATCGATTGCTTTTCGGTTGATCGGGTAGCGCAGTGGCTGGCTGAAACTCACCCTGAAGCAGCATATGAGATTATCTATCCGGCTTCACAGCGCATTGTGCCGCTGCAGGCGCTGGGAGGGCTGGCTGGATGGCATCATGCCTCCCCGTTTCGCATCGGTATCAATCAGACATGGGGTTCATGGTTCGCCTATAGGGTGGCAGTATTAGCAGACACGGATCTTAATCCGACTATAAACGTAGCGCTCGGTTCGCCATGCCTTAGCTGTAGCGACAAGGCGTGTATAACAGCTTGTCCAGCGGATGCTTTGGCCGACAGCAAGTTCTCCTTGCAGCGCTGTGTCGATTATCGCCTGCAGGAAGAGTCCAGCTGCAAAAAGCAGTGCCTCTCCCGCCTGTCCTGCCCTGTAGCAACTGAGCATCGTTACACACTGGAGCAGATCAACTACCATTACGGCCGCTCCATGCAGAGCATTGAGGAGTATTACCGATGACCAATAACGATATCCTGCGCCGAATCCGCTACGCCTTCGACTTTGACGATTCAAAGATGATGGCCCTGTTTGGGCAGGCCGATCTGAAGGTTTCGCGTGAGCAGATCAGTGCCTGGTTAAAGAAGGATGATGATCCCGCTTTTGTCGAGTGCAGTGAGAGTGAACTGGCGCTATTTCTCGATGGTTTGATTAATGACAGGCGCGGTAAAAAAGAGGGGCTGCAGCCCAAGCCGGATCTGCGGCTGAATAATAATATTATCTTCAGAAAACTAAGGATCGCGCTGAATCTGAAAGATGAAGGTGTTCTGGAGCTGTTGGCGCTGGCGGGTTTCCCCATTACCAAACCAGAGCTGAGTGCGCTGTTTCGCAAGCCGGACAACAGACATTTTCGAGTCTGCAAAGATCAGATCTTGCGCAATTTCATCAAGGGCGTGCAGCTGAAATACCGACCCGACAAAACGCCGAAAAAAACGGCTGAAAAAGCAGCGGAAAAACCAGCCATAGAGAACTTTAGCTGGTCAAAATAGAGGTTGCATCATCGCATCCTATCAACGGTTAACATGAATTAACTCTCAATCATGAGCCACAGCAGCTATAGTACGCGGCTGGGTTGATTTATTTTTTATACCCGACATTGAACCATACAGGATAATCCATTGAGCAACGCACCTTTTTCAACACTAAACATGCAAGCCGATCTGCTGCAGAACCTCTCTTCTCTTGGTTATGATCAAATGACGCCGATTCAGGCAGAGAGTCTGCCACATATTTTGGCGGGCAGGGATGTGATCGGGCAGGGCAAAACCGGCTCGGGTAAAACTGCTGCATTCGGCCTTGGGCTTCTGAACAGGCTGGATGTGAAACGGCTGCATGTGCAGTCGCTGGTACTGTGCCCTACACGCGAGCTGGCCGATCAGGTCTCTAAAGAGATTCGCAGGCTGGCACGCACGGTTGCGAACATCAAAGTGCTCACCCTCTGCGGTGGCATGCCGTTCGGCCCTCAGATCGGTTCACTGGAGTATGGGGCTCATATTATTGTTGGCACCCCCGGCCGCATCGAAGATCATCTCGGGCGCGGTACGCTGAAGCTGGATCGGGTGACAGCGCTGGTACTTGATGAAGCTGATCGCATGCTGGAGATGGGTTTTCAGGCCTCGGTCGATGCCATCGTGGCCCAGATTCCCAAGCAGCGCCAGACACTGCTGTTCAGTGCTACCTTCCCGGATAAGATCAAAGCCATCTCTAATCGAATCATGATCAAGCCGGTGATGGTGCAGGTGGAGTCCACACACGATAGCAGCACGATTTCACAACACTTTTATCAGACCGGTGATTTTAAGGACTCCATGACTGCACTGCGCCTGCTACTGCTGGAGCACAGGCCTGAATCCTGCGTGATCTTCTGCAATACCAAACGGGAGACTCAGGATATCGCTGATGAGCTGGTCTCCCATGGTTTTAGTGCTTTAGCCCTTAACGGTGATCTTGAGCAGCGGGACCGTGACCAGACCATGGTGCGTTTTGCCAACCGTAGCACCGCCATTCTTGTCGCTACCGATGTGGCAGCACGGGGGCTGGATATCGATGCGCTGGATGCTGTGATCAATTTTCAGCTTCCCCATGAACCTGAAACCTATGTGCACAGGATTGGCCGCACAGGCAGGGCAGGCAGCAGTGGGGTCTCCTTCACCCTGCATAATGGCAGTGACTACAAGCTGACCATGCTTAGTGATTACATCAAACGGCCCATCAGCAGTGAGGCGCTGCCGCCGCTGAGTGTGCTGGATAACAAACCGGCGAAACCGGCCATGGCCACGCTGCAGATTGGTGGCGGAAAAAAACAGAAGCTGCGTCCCGGTGATATTCTCGGTGCTTTGACCGGTGAAGGTGGCATCACAGGCAAACAGGTCGGTAAGATCCATATTCTTGATAACTGGGCCTATGTGGCTGTCAGTCGTGATGTTGTGAAGGTTGCGCTCAATAAATTAAGCGAAGGTAAATTAAAGGGGCGAACCTTCCGTGTTCGTCTGATGTTTGACTGGCCCGGCTGATCGCTCTCAAGTTTAAGGATTGGATAACCTGTAAATATAGATCGGTGTGCGGTAGAGGTCATCGATTCGGAGAGTCTCTACTGGCTGGTTTTCTGGCAGAGCAAAGGTGTTGCTGATCAGCAGGGTATTAAGTTTTTGCCCATCAGATGAGAGTTTTTTCTGCAATGCCTGCATGCCTTTGGGGTGAAGGTAGCAGATGAGCAGGGTGGCATCAGGCAGCTGCGTAGTTAAAAAGTTCTGCCGGTAGATGCGTACATTTTTCAGTCGGAAGATAACGCTATAGGCCTGAGAGTAGATCCACGGCAACCATGAAAGCTCATAACCAATCACCGGGCGGTCGGGATATTTTCTTGCCAATGCAAACAGTAGACCTCCCCAGCCGGAACCAAGATCAATGATCGGGCCCTCTGCAGCTTTTTCGCTTGCCTCCAGTATAACGCGGCAGACTCTCCCTGAACTTGGCATGGGTGGGATGCCTGTCTTGAGTGTGTACCACAGAATGGAGATGCTGAAGAGGCAGATGAGTGCAATCAGTGCAATTTCAAACATGCGAAACAGGGTTCTCTTTTGACATAGGTGATTTGTAGGGCCGCAGAGAGCCGCCGTCAACTGATCAAGCCGAGTCATCTTTTACTCTATTAAACAGACGTTGACAGAGGAGGCCTTCTTCCCACTATTGGCACTCCCTTTTGGAGAGTGCCAGAAAAATGCACTTGGGGGGTTGAAACGATTTCAGTCTGCCCCCATAAAGGGAGTTGAGTCGGCTATTGCCGATTCTTTTATACCAGTTTCCAATATTAATTATTGAAGGAGAAACAACGATGACAACAAAGGTTCGCCCTTTACATGATCGCGTAATCGTCCGTCGTCTGGACGAGGAAGAAAAATCCGCAGGTGGCATCATTATTCCTGATTCCGCTAAAGAGAAACCAGTGCAGGGCAAAGTGATTGCCACTGGTAGAGGCAAAAGCCTTGAGAACGGTGAAGTACGTCCGCTGGATGTGAAAGAGGGCGACACAGTCATCTTCTCTACCTATGCAGGTACCGAGATCAAGCTCGACGGCGAAGCATTCCTGATGATGCGTGAAGACGACATCCTGGGTGTGATTGAGTCTTAATAAGGTTCAGTCGAAATAGTTTTGGGTTGGCCAGCCACTGTGGTTGGCGAATCGCATATTTTAAAGATATTTAGATTATTAGGAGATTGAAGAATGGCTAAAGACATTCAATTCGGTGAAGACGCACGCGCTCAGATGATGATCGGTGTAAACAAACTCGCTGACGCAGTAAAAGTAACACTCGGCCCCAAAGGCCGTAACGTAGTCCTGGATAAAGCATGGGGCGCACCAACCATCACTAAAGATGGCGTTTCTGTTGCCAAAGAGATCGAGCTGGAAGATAAGTTCGAGAACATGGGCGCACAGATGGTGAAAGAGGTGGCTTCCAAAACTGCGGATATCGCAGGTGACGGCACCACCACTGCAACTGTACTGGCTCAGTCGATTGCAAAAGAGGGCGTTAAGGCTGTTGCAGCTGGCATGAACCCGATGGATCTGAAACGCGGTATCGATAAAGCGGTTACTGCTGTTGTTGCTGAGCTGGCTAAGCTTTCCAACGAAGTTCAGAATCAGGAAGAGATCTCTCAGGTTGGCACCATCTCTGCCAATGGCGATTCTGAAATCGGCAAGATCATTGCAGATGCAATGGACAAGGTTGGTAAAGAGGGCGTGATCACTGTTGAAGAAGCGAAAGGCCTGGAGACAGAGCTGGACGTTGTTGAAGGCATGCAGTTTGACCGTGGTTACCTCTCGCCTTACTTCGTAACCGATACCGAGCGCATGGAAGCGACTCTGGATCACCCATACATCCTGCTGTTCGAGAAGAAGATCTCTAACATGCGCGAGCTGCTGCCAGTTCTGGAAGCGGTTGCACGTACCGGTAAACCTCTGCTGATTATCGCTGAAGATATCGAAGGTGAAGCTCTGGCAACTCTGGTTGTGAACAAGGTTCGTGGCGTAGTAAACGTTGCTGCTGTGAAGGCACCTGGCTTCGGCGATCGTCGTAAGGCGATGATGGAAGACATGGCTATCCTGAGCGGTGGTAAAGTGATCTCTGAAGATCTCGGTCTGAAACTGGAAAATGTTACTCTGGAAGATCTGGGTACTGCAGCCAATGTGAAGATTACTAAGGATGCAACAACCATCGTCGACGGTTCAGGTGACAAGAGTGCAATCGAAGCTCGTGTTACACTGATCCGCAAACAGGTTGAAGACTCCACTTCTGATTACGACAAAGAGAAGATGCAGGAGCGTCTGGCCAAACTGGCTGGCGGTGTTGCTGTGATCAAAGTCGGTGCTGCTACCGAAGTTGCGATGAAAGAGAAGAAAGACCGCGTTGATGATGCACTGCACGCAACCCGTGCTGCTGTTGAAGAGGGTATTGTTGCCGGTGGTGGCGTAGCGCTGCTGCGTGCTCGTAAGGCTCTGGATGATGTATCTGGCATCAACCACGACGAAGATACCGGTGTGAAGATCATTCGCAGGGCCCTTGAAGAGCCTCTGCGTCAGATCGTAACCAACGGTGGCGGTGAAGCTTCTGTTGTAGTGAACGAAGTCGCCAACGGTACTGGCCACTTCGGCTATAACGCACAGACAGAAGAGTACGGCGATCTGGTGAAGATGGGTGTTATTGACCCGACTAAGGTAACCCGTTCAGCTCTGCAGTATGCAGCATCTATTGCTGGTCTGCTGATTACCACTGAAGCGATGATTGCAGATATCCCTGCACCAGCTGCAGCCGGTGGCGCACCAGACATGGGCGGCATGGGTGGTATGGGCGGCATGGGTATGTAAAACCACTCATCTGAGTTGGTTTTATATCAGTCGTTTCATCACTGATGAAATAAGAAGGGCGGTTCCGAAAGGGCCGCCCTTTTTTGTAGTCCTTTTTTCGAGACGGTAGATATTGACAGAACGAGCCTACACATTGGCTAATGAGCCAATGACCGGAAGTGATTATAAGAAGCCTCGCGGTCAGATAATTCCAATAAACATGTCATGGTAAGATCTGATCTTTATTGTTCATGCCGCATTTCTTAGATGCCATGTCTGTTGGTTGTCTACTGGTCAATATCGGTTATTTATTGACCAATGTCGCGCCCCCTCATCCCTTCAACTTCGGCTCCTCCAGATTGATGCCCGGCACCAGATTCAGGCAGTTTACCATCCAGCCTTATATCAGGAGGAAGCTCCTTTACGCAGGTTAAAGATGGGGGATTTGTGTGGATAGAGATCGGTTTGTCCACGTGGGCCATCACACCTCCCGAGTTGTTAACGATTTTCAGCGTTTTATCGGGCTGCTGCACAACCTTTGTTCCCCAAGGGAATTTGTTTTTGACACAATTATTATTACCATAAACAAGCACATAGCCTCCATTAGGACCTTGCATGTCGATGAAATAGCCTTGTTTTAAGAGATATTTGGTAGTTCCTGCCTGTGCATAGGTCGGTACCAGATAGAATGCTGCTATTGCAATCACAGCGAGTAGTTTTTTATGGCTGTTCCACATGTTACTCTCCTTGATTTGCGAGGGACTGCAGAGTTTATAGCTACCAATCAATCCCTTGCTTTTGCAGCGTAATCGTCAAATAAAAAAACAGGATAATGTGCGTCATGAAGGTGGGTGTTTCTTTCACGCGCTTTTTTTACGCCTATTTCTAGCTTAGCCCCTCTATTAGGAGGCCGCAAGATGAGAGTGAAAGGTGTCCGTTAAACTAAGGCTACATCACATGCATTAGGGATGGGGGCAGGTGAGTTTTACCCATTGCTCTGGTTGATTTGGACTATCGCACAATTTAGAGCAACCCCGTTGCTCTAACTAGCTTGCTTCGGTAGCGTCCCGAATCCTTATTTTTACAGGGGAACGATGACCTTGGTTGGTTGCTGTTCTCCTAACTTTTTTACCGGGGTTTATCATGCTTGAATCGATGCGTAATCATGCGCAAGGCTGGATCGCGAAAGTTATACTTGGCGGTATCGCACTCTCATTTGTACTCTGGGGTGTTGGTGACTACTTCACCGGTGATCAGAATCCGCCTGTAGCGACCATCAATGAGAAACCGATTGGTCAGAATGAGTTTTACACGGCCTACAATCGTCAGCTCGATAGCTACCGTCGTATGCTCGGTGCGCAGTTCTCCAAGGATCTGATGAACTCTCTGAATCTGAAAGAGACCACTGTGCAGACTATGGTTAATCGCTACATCATGATCGATACGGCAAATCAGCTGGGCATCAATGCTCCTGAAGCTGTGGTGCTGGCTACAGTTCAGTCCGACCCGACTTTTCAGGCTGCCGGTCGCTTCGACCCGCAACGCTACCAGATTCTGACCCGTAATATGGGCTTTGGCTCTGCACAGGAGTTTGAGCAGGAGATGCGTATCAACATCATGGTTGATACGGTACAGAAAGCGATTTCTGACTCTGTTCAGGTTAGCGAGCAGGAGATTCGCGATGCCTTTAACAGTGAATATGAGCAGCGTGTGCTCTCTGCTATTATCGTTGATCCCAACACTCAGATGAAAGCTGCAAAAGTGGATGAGGCTGCTGCCAAAGCCTGGTACGAGTCGCATAAAGATAGTTATATGTCGCCGGTTCGCATCAAGCTTACGGCTGTGGAGATCAGTCCTGCTGAGGTTGCGGCTGATATGGTTATAGATGACGCTGAACTGCGTAAGATTTATGAAGAGCGTAAGGCTGATTACACAGAAGAGGAGAGTCGTAAGGCATCGCATATTCTCGCCAAGGTGAGCGGTGATGCTTCTCAGGAGCTGCGCCTCTCAATGCGTGCAAAGATCGAGAAGGCACAGGCCCGCATCAAAGCGGGTGAGCCGTTTGCTACTGTAGCTGCAGATCTCTCTGATGACACATCTGCCAGTAAGGGTGGTTCTCTGGGCTGGTTTAAACAGGGTGTGATGACCGCCTCCTTTGATCAGGTTGTCTTCTCAATGGATAAGGGTGATGTCAGCGATATCGTTGAAACTGAATTCGGTTTCCATCTGATTCAGCTGGATGATGTGCGTGCGGCTAAGGTGACAACATTTGATTCGGTCAAAGAGGGGCTGCGTATTGAGCTTGTAGAGCAGCGTGCCGCTGATGAGACCTATAAGATTTCACAGGATCTTGATGATGCGCTGGGCATGGAGGGTACACTCAAGGCTGCTGCTGAATCGATGAACCTGAAGGTAGTGGATATTGAGCCGGTAAGTCTGGATGAGGCGATTGCTCAGCCACTGCTCTTCGATGCAGAAGTGCGCAGTAAAGTATTTGCTACCAGTCCGGGGCAGGCGGTTGAGATTATGGATGCTGGTAAAGGGCGTTATATTGCCTTTGAAGTGCTGGATCGCATTGACCCTGAAGTTATCGAGTTCGCCAAGGTGGCAGCCAGTGCTCTGGAAGATGCCCGTCGCGATGAAGCGCGCAAACTGGCAGTGAAGCTCGCTGATGAGATTCGTAGCAGTAGTGAATCTCTGGACAAGCTGGCTCAGAAATATGGTCAGGCTAAATTCATCTCCAAACCGATTCGCAGTAATGGCGTAGGTGATCAGGCCAGCTGGTTGACCCGTGATCTTCTGACCCAGGCTTTCCGTGCACCGGCCGGTGGTTGGGTAGATCGCAGCCTGAGCGTGCCGCAAGGTATTGCAGTTGTTCGCGTTGACAGGGTGATTGCACCTGAAGAGAAAGAGTTCGAGGCGCAGAAAGAGTCTGTCACTACCTCGCTGAGAAAGGCCAAGGGGCAGGCACGCTTCTCGCGCTGGATGGCATCGGTTCGTGACCGTTATGAGATTGTCGTGGATGAGAAGGTTCTCGAACGCTTCTAAAGTCTGATACAAATCAGCTTATAAAAAAACCGCCCTTGTGGCGGTTTTTTTATGGCTCTTTATTCAGTTGTTGGATGATCGCTTCAACCAGACCGGGTTCACCACTACCTTGCAGTTTAAGTAACCAGAGCGGCTTCTCTTTGGGCCATAGCGAGGCCAGTTTGACCGCATCTTTAGCCGTGACCGCGACATCAGGCTGCTGCGTGAGCTCATCAACCTCGGACTGAGTGAAACGGTGGTGATCGGGAAATGATCTTGAGCCGGTCAGTTCAAATCCACTTGTACGAAGAGAGTCGAAAAAGCGCTGTGGTCGGGCAATAGCTGTGGCGGCATAGAGAGAGGTAGGTGCTTCAGTCCCACTGTTCATGATATCGATAAGGCCTGCTGATGCGCTCTGCCAGCGCCATTCACGACCCACGGCTATCGGCGTGCAGAAGGCCTGCTCTGCTTCATTACCGGTGCGAATGACAATATCGGCACGGGCCAATGCATCAACAGGTTCACGAAGGGGCCCAGCAGGGATCAGGTGGCCGTTTCCCACCCCTTCAGAGGGTATGAGTACAATGTCACAGCTGCGCGCCAGATGGCGGTACTGGAAGCCATCATCAAGAATAATGATATCACCGAGCTCTTCGGCCATATGAGCGCCAGCGATACGATCTCTTGAAGCGATGACCGGGCAGCCTGAGACATCAGCAAGCAGGCGTGCTTCATCACCAACCACTGCGGGATCAGCATCTGCATCAACCAGTGTCGGCATGGAGTTGCTGCCACCATCACCGCGACAGAGCAGCACCGGAGCATAACCTTCGGCTTTCAGGGCGTGGGCAAGCCAGATGGCAAAGGGTGTTTTACCGCTGCCACCGGCCGTGATGTTACCGATTGATATCAGTGGCAGTGGTGGCGCTGTCTGTTGCGCAGCGCGGCGATTGAGATTGATGCTATTGATGGCCCGGTAGGCGGGTTCAAAAAGACGCAGCAGCAGCGGTGGTTTGCTCCTGCTCCACCAGATACGCTCAATACGGCTGTGCAGACTGATCAAGAGGACTTCTCTAGTCCGGCCAGTGATGGCTCTATCTCAGCCATGATACGCGCCAGTACCTCGCTTTTATCGCGGATAAAGAGTGCGGCACTGCCATTGAGCTGCTGCAACTCATTGGGACGGGAGAGTAGTCGGGATACGATCTTCTCCAGCTCGTTGTCATCTGCTGCAACTATGGCTGCATGTTCAGCTTTCATGACATCCATAATATCACGGAAATTCTGTATGTAGGGTCCGGTAACCACACCGCGGCCGCAAATCGCTGCCTCCAGCGGGTTATGGCCACCGATATTGGTCAGGCTTCCGGCAATGATCACGGCATCAGCGACTGTATAGAGTTTGCCTAGCAGCCCCATTGCATCAATCAGGATAACATCAGGACGAGAGGCATCAGAGTTTTCATTCTCTAATGCAGACCAGCGATTCAGCTTTAAGCCGCGTTCTCGTATTTTTTCAGCCACCTGATCAAAACGCTGGGGATGGCGTGGCACAATGACTGTTAATAGTTCCGGACAGCAGGCGTGCCAGGCAGGCCACATATCGAGGATCTTCTCATCCTCTTTCTCATGCGTGCTGGCCACCAGCAGGATAGGGCGGTTGCCACCGGCATCGAGCTGCTGGCGCAGTTGGACCGCATCGACTTCAGGTGCAGTGATGGCGTATTTAAGATTGCCCGCGACGCGAACCTTTTCACGATTTACACCCATCGCTATCAGTCGCTCTGCATCGATCTCACTCTGAGCCAGAAACAGTGATACAGGCTTTAAGACCGGCCTCCAGAAAAAACGGCTGGCACGGTAGCGGGGGAATGAACGGTCAGAGATACGTGTATTGATACCGATAACCGGCACCTTCTGTCGGTGACAGGCTCGCAACATACCGGGCCAGAACTCGGTTTCAGCCAGTAGTAGCAGCGCAGGTTTCAATGTGCGTAGAAAACGGCTGAACAGGGTTGGCAGGTCCCATGGCAGATAGGAGATGGAGATGTGATTGCCAAGCAGTCGGTGAGCATGAGCAAAACCGGTTGCAGTCACTACAGTCAGATGAATATCGTGCCCTCTATCAAGCAGAACCCGGATCAGCGGCATGACTGAACCTACTTCGCCAACCGAGCAGGCATGCACCCAGATGCAGCCTGAAGCAGTTGCAGGAGGTTGTAGCATCAGGTGTTGCTTCCATTTGATGGCAGCTAGCTCTGAAGAGGACGGTTCTGACGAAACACGCATAGGCGTATTCGAACAGGAACATAGGCCTTAAGCACGCTTTTGTTACGGTTATTGCGTGAATTTAAAACTGCTGCGGGTAAATGAGATGGAAATGGCCTAGTTTTTGCTCAATCAATATTTACACTCATGACGGAGGGACCCGAATATGATTATTACCGTACTGTCGATAGCCGCTATTCTCTATCTGGCGCTACAGCTTGAGGACAAGGTGAAAATACCCTCTCCGGTTGGATTGATCGGGCTTAGTTTTGTTTTCCATCTTATTTTCGGCGACCTGTTTATGCTCACTGGCGATGCCGAACATTTTGCAGCGCTGGTGATCCTGTTACTTCCAATTCTGTTGATTGGTGATTCACTGGAGTTGAAGGTGGATGATCTCAAAGAGCATGGTCTGAGTCTCTTCTATCTGGCTGTAGTAGCTGTCTCTTTCTCGGTGCTGACCGCGCTGTTGATTGGTGATTCACTGTTTGGTCAGTACAACCTCTCCACCGCTGCTATTATCATGCTATTTGCTATGGTGCTGGCTACCGACCCTGTCTCCGTGGTTAGTATCTTCTCCAAATTCGAACTGCCACACAAACTCAAAATCCTCTGTGAGGGTGAAAGCCTGTTTAACGATGCAACAGCCCTGATCGTGTTCGTGTTTATCGGTCTCTATGCACTCGATGGTGGCGAGATCACAGCCGGATATGTAGCCCAAACCTCTCTGGTGGTGGTTGGTGGATCGGCTGTGCTGGGTGTGCTGATCGGTTATATCGGTCTGATGGCGATGAAGACAACCGATAATCGAATTGCTGAACTGCTGATCCTGATTCTGACCGGTTACGGAGCATTTGAGATCTCGGAGCATTTCTATGTGCTTCTGAACCTCTTTGGTGGTCACTCACATATGCATCTCTCCGGCATTCTGGCCTGTATTTTCTCAACCGTGACAGTGCACCACTTCCTATCCAAGGCGATCGCCTATGATGATATGCGACTGGAGAAAGAGGAGGCGGAGCTGGAGCGCGAATCTGCATCAGAGAAAACTTCACGTTCACTGATTCAGACTGCCATTCAGACCATCAAGGCGACAGTAGAGGAGCGTGATCGCCATATGCGCACCAAAGAGGATGTGCAGTTGCTGGCCATTGTTGCCAATACCATGCTGTTTATAGCTATGGCAGAGATGATCGATATGGAGCTGCTGCTAAAATATAAAACTGAAATTGTGGTGATGTTCCTGGCTACAACCGTGATTCGTGCAGCGATGATGGCCAAGTTCGCTTTTATTACCAATCGCACCGATAAGATGACCAATGTGAATTTCCGCTGGTGGGGTGTACTCACCTTTGCCGGTATCAAGGGTGGTCTCTCTATCGTTATGCTGATGATGATCCCCTCTAGCTTTGAACATATGGAGATGTTCACAGCGATTGTGATCGGTGTGATCATGCTCTCCACCTTCATCTACTCATTTATTCTTCTCGCCATTATTGGCAAAAACAGCGCCATCTTTGCCAAGGAGCTGGAAGAGGAGGGCGGGCATCATTAAGGCTCTCTCTATTTAGTTTTGTAAAAGAAAAAAGGCCCTGCGTAAGCAGGGCCTTTTTAGATCCGACCCATTGTGGGGAAGTGGGGAAAGATGGATGGGCCGGATCTATCTCTGGCCAATTGGCTGAATGAGACTAAGCAATTATAAGGCCAAAATGCGTCATTCATGTGACAAGCTCTGTTTTCTCTGTTGAGAGCAAAATTGTCGTGCTCAGCCAACGAAAAAAGGCTCCGCTGATGCGGAGCCTTTTCTAATAGAGGGTGCCTGATGCCGGGGAGGGAGGGGAGGGTGACACCAGACAGCCCGAACTATGCATGATTGCAATGAGAGGGCGGTGAACATGGCATTAAAAAACATTTAGAATACACAAGTAAAAAAGTCGGGTATTCACGGTGAATCATGATCCGTTCGAACCGTGACACTATTTTACAGTCACCTCTCTGCCCAGTAGTCGCTCTGTTTTCTGCTTGATATCCAGAGCAATGCCCAGTGCAGCAGGTACGGAGAAGAGTGTGATCACTGTGGAGAACATCAGACCCCAGGAGAGTGCCAGCGCCATGGGTGCAACAAATGGATCGTGGCCGCCCCAGCCGTAGGCAGTGGGTAATAGGCCCACAACAGTGGTGATAGCAGTTAGTAGTACCGCGCGCAGACGTCGTTTGCCGCTCTCAACGATCGCTTCCCGCCATGGCACACCATCAAGAATCTGGCGTTGAATAAATACCGCCATCACCAGCGAGGAGTTGACCACTACGCCGGTGAGGGCAACAAAACCCATCATGGCCATGAATGAGAGGGGCGCACCATGGGCGAAGAAGCCGATGACAATGCCGATAACACCAAACGGAATCGCCAGCATGACAAGGATTGGATAACCAATACGGTTAAACTGCACCGCCAGAATGGCAAAGATTCCCATTAGCGCGAAAATAAAACTGAAGATGAGTCCGCGCACAGACTCCTGGGTTTTCTCCTCTTCGCCACCAAGGTTCACTTTCACGCTAGATGCATCGTCACCCATCCATTCAGCTTTACGCTGGCTGACAATGCTATTGAGCTCTTTGGAGGTCATGTTTTTCTGATCCACCTCAGCAGAGACGTTGATAACACGTCGTGCATCTTTGTGACGGATACTGCTGGTGCCGGGTCTGCTCTCCAGATGGGCAATACGATGTAGCGGAATCAGGCCCCCACGCTGGTTGGGAATCTCCAGTTTCATCAGGGTTTTAATATCCCTCTGTGCCTCTACCGGATAGCGGATGGTGACATCAATCTCCTCTTTACCGCGTTTGATGGTTGAGATTCTCAGACCATCAAATGCTGCACGGATATGGGTGCCAGCTGTTGCAAGATTGACACCCGCATAAGCTGCCAGTTTACGATCCATGACAATGCGAATCTCAGGGTCACCCGGCTCCAGATCACTCTCCACAGCATAAACACCGTTGATCGATTCCAGCATGGTAATCAACCGCTGGGCGACACCGGTCATGGTGGCCTCATCGCCACCGGTCAGCTCAACCTGCAGGGCACGGCCAACGGGTGGCCCGGGTTTCTGCATGGCAAAACTGATATCCATCTTCGGAAACAGTGGTGGTATCTCTTTCTCCAGTACACTCATCACGTCGTAGGCTTTGACATCTCGCTCGGTAAACGGAATCAGAATAATACGTTCAAAGCCGAAGCGATCACCAATCTGTTTCAGCGCTTCCCGCTGATCAGCACTATTCTCACCGGCAATCATGGTGGTGGTTTCAAGCAGGGCCGGATCAATACGCTTGCGCACCTCCACATCCAGCTTAATTAGCTCATCACGCATCTCCTCCAGGGTTGTACCTGTAGGCGCAGCCACGCGAAGATAGAATGTAGTCTCAGCACCGGATGGGAAGAGCTGAAATTTCATGGTACTGGCCAGAGCGAAGCTGCCAAGCAGACCTGCAATAGTCAGCAGGATGGTCAGATAACGCAGCTTCACGGCTTTTTGCAGCATCCAGGTGTAGATCTTGGTGATCCAGATAAACAGGGTCCGCTCTTTTGGATGTTTGTTCGGGTTGGCTACATCGCGGATGTGATTGGGAAGGATGAAAATCGCTTCAAACCATGAGAAGGCGAGCAGGATGACAACCACCAGAGGGATATTGGCAATAAATTTGCCAATAATACCATCCATAAACAGAAGCGGCATAAAGGCTACGATGGTGGTTAACACCGTTGCTGTAACAGGCCCGATCAGCTCATAGGTGCCTTCAATGGCTGCCTGTTCGGGTGAGAGGCCACGCTCCATATGGTAGGTGGTGTTTTCACCAATGATGATCGCATCATCCACCATCAGGCCAAGCACCATGATAAATCCGAACATCACCAGAAGATTGAGGGTGATGCCCATAAAATAGAGTACGCCGATGCCGGCAAAGAAGATGATTGGCAGTCCCCATGCTGTGGTAAGTGCAACAGCGGGGCGCAAAAAGAGCATGAGCATTGCCAGAACCAGTACAAGGCCGATGGTGCCGTTACTGGTTAATACGCCGAGCCTGAGTCGTGTGATCGTGGAGAAGTCATTGTAGACGCTGACATGAACCTCTTCGCCATATTTTTCCGGAATCTTGTCGAGGTAGCTGCGCACTTTATCGACAAGTGTGATGATATCGGCATCACCTTTTTTGATGACGATCATGGTGATGGCGGGGTCACCTTTGGCAGCTACATAACGGTAAGGTCGCTGTAGTGTCTCGGTGACTTCGGCAACATCTTTCAGATAGAGGGCCTGGCCTCGTTCATTGGCTCGAAGTACCAGATTGCCTGCATCTTCAGCAGAGACGAACTCACCTGTAATACGGATAATACTCTGGCCATCAGTGGCTTTCAGACGCCCACCGGGCGCATTGATATTCCACCCTTTGACCAGAGCCATAATATCGTTGATAGAGATCCGGCTATTACGCATCTTCTCAGGATCAGGAACGATGCGAATCTCCTCCTTGCGATCACCCTGCACAAAGACATTGGCAACACCATCAACATCACGCACATCATCTTCAATTTTGCCACTGAGTTTTTTCAATGCCAGTGGTTTGAAATCACCGAAAATCGAGAAGGTGAGCACCGGCGTCTGCTCTGACTTCACCTCCATAATCATCGGATCGGCAGGTAGGTCGATAGGCAGATCAGCACGATTAATAGCCTGTTGAATGTCAGATACCAGTCTTGCCCGGTCCTCAAAATTGGGATCAACCTCAATGGTGATCTGCATGGTGCCGGAGTAGGCGGTAGAGCGGATAACATTGATTCCATCAATGCCTTTTAACTCCTGCTCAATCGGAGCCACCATAAGTCGTTCCACTTCACGCGGAGCGGCTCCCGGATAGGCACCTGATACAGCAATCACATCAAAGTTGATGCTCGGAAATGCCTCGCGCTGCATCTGTGTCGCAGCGTAGATGCCTCCCAGCAGCAGGATCGTGGAGATGAGATTGACCACTACTCCGCGTTTAACGAAATAGGCGATGATACTTTTCATGGTTTATTGTCCATTGCTGCTGGCGATATCGATATGCAGTGATTCAAGAAGTGTTCCTTGTGCCCACAAGAGCTGTTTGTTTGCCAGCTGCAGAATAAGCGCCTGCAGGTCGGCATTAAGCTCTGCGCTGCGCAGTTCCCCTTCAAATTGTACGATCGTGGCAGTATCAGAGCGCCCTTCACGATAACGTTTCATCTCGGCTCTGAATTTGCGTTTCTCCGCCTCTGCCTGTCTGCGGGCGGCCAGCAGGGTAGGTCTGCCTGAGCGCAGTGAGGTAATGGCTGTCGATATGTCACTTCTGATCTGCTCCAGCGTGTTTACCCTTTGAGCAGCAACACGTTGCTGTTGCAGTACCGCCTTCTCCAGTGCAGCACGTGCACTGTTGCGGCCGACAACTTCACTCAGTTCAACAGAGAGGGAGGCGTAGTGATCGTTGATGGTGAAACCACCGGCAGCAGCACCGGCAGCCGTGCTGTTAAGTGCGCGGGTTCCCAGTTCTGCGACCAGATCAAGTTGCAGTTTATCACCATCGCGAGCCATCGTGAGCTGAGCCTCTGCCGCATCCATCTGAGCCTGTAGTAGCTTCAGTTCAGCCCGTTTCTCTTCTGCCAATGCAACTGACTCAGCCATGGTGGGGGTCGCAACGTCACTGATCGAATCAATCTGGATGGATATTTCACTATCGGGGGCACGAAGCATCATCCTGTTGAGATTGCTCAGGCTGGCTGCACGCTGACCATGGGCGCGCTGCAGGGCGGTTTTGCGAGCCGCCAGCAGCGCTTCTGCCTGCAGACGGTCAGCTGTCTCAATCAGTCCGAACTTTTCACGTGTGTGCTGATAACTGAGCAGCGCTTTTGCCCGTTTTACCGCCTGTTCAGCAATGCGGATATTGATATCATCCGAACTAAGCTGGAACCATGCATTGGTGGCTTGAAGCGCCAGCGTGCGGGCTGTAATCAGTTGCTGCATATCAGCGACACGGACACCTGCCTGAGTGGCGATCAGTGACTGTTCGTAATCGGGGCGATCGTTGCCTTTGAGCAGTGGATGACGGTAGTTGATATTAATCTGGTTGCGATAGGCGGGATTAAAACTTGAGAGCTGAGCCGCCAGTGGCGAGGGGGCATAGGCCTGACTGGTGCGATTGTAGTTGAAATTGGCGCCGAGTGTGCCACCGCTGGACAGTGGTTTGCTGATCGTGCCGGAGATCTGCCCAAGCCTTGTTTCAGAAGGCTGAAAACTGCTGGTGGTAGGTGTGGTCTCTTCGCTGGCGCCGATGCGGGCTGTGACCACTGGATCGAGCATGCCTTCAATGCGACGACTGTCGGTTTGGGCGATGCGTTGGTCCAGATGGCTTATCTGAAGTTCCGGATGTTTTTCAATAACGGCTTCAATGGCTGCTTTAAGATCCATCTCCTCTGCAGCAGTGGGCGTGGCTATTGCGGTCAACAGCAGGCTGGTCACAATGATATGGTTGAACGATGGACGCATGGGACTCCCTTGTTTATGAAAAACCGCATATTAAACAGATAAGATGAATGATTGGTAAAATATTGATGATGTCAACTATTGGCATCATCAACCTTTGTGGTTAAGGTTCATGCATGACTGTTGCTATGCCAAAACGCTTTGAAGATGGACTGGGTTATCTGGTGCACCATCTGATGTACGCTTTTCGCCAGATGCTGGCCGAACAGTGCGCTGCCAGTGGTTATCCGATTACTGCCGATGAGTTGGGTGTGGTGATGATGATTCACCAGTGTGAAGATAAGCTGGGCCTTACCCAGAAGCAGCTGGCCGATACACTGGCCAAGGATAAGGCGGTGATCACCCGCCTGCTTAACAGCCTGGCTAAAAAAGCGCTGGTGGTACGTGCCACCGATGAGGTGGATCGTCGCGTTGTGCGGGCCAGCCTCACCGAGCAGGGGGTAGAGGCGGCCGAGAAGCTGCGGCCGAAGCTGATGGAGATTCTCAAGCAAGCCTATAGTGATATCAGTGAAGAGGAGTTTCTTCTTACCCGCGATGTACTTGGCCGCATGCTGAAAAATGTAAAAGGCGTATCCCCGAAATAAAAAAACGCGACTCATCTCTGGGCCGCGTTTTTTATCGTGTACAATCAGTTAATCAGGCGCGTTCGACGAATTCTCCGTTATCGGTATTAACCTTTACACGCGTACCTGATTCCAGATAAGGGGGGACCATAATCGCGGCACCTGTCTCCAGACGTCCAGGTTTATAAGAGCTGGTAGCTGTCTGACCTTTAATGGCCGCGTCACACTCCACCACCTCGAGGATTACAGTCTGAGGCATTTTCACATTCAACGGACGCTCATCATGAAACTCAACCTGGACCATCATCTCAGGCAGCAGGTAGGGAAGGGCATTTTCCAGCATCTCCTCACTTAAGGTGATCTGCTCATAGGTCTCCATATCCATGAAGTGGTAGTCATCGGCATCAGCATAGAGGTACTGCATATCGCGCTGGCTAAGAACAACACGTTCAACGCGTTCGGTAGAGTTGAAACGTTTGTTGGTTTTGTTGCCGGTTTCGATATTGCGCATCTCCAGCTGCATGCAGGCTACGCCTTTACCCGGTGTGACATGATTGGTCTTCATGACGCGCCAGAGACCGTTGTCGACCTCAAGAATATTGCCAACACGTACGCTGGTTACATTGATTTGCATGGGTTGTTCCTCGCTTTTCATCGGCGGCATAGGGATCAGCCAGTGTGAAACTCTTTTCTCAAATGGCCCGGGACAATAGCTATTTGTACCATTTCGGGCAACAATTCGCCTTCGCTCGTGATCGCTTATCTCAGGGAGTAACCATGTTTATCCGCCAAACGCATGCCCTTCAGGTGCTTGTATGAGTCGCTCTCACACACTCCAGGAGTCGATGGATGATTTTATTCAGAATACTGCTGCCAGTTTCACAACCGGCTCTGCTGTACATTCGACTCAGGAGCAGTGTATGGAGATGTTGGCGCAGTATCTGATTCACTACTCCGATCTGTTTCAGGATGCAGAAATGAATGATGAGTCCGATTTTGCCGAGTGGGAGGAGGGGTTAGAGCAGCATATGGCCGATCTTCTCGAGGGTGACGTAGAGCCCTCAAGTGATCTCGGTCAGCTGCCCATGGATGCGCTGGACCCGGAGCATCTGCGCGATTTTCTCGGTTGGTTTTCGGTGCGGGAGACCAGCAATGCAGAGCTTATTCAGGCTTACTCGGATTCCCTGCAGGCGTGGATCTCGTTTAGTCACGAACGCGGTTGGTTTAAACATGATCAGTACTTGAACCTGATTGAGATTCTGGCCGAGGTGACGCCGGATGCAATCCGGGTAGCGCGGCTTTCACGTGTATTATTCCACTTTGTCCGCTCCGGTGGCGGCGTTTCGCCACGCCTGCGCAGTAAACGTTTCTCACGTTTTGTTGAGGGGCATGGCCGGGTGGTTGCTGTAAACAGCGATTCGATTATCTTCGATTTTGATAATATGCAGGAGCGCATTGGTCCTGTAGCGCTACCGCAGGTGATTCTTGAGATGATCGAAGAGGGTGATGTCTTCGATGTCGAACTCGGCCTGCGCGGTGATGCCTGGGTGATTGTCGATATCGGGCCGGTCTATCCAGCCAGTGTCTATGTTGAGGTGGAGGAGTACCAGGGGCTGGATAAGCGCTCCTGAATCTCACAAATATATAAAAGTAGGCGTGTGGGTGTATCTAAATCGCACCATATTCATTGCTGATAATGTATATAATTATCTGCGCTTGATATGAACTTTAAGGGATGGGGAGAATATATCTCCTTTCTCGAACAGATGATGCGGTTATAGTTCAGCCAGTTAGAGATGACATCACCAACAGATACAAAGTGTTTTATTCGGGTGTCATATTTCGGAGGCAGGCATGTTCCATGGTACGATGACCGCACTGGTCACACCATTCGCAAACGGAAAGATTGATGAAGAGGCTTTTCGTGAGCATCTGGAGAGGCAGGTCGAGGCTGGCGTAAACGGTGTCATTCCTGCCGGTACGACCGGTGAAGCGGCAACACTCTCTTTTGATGAACACAAGCAGGTGATCCGCATGGCGGTGGAGCAGGTGGCCGGGCGAGTGCCGGTAATTGCCGGAACCGGAAGTAATAATACCGCAGAATCGGTTGAGCTTACGGCTGCAGCCAAATCTATTGGTGCTGATGCTGCGCTGTTGATCTCCCCCTACTACAACAAACCAACCCAGGAAGGCATCTACTGCCACTACAAGGCAGTTGCTGATGCGGTTCATCTTCCTCAGCTGGTTTACAATGTACCTGGACGCACCAACTCCAATATTCTACCTGAAACGGTTGGCAGGCTTTCACATGTTGCCAATATCGTTGGTATCAAAGATGCCACGGCAAATATGGAACAGCTGGCCCACACCATGGCAGCCTGTGGTGACCGTATCGAGTTCTACTCCGGTGATGATGCTACGACGATGCCATTTATGGCCATGGGTGGTCACGGTGTGATCTCTGTGGTCGCCAATATAGCACCGCAGGCGATGCTGGCTTTGACCGGGGCGATGGCTGATGGTGATCTGCAACGGGCTCGTAAAGCACAGTTTGCGATGCGCGAACTCAACAGTGTACTGTTTGTTGAAGCCAACCCGATTCCTGTAAAAGCTGCATGTGCTGCACTGGGCTGGATAGGCAGTGAGCTGCGTCTGCCGCTGTTGCCGCTTGCCGGTGAATCACTGCAATCACTGCGCCAGGCTATGGCTAACTTTGAATTTGAAGGCCAACGGTTGGAGCTTGCTGAAAGCTGAGGCCTCGATGTCACGTTTGCGCCTGATTTTCAGCTTCAGGCGGCTGGTGCACTCATTCGCCTATTTCGGCGCCACACTGGCGGCGATAGCTGTCTTCGTGCTGGTGCTGATGCTGGCCGAATCGGCTGTCTATCTGGTCACCGGCCTGCCTGTCTCGGTCTGGGCAATGGTGATCGCGGCGATTGCTGCGGCTTTCGGTTTTGCACCGCTGGTGCAGTCGATGCAGCGAGCGCTGGATCGACTCTTTTTCCGTCATCAACTTGATATGCTGGCAGCCATTCGTCAGCTGGGCGCCGGAGACCTTGCCCAGTTGCCGCTTCAGGATATTGAATCGGCACTGCTGGAGCGGATCTATAATGTGAGCCATCGCCGTTATGTGGCATTGGATGAGCGTAACAGACCCGACGGCGAGTGGTACGCTTTTCCTGCCAATGCGCCGATGATTGATGAGCAAGCCCATGATGGCCGGCATGAAACCTATGATCTCTGCCTTGAACTGCCTGATGCTACCGGTGAGGCCTACCTCTGGCTGGGACCCCGTCTGGATAGCTGGCCAATGGATAGTGAGGAGAGAGCCAGTCTTGAGTCACTGGCCAAGTTTGCAGCCATGAGTCTGGAGCATGCCCGCCTGACCCATCAGCAGGCTGAGGCAGCAAGGCTTGACTCACTCTCGCGTGTCACCAAACAGCTGCACTCCCACGATCTGAAAAATCGTCTGCACGATCTCTCGTTTCTTGCTCACCATCTGGGCTCCGGCAAGCTCGATGAGGAGGATGTGGCGCGCATGCTGACGGCGATTAAAAAGGTGACCGGCAGAATGCAGACGCTGATGCAGCGTATGAATGATCCCAATGCGCCCGTTGATCTCACCATAACACCGATCGATCTTGTCGCGCTGCTGCAACGCAGTGTGCGGGATCGCCTCTGGCCTGAATCGATCACCATAACAGATAACTACCAGCTGCTGCCTGCCGTCGCAGGCGACAACGACCAGCTGCAGGGCGTGTTTGAGAACCTCTATGATAACGGCGTGCAGTCAATGCAGCGTCAGGGTCGGATTCATATAGAGACCCGTCTTGTGAAAAACAGCGCCAATGAAGAGATGGCTGAAGTGCGGATCAGTGATCAGGGCTGCGGCATGACGCCTGAGTTCCTGAAAAACCGACTTTTCAGACTGTTTGCCACCAGCAAGAGTAATGGCTTGGGTGTTGGCCTCTACCTCTCACGCCGGATTGTCACTGCCCATGGCGGAATGATTACGGCACAAAGTGAGGGAGTGGGCAAAGGTTCCACCTTCATCGTGCAGCTGCCCCTATGGCAGGATAAGCATGGTTAATATGAGATTCAATGCGCTGATAAAGGAGCATCTGTTATGAAACAAACGGTACTTGTCGTTGATGATAACGATATCAATCGGCTGAATTTGAAGCTGTTGCTGAAAGAGTCGTATCAGATTCTTGAGGCGGGTGATCTGGAGGGTGCAGATCAGATGTTATCCGGGAACCGGGTTGATCTGGTGGTGCTTGATCTGGCACTGCCACCGGAACCGGATAATCCTGAGATTGGCATGGGTTATCTGACGCGTCTGAGAGAGGAGAGTCCTGATACACCGGTCGTAGTCATCACCGGTCATGATGAGCGTGCTTTTGCACTACGGGCTCAGGAGCTGGGAGCACTGGATTTTTTTGGCAAACCGTTTGATCCGGATGAGGTAAAGAGCACCATTGATCGCAGCATGGAGATCAGCTGGAAGGCGATGCGTGAGCAGGAGATGGAGCGCGCCTTGCAGAGTCAGGTTAACACCGATCTGCTTGGTGAATCTGAAGTGATGCAGCAGCTCAGACGGTTGATTGAGCAGGTGGCCCGAGCTCCATCCACAGTATTGATCTGTGGCGAAACAGGAACAGGAAAAGAGCTGATTGCGCGAAAACTGCATGCAGCCAGCAACCGGGCGGAGCAGCCCTTTATTGCTATCAACTGTGCTTCGATGAGTGCGGAAATGCTGGAAAGTGAGCTGTTTGGCTATGAAATGGGTGCCTTTTCCGGAGCGGGAAAACGCAAGCTGGGATGGTTTGAGCGCGCCAGTGGTGGCACGCTGTTTCTCGATGAGGTTGCAGGCTTGCCTCTGCCGGTTCAGGCCAAGCTGTTGCGGGTTCTGGAGTCGGGCGAGTTTTCGCGCCTTGGTGGTGAGGCGATTCTCTATTCGGATGTGCGTCTGATCTGCTCTACCCGTGAAGACCTTGAGCGCAACGTGGCTGAAGGGCTGTTTCGCGATGATCTCTATTATCGTATTCATGTGGTTGAAATTGCAGTGCCGCCACTACGCGATCATATCGATGATCTTCCTGAACTGGCTGATGCGATTCTGCTGCGTAAGGCTGCGATGTGTGGCAAACGTATGGATGGTTTTTCAGAGGATGTGCTTGAACAGCTGTCGCGCTATAGCTGGCCGGGCAATGTCAGAGAGTTGGAGAATGTGATTGAACGCGCTGTTGTTCTCGCCTCTGATGAGGTGGTCGCAGCCATTCCGTCACTGGCCGGCCCGCAGTTTGTATCTGATGATATCGATCCCCTGCAGCTCTGGCTTCAGCAGTTGCCCGATAGTGGCATCCGTGCAGAGAAGGCGGTGGCAGAGTTTGAACGGCAGCTTGTTGAGGCAGCCTTAGAACGCAACCATCACATCAAAGCCAGAGCCGGTCGCTGGCTTGGATTCGGTGACCGCGCCAAGGATAAAATGCGCTATCTTTGTGATAAATATGATATTGAGGTGCAGGAGGGTTTATGAGAAAGCTGTTGATCTTGCTGGCTCTCTCTCTTGGCCTGCCTCTCTTCGCACAGGTTGGCGTCACTTTTGCCACTGAAACAGACTACCTCTATTACCGCGATGCCAATGTTCCACCCTTTCAGAAGTCCCGCGAATTTTTCGACATGCCCAATCGCCCCGGCCTTTATGAGGTGACAATGGTTTCCGATACCGTCGGGCCGCTCACCTTCCGCGTTGTAAGGGTACATGGTGATATCGAGAAGACCATGCAACAGCGGCGCAGCTACAAAGTCGGTAGTCATGAATTTCAGACGCGCTTTAACAATCCGGAAGGGGCGGATGATCTGATTGTTGAGATTGCCAACTCCAATCCGGCAACGGTTGCCAAAGTTGCGGTGTTTGTGGTCGAACTCTCTAATCATTAAGCATGCCCTGAGCTTCCACTGTCATATTGCTGTTTGCTGTTCGCATCCTGAACCCTTAATCTGTTTGCTATGAGGCAGGCTTTTACACTTATTGCACTTTTGTTGATCTCACTCGGCTGGGTCGCCCCGATCTCTGCGCATGAGGGTGATCTTGATAGCGTCGGATTGCAGCTGAAATGGAAGCATCAGTTCCAGTTTGCCGGTTATTATATGGCTATTGAGAAGGGATATTATGCTGATGAAGGGTTGAGGGTTGAACTCGTTGAGGGTGGCCCGGGAAAAAATCCGGTCAGGGAGCTGCTGGAGGGGCATGCACAATATGCAGTGGGTAACGCCAGTGCCCTCCTGGATCGGGCCGAAGGGGCTCCGATCGTTGTTCTCGCCTCTATTTTTCAACATACAGCACAGGTGATCTACACTCGTCCTGAGATCAGTTCTCCGGCTGAGTTGCGCGGCAAGCGTATTGTTATGATGCAGGATGGACGGCGCGAGGTTGAGGCTTTTGCACTGCTGAAGAAGTTTAATATCAACAGCGGTGATTTTGTTCGTCAGTCGGCAGGTGTGGCTGAGGATCTGTTTAACGGTAAGAGCGATGCATGGCCCGGTTATAGCAGCAATGAGGCATTTCTGTTTGAGCAGAAGGGTATGCCATATCGCATGTTCAGACCTCAGGAGTTCGGCCTGGATATCTATGGCGATACGCTGCTGACCACAGAGAAGGAGATAGAGGAGAACCCCAAACGAGCCGATGCACTGCATCGCGCCACGATCAAGGGGTGGCACTATGCACTGAATCATGTCGATGAAGTGATTGAGCTGATCAAGGAAAAATATGACTCGCAGCAGAAGTCGCACGACTTCCTGAGGTTTGAGGCTGAGATCATTGCCGATTTGATGAATGTCGAAATTATCCCGATTGGTCTCTCAAATCCCAGACGCTGGCATCGTATTGCCGAAGAGTTTCAAGCCCTGGGTTATCCGATTGGTGAGCTGAATTGGGATCACTTTCTCTACCAGCCGCAACCGACGATCTCGCATGTGATGAAGAATCATGTCTACCCCTATCGTTTCTGGATCGGCATTGCCGTTTTGCTGATATTGATTCTGATTCTCTACGCCTTTAACAGGCAGCTGCGTCATGGCATCGAAAAGCGTACGAATGAACTGGAGAAGCTCTCCAGCGAGTACAGGGAGATGCTCGACCAGATGCAGGATACCTATTATCGCGTCAATCTGGATGGGGTGCTGCTCTGGGTCTCAGCCTCGGTTGAACGTCATCTGGGATATAAACGCAGCGATTTGATCGGTATGCGAACCAGTGATCTCTATTATGAGAAAGAGGGACGTGAAAAACATCTGCAGGCATTAGCCGATGGAGATGGAAAAATTGAACAGTATGAACTTTGTTTGAGGCATCGGGATGGCTCCCGCTTCTGGACAGAATCCAACTCGCACTACTGTTATGATGAAAACCGTAATGTTATCGGCGTGGAGGGCAACCTTCGTGATATCAATGCCCGCAAACAGGCAGAGCAGGAGAGAGAGGAGCTGACCAGCCAGCTGCAGCAGGCACAGAAGATGGAGAGTGTCGGTGTGCTGGCCGGAGGCATTGCCCATGACTTTAATAATCTTCTGGTCGGTGTGATGGGTAATGCTGAACTGGCACTGCTGGATGCGCCCGATGAAGGCGAAATACGCTATTATCTCAAGCAGGTTTTCAAGGCATCCAAGAAGGGTGCTGAACTTGTTCATCAGATGCTCGCCTATTCAGGGCAGGGTCGCTTTGCGATGGGGGAGCAGAATCTTAATCTTCTGATTAGCGATGTGTCAGAGCTTCTCGGCACAGTGATCGGTAAACGTGTTGAGCTGGAGCTGAAATTGCAGGATGGGCTGGCAAATCTGCATGGTGATAAAAACCAGCTGACTCAGATGCTGATGAATCTGATGACCAATGCTGCTGAGGCGATGCAGGGGAAACCGGGAAACGTCACACTCTCTACAGGTAGCGTGCACCTGAATCAGCGTGATTTCTCACGCATGTATCTCAAAGATGAGCTTGTTGAAGGTGAATATATCTTTGTCGAGGCGTGTGATACGGGCTGCGGCATGGACAGAGAGACACAGCAGCGCATTTTCGATCCCTTCTTTACCACCAAAGAGATGGGTAGTGGTCTTGGTCTGGCGGCACTGCTCGGTATTGTCCGCAGTCATGCAGGCGCACTCTCCCTCTACAGCGAGCCGGGGCGTGGTTCCTGTTTTAAAATCTATTTCCCGGCACTCAAAGGTGAAGCAGTTGAGTCTGTCGAGGAGCAGACCGGCCAATATGAACTGCCGGTGGCTCTGCGTGGAACCGTGCTGCTGGTCGATGATGAGCAGGCGGTGCGGGATGTCGCCAGTCGTATTCTGGAGCGGGAAGGGATGCAGGTGATCACGGCAGATGATGGCGAAATGGCCTTGACCCTGCTGGACAAACATTGTGATGAAATAGCACTGGTTGTGCTTGATCTTACCATGCCCAAACTGGATGGGGAGCAGGCCTTCCATCTGATGCATGCCAGATATCCGGATATCCCGATTGTCCTCAGTAGTGGTTTTTCAGAAGGAGAAGCGGCGGAACGTCTGTTTGTTCATGGCCTGGCAGGTTTTGTGCGCAAGCCCTACAGCCGCAAGGCTCTGCTGCAGGCGGTGAGTGAGGCCGGTGTTAATGGAAGTGATCTCTAACCCTTGGATTTGCCACTATAAAGCCCTATAGAGATATTAATCAATCATTATTGGATTGTAGTGTAGGAGCTTTTTCATGGATATGAACCGATTAACTCAGAAGGTAAGTGAAGCTGTTGCATCAGCGCAGTCGCTGGCGACACGCCTGTCGCATCAGGAGGTGGATGGTGAACATCTTCTGGCTGAGCTGTTGGCTCAAAAAAATGGTTTAGCGCCCAGGTTGATTGATCAATGTGGTGTTGCCATCGATCTGATCAAAGCAAAGATCGAAACGTCACTTTCAAAACGTCCCAAAGTGGCGCTCGGCCCTGCCCAGGCCAATACCCTCTATGTCACGCAGCGACTGCAGCAGCTTTTCATCCAGGCCGAAGATGAGGCAAAGAAACTTCAGGATGAGTACATCTCTGTTGAACATCTGCTACTTGGTTTTATCGATGAGCAGGAGAAAAGCGATGCAGGCAAAGCCTTCAAGGAATTTGGCATCACTCGTGATCTCTTCATGCAGGCGCTTGAGAAGGTGCGTGGTCATCAGCGTGTCACCAGCGATTCGCCTGAGTCGCAGTATGATGCGCTGAACAAATATGGTGTTGATCTGGTGGAGATGGCCAGAAACGGAAAGCTCGATCCGGTCATCGGTCGGGATAGTGAAATTCGTTCAGTTGTCAGAATTCTGTCACGCAAAACCAAGAATAATCCGGTACTGATCGGTGAGCCCGGTGTGGGCAAGACAGCTATTGCCGAAGGTCTGGCACAACGCATCGTCTCCGGCGATGTGCCTGAGGGGTTGAAGGATCGCAAGCTCTTCTCACTGGATATGGCCGCATTGATGGCCGGTGCCAAATACAGAGGCGAATTTGAGGAGCGACTGAAAGCGGTACTCAAAGAGATCAAAGAGTCGGATGGGCGCACCCTGCTGTTTATTGATGAGCTGCATACCATTGTCGGAGCAGGTAAAACTGAAGGCAGCAGTGATGCCGGTAATATGCTCAAACCGATGCTGGCACGTGGTGAACTGCACTGTATCGGTGCCACCACACTGGATGAGTATCGTCGCTATATTGAGAAGGATGCGGCGCTGGAACGCCGTTTTCAGCCGATCATTGTCGATGCACCCAATGTCGAGGATACCATCTCGATTCTGCGCGGTTTGCGCGAACGTTTTGAGCTGCATCACGGTGTCCGTATTACAGATGCTTCACTGGTGGCGGCAGCAACACTCTCTGATCGTTATATCTCAGATCGTTTTTTGCCTGATAAGGCAATTGATCTTGTGGATGAGGCGTGCGCTTCGATTCGCACAGAGATGGATTCGATGCCGGCAGAGCTGGATGAGATCAGCCGCAGGGCTATGCGTCTGGAGATTGAGGAGACAGCGCTGAAGAAGGAGAAGGATGCGGCCAGTGGCGAGCGACTGAAGGTGTTGCGCAAAGAGCTGGCAGATCTTCAGGAGCGGCGGGATGTGATGCGTTCGCAGTGGGAGAAGGAGAAGGGGGCAATCAGTCAGGTGCAGTTGTTGCGCGAAAAGATTGAACAGACACGTTTTGAGATCGAAGCAGCCGAGCGCAAGTATGAGCTGGAGAAGGTCGCTTCACTGCGTTATGGCACACTTCCTGAGTTGGAGAAAGAGCTGGCGGCGCTTGAGGCCAGCAACCATGAGTCCAGTGGCCTGTTGCGCGAAGAGGTGAGCGAAGAGGAGATTGCCCAGGTGGTGGCGCGCTGGACAGGCATTCCATTAACGCGGTTGCTGGAGGGTGAGCGGGATAAGCTGCTCAAGCTTGAGTCAGTACTGCATGAGCGGGTGATCGGACAGGATGAGGCGGTAAAAGCTGTGGCTGATGCTGTGCTGCGCGCACGCGCTGGCATCCGTGATCAGCATCGTCCCATCGGTTCATTCCTGTTTCTTGGTCCTACCGGTGTAGGTAAAACCGAGCTGGCCAGAACCCTGGCCCGGTCGCTGTTTGACTCTGAGGATAATATGGTGCGCATCGATATGTCCGAATATATGGAGCGCCATACCGTTTCCCGTCTGGTCGGTGCACCTCCGGGTTATGTCGGTTTTGAGGAGGGGGGGCAGCTGACTGAAGCTGTGCGACGCAAGCCTTACTGTGTGCTGCTGCTTGATGAGGTGGAGAAGGCGCATCCGGATGTATTTAATATACTGCTGCAGCTGCTTGATGATGGTCGCCTGACCGATAGCCATGGTAGGACAGTCAATTTCCAGAATACCATTATCATCATGACCAGTAATATCGGTTCCCAATATCTGCTGGATGGCATCGATAGTCATGGCGTGATTGATGAGGCTGCACGCACGCAGGTGATGGCCGCCTTGCGCAGCCATTTCCGGCCGGAATTCCTCAACAGGGTGGATGATACCGTACTCTTCCAGCCGTTGAGTGAGTCGGTGATTACTGAAGTGGTGTCGCTATTTCTCAATGAGTTACAGCAGCGACTGCATGAGCAGCAGATTGGACTTGATGTCACCGCAGGAGCCAGAGCGTGGCTGGCAGTTGAGGGTTATGATCCGGTTTATGGTGCCAGACCGCTGAAACGATTTATCCAGCAGCAGCTGGAGACACCGGTAGCCAGAATGTTGATTGCCGGAGAGGTGATGCCCGCAGGCACGATCACCATTGATGTTATTGATGGTGAATTGCGCTTTAAAAGTAGCTAAGCGGTTCCCTCATCGTAGCGATCAGGAGAGCTGAGGTGGCGAGTTCCCCCATGGGGGGGATTCTTTTCTACTGCCCCTGTTTTTGGCCAAGCTTAGGGTTGACACCATGAGGCGGCGTGCGTAGCAAGTCATCTCCAAATTCGAGAGGAGGATTTTATCATGAAAAAAGCACTAATGATCGCAGCCGCAGCTGCATTCGTAATGGGCGGCATGGCAGCAACTGCTGATGCTAGCGCACTGGGCAAGTGTAAAGCTTGTCATCACCTGGATTCTGACGCCAAAAAAGTTGGCCCAGGTCTGAAGACCATTGCTGGTCGTACTCAGGGCGGCGTTGATGGCTTCAAGTACGGTTCTTACCTGTCAGCTCAGAAAGATGCTGGCGCTGTATGGGATGACGCAGCTCTGGAAGCATGGGTATGTGAGTCTAAGAGTATTGCTAAAGCTGCACACGGCAAGTCTAAGATGCCTAACCAGAAAGTATGTGGTGACAAAGCTAAGGCTGCTGTTGCTGAGCTTCACACTCTGTAAGAAGGTTTACACCTGATCAAAGCGGTCCATGGCAACATGGGCCGCTTTTTTTTGTGTCCGGGGATGCTTGAGGGTAAAAAAAGACCGGACACCTTTCGGAGGGGAGAGGGGAGTGAAAGGCGCCCGATCCGTGCTTCAAGGGGAATCTTGGGGAGAAGCACTTCTTTCTGCTTTTTATATGAGCATATTGTGTGCCAATAGGTTTATTGGTTAGAACAGCAGCAGTATGCAGTTATGAGTGAGAAATGTGCTGAAACTCTGAGCAGTCTCTGCCTGCTATTTGATCAATCTCAATATCGATTCGGATTGGAGAGACTCTCGAGCATCGGTTTGGTATAGCCCATTTTCAGCAGCTCTTTGTGAGCTATTTTCTCTTCGATTGCATCAACAAAATTGATGTCCGGAGCAAATAGTTTGCAGATGCGGTGGTACTTGATGTAATAGATTTTTCCCGCTTCAAAATCGAACTGCTCGCTGCCCTGATTATAGTTGGTAAAGCGGGTCACAATATTGGTGATTGTAACTGTGTAGTTGCCGGGATCAGCGGTAAGCGAGGTGTAAGCATCATTACCAAGGGCTGCGACCGTTTTTTTATTGGCACTGATATAGAATGGGTCGGTGATGTTGCAGAGGTCAGCAGGCCGATAAAAGATAACCACTGCCTTGCTTTGATCAGTGATCTCAACGGGTTGAAATTTTGAGCCCAACGATACACAGCTTGCAGTCAACAGGATAAGCGTTGCGGCAAACAGTTTTGTGATTAGATCAAGACGATTCATATGACGTAATATCCTCTCACTTGAGATTAGTTCAAGTGCGCTGTTTGGCAGCGTTATTTGAACAGCCCGAAAGCGAAACAGAGCTGCTGTAGGTGTCTCTCCTGAAAAGGGAGGTTGTCTCTGCTATGCCTGTAGGATTATAATCTTGGAACAGCATCATTTGAGGTGAACGGCTATGCATGAGATCTCTCTTTGTGAGAGTTTGTTGAAGGTTATTGAAGATAGCGCCTCACAGCAGAACTTTTCTCAGGTAAAAACGGTATGGCTGGAGCTGGGCAGGTTCTCCTGTGTGGAGCCTGAAGCGATGCGTTTCAGTTTTGATGTGGTGATGAAAGGCACGCTGGCTGATGGCGCCAAACTTGAGTTGCTTGAGCTGCCTGCCAGAGTCTGGTGCCAGATCTGCTTAAAAGATGTAGAGATTAAACAGCGTTATGATGCCTGCCCATACTGTGGCGATTACAAGTTGCAGATTTCTGGTGGTGAAGAGATGCGAATTAAAGAGTTGGAGGTGGTGTGATGTGTACGGTATGCGGTTGTGGTGAAGGCGAAACCACCATTGAAGGTCACGAACACCACCATCATCATGAAGAGGGGCACAGCCACTCCCATGCAGATGACCATGGTGATCATAACCATGATTATGGGCAGGGGGCTGCACATGCGCATGCGCCGGGTTTGAGCCAGTCGCGCATGGTTCAGATTGAGCAGGATATTCTTGGTAAAAACAATCAGTACGCCGATGCCAACCGTCGCTTTTTCAGTGAACATGGCATCCTGGCTCTGAACCTTGTTTCAAGTCCGGGGTCGGGAAAAACAACACTGCTGACTGCAACTGTCAGGGCTATGCTTGATCAGACTCCTGTTGCCGTGATTGAGGGTGATCAGCAGACAGCACTCGATGCAGATCGTATCCGCGAATCTGGTGCGAAAGCTGTGCAGATCAATACAGGCAAGGGGTGTCATCTGGATGCCCACATGGTTGGACACGCTATCGGTGATCTGAAGTTGCAGCGTGGTAGTGCGCTGTTCATCGAAAATGTTGGCAATCTGGTCTGTCCTTCGGCATTTGATCTTGGTGAAGCGGCCAAGGTGGTGATTCTTTCGGTGACAGAAGGTGCTGATAAACCACTGAAATATCCCGATATGTTTCACGCTGCAAGCTTGATGATCCTGAATAAAACTGACCTGCTTCCCTATGTCGATTTTGATGTGGAGGCCTGTTGTGACTATGCGCGCCGCATCAATCCCGGCATCAAGATTATTCAACTCTCAGCTACTACAGGTGAGGGGATGGATGACTGGTTAGGCTGGATCAGAGCCAATCTTGCCATTGCGCAGATCGGAGTATGTTCACCGGCTAAGGAGCGCTAATGTGTCTCGCTGTCCCGGCCAGGGTTGAGTCGCTGGATGACTCGGCCTCTTCTGCTATCGTCAATCTCGATGGTATTCGCAAAGAGATATCCACTCGTCTGCTTGATGAAGTCGCTGTTGGTGATTATGTACTGGTGCATGTCGGTTATGCACTGGAGCGCATCGATCCGGATGAGGCGGAGAAGACGCTGCTGCTGTTTGATGAGCTCAAGGCTATGGAACCATGAAATACGTCGATGAATTTCGTGATGGAGAGAAGGCACGCAGGGTCGCAGAGTTGATTCACCGGCAGGTAGAGCCGGATCGTGACTACCGTTTGATGGAGTTTTGTGGCGGGCATACACATGCGATTTTCCGCTTTGGTGTGCATGAATTGATGCCATCAAATCTTAAATTTGTGCATGGGCCGGGTTGCCCGGTCTGTGTTTTGCCCGCAGGGCGTATTGAGGCTGCCATTCAACTGGTCGAGTCTGAGGATATTATTCTCTGCACCTATGCCGATCTGATGCGGGTGCCAGCAGGCAAACGGGACTCTCTGCACAAAGCCAAAGCGCGTGGTGCCGATATTCGCATGGTCTACTCCGTTAGTGATGTACTGGCGATTGCGCGCGACAGTCCTGAGCAGCAGGTGGTCTTTTTTGCCATCGGTTTTGAGACTACAACGCCGCCCACGGCAGTGGCTATTCAAATCGCTGAGGCAGAAGGGCTGAGTAATTTCAGTGTCTACTGTAACCATGTGCAGACACCACCGGCGATGGAGCATCTGCTGGCCAGTGGCGAGGCGCATATCAACGGTATTCTTGGCCCCTCACATGTCAGTACCATTATCGGCAGCTCTGCTTATGCAGCGTGCTGCAGTCATCATCAGATCCCCATCGTGATTGCAGGTTTTGAACCGCTGGATGTGATTCAATCGACACTAATGCTGGTTCGTCAGATCAATGAGGAGCGCTTTGAGGTGGAGAATCAGTACAGCCGAGCGGTGAGTCAAACCGGCAATCTGAAAGCACAGACTTTGATGCGTGACGTGTTTGAGGCGCGGCCACTGTTTGAGTGGCGAGGGCTGGGTTTACTGCCAGATAGTGCCATTCAGATCAGAGCCAAATATGCAGATTTTGATGCCGAGAAACGATTCGGCATGGCAGAGATTGCAACTGCGGATATCAAAGGCTGTATCTGTCCGGCAGTGCTTAGAGGCTTGAATGATCCGGATGAGTGCAAGCTGTTTGCTACTGCCTGTACCCCGGAAGAGCCGAAGGGGGCGTGCATGGTCTCATCTGAAGGCGCCTGTGCGGCGCACTACAGTTATGGCCGTTTTCGGGATGAGGCGGGCGCATGAGCAGACTGGATATCAAACACGGTGTAGTCGAGATGGCACACGGTAGTGGGGGCAGGGTCTCTGCAACGCTGATTGATGAGCTGTTTATTCGTCATCTGGATAATGAACTGTTAAGGCAGGGTAACGATAGTGCCGTGTTTGAACTACCTGCCGGACGTATGGTGATGAGTACCGATGCGCATGTGGTTTCCCCTCTGTTTTTTCCCGGTGGTGATATCGGTTCACTCTCCGTGCACGGCACAGTCAATGATGTGGCCATGAGCGGCGCCAAACCACTCTATCTCTCCGCCAGCTTTATTCTTGAAGAGGGTTTTGCTCTGGCTGATCTGGAGAGGATCGTTATCTCTATGGCAGCAGCCAGCCGAGATGCAGGGGTGCCCGTGATTACAGGCGACACCAAAGTGGTGGAGCGTGGCAAAGGTGACGGGGTGTTTATCAGCACCACAGGCTTTGGTGTTCTTCCTGATAACGTTCAAGTCTCAGGTGACAGGGCAGAGGCCGGTGATCTGATCATCATCAGTGGTTATATCGGTGATCATGGCACAGCTATTCTCTCCAGCCGTGAGGGGTTGGAGTTCGCTACTACGATTCAATCAGATTCAGCAGCACTGCACGGACTGGTGGCGGCAATGGTTGCAGCGGTTCCTGATATCCACTGTCTGCGTGACCCCACCCGCGGTGGGCTGGCTACCACACTTAATGAGCTTAGCAGACAGTCGGCTGTCGGTATGCAGATCAGAGAGATCGATATCCCTGTGCGTGCCGAAGTGCGAGGTGCCTGTGAACTGCTGGGGCTTGATCCGCTGTATATCGCCAATGAAGGTAAGCTGGTTTGCATCTGCCCGGCTCAATCTGCTGCAGAACTGCTGAGTCTGATGCAGCAGCATCCGCTTGGCAGAGATGCGGCCATTATTGGTGAAGTGATTAGCGATGCACGTCATCTGGTCACCATGAAAACTGCCTTTGGTGGCCAGCGCGTTGTCGACTGGTTAGCTGGTGAACAGTTACCACGCATCTGTTGACGATGACCGCTCCATTCACCATACAAATCGATCTGCCCGATGGTTTTGAAGATGCGACCAGAACGCTGGCGCTCGGTGGAGAGTTAAAGAGCACTGTCTGCCTGCTTAGTGGCGGCAGAGCCCAGCTCACAGAGGCAATCGGTGATCTGGAACAGGAAGATATCTACCGCCATTTCATCGGGCAGGTCGAGAGTCAGTTTAAATCATCTCTACCTGTGCAACTTGTCATCGACAGGCACCCGGATTATCTCTCATCACAGTGGGGTGAGAAGCTGGCTCTCCAACATGAAATCAAACTCATTGCCGTTCAGCATCACTATGCCCATATCGCAGCCGTGATGGCCGACAATGCGCTGCCACTGAACACAAAACCTGTTCTCGGTTTTGCGTTGGATGGCCTCGGTTTTGGCGATGATGGCAGCATCTGGGGTGGCGAGATTCTGCTGGCCGATTATCACGGATTTCAGAGATTAGCCTGCTTTCAACCGGTTGCCATGATTGGTGGGGCAGCGGCTATCCATGAGCCGTGGCGCAATACCATGGCGCATCTGTTGCCACTCTGGGGCCGGGTATCTGATCAATTTTCTGATGTTGATATTGTACAGTTCCTGCAATCCAAGCCTGTGGGGACACTGCAGAGCATGGTGGCAAAAGGAGTGAATGCACCACTGGCTTCATCCTGTGGTCGCCTGTTTGATGCGGTCGCCGCTGCACTTGGTCTGAACCGCGAAAGGGTGGCGTTTGAGGCAGAGGCAGCCATCAATCTGGAAAAGCTCGCTACAGGCTGTTTTAACGATGTTAGTGAACCCTATTCTATCCATTTTGAGCAGAGTTCATGCAGTGTTCTGAACTGGCAGCCCATGTGGCTGGAGATTCTCTCTGACCTTCAGGCCGGGGTTGCAGTGGCCCATATTGCCTCACGTTTTCATCACACGCTGATCCATGCCCTGACCCAGGTGGCACTGGAGCTAAGAGAGCAGCATGAGTTTGATAGCATCGCACTCTCCGGTGGTGTGTTTCAGAATCGGCTTATCTCTACCCATTTGCCCATCATGCTGGAATCGCATGGTTTTAACGTCTTACAGCACAGGCAGGTTCCAGCACATGATGGTGGCATTGCTCTGGGGCAGGCGGTGATTGCGGCAGTGCGCAGCATTGAATCTGTGTGAGACTCTGCCGGGTGTTGATCTTATTTTTCCCATCATTGCCGAGCTTTCCCCATTTTACCGGGAGGTTCAGGCTGTTATGATGCGATTTATGACTTCTCTGGAGACCTGACATGCAGAAAATATTTTATCCTCTTCTATTCGCTCTTTTATGCCACGTAACGCCTGTGCAGGCTTTTGATATCAATCCGTTTGGCTATATCAAAGATGCTGTGGAAGCGGTGGCCGAAGATCGCAGTTCATCGGATATCGGCAAGGACGCCAAAATCAAAGCCTCCATTGTTTCAACGATCACCGACAAGATGGGTACAGACGTTGTTTCAGTCTCCACCGATGTCTATGAACAGGATGTCATGCTTACAGGCGTGGTTGAAACCAGTAAGCAGAAGCAGCAGGCTGGTAGTATCGCGCAATCAATCAAGGGCGTTAAAAAGGTCTACAACGAAGTGATTGTGCACAAGAAAACCGATAAAGATAAAGGTGCTGTCGCAGGTTATGTAGATGATACCGTCATTGAGAAAAAGATTAATGCCCTGCTGTTGGAGGGCAAGAGTGTGAATGTCACCAACTTCCGCTGGCGCTCTGTCGGCGGTCATGTCTTCCTGTTTGGCCGGGCCCTCTCCAAAACCGAACGCAGCAAAGCGACCAAGATTGTAAAAGGTATTAAAGGTGTCTCAAAGGTGACCAGCAGGGTCAAAGTTAGATCAAAATAGCGCCGCTTTGTCAGGTGTAACGAGTTCACCAAGCCGGAAGACAGTAGCGTAGCGCGTTATCGATGGAAGTTCCAAGGATAGTACATAATTGTTGCGCTCCTCTTACAGACCGGCGGGTTTGGCTCGTAGTGGTCATTCGGGAATCAAATATGTTGTGTTAGTAATGGTAGTCATTATCATCTTGTTCTATGGCTAAACTCACCCAACACCGTCAGGTCATTCTTGATCTTATCAATGACTCCAACCATCACTGGGATGCGGAGGAGTTGGCGCGGGCGCTTATTGAGCGTGGTTCAAGCATGGGCATCGCAACGGTTTATCGTGGCCTGGCTGCGCTGGAGTCACAGGGGCTGATCAGTGCATTTCAGATGGCTGATCGCAAACGTTATGAGCGGGCCAGCAAAGCGCATCATGATCATCTTGTCTGCACAGGCTGTGGCAAGATTCAGGAATTCTTCAACGATGATATCGAGCAACAGCAGGATAGGGTTGCTGAAGAGAATAGTTTTACCATTACCGGTCACCAGTTGGTAATTTTCGGTACCTGCAATAACTGTAGCTAAAACACCGCCCACATTTTTCTATTCAGATAACGCAGCTTTTACCCTGGCAGTATATTGATAATGACTATCATTACTATTTACATATAAAATGATAACGATTATCGTTCGCGAAATAGGAGAACGATATGAAGTTTTTATCAGAGATACTAATGATCAGAAAAGCGGCCTTGCTGGCTGGTGTTGCTGTGGCCCTGATGGCCAGCACTACAGCCAACATGGCATGGGCAGCCGAATACCGGGTGGTGATTGAGAATCACCGCTTTGAACCTGCTACCATTGAGATGGTGGCAGGAGAGAAACATCGCCTGCATGTGATCAACAACGATGCCACACCTGAAGAGTTTGAAAGTTATGAACTTAATCGCGAAAAGATCATCGCCGGCAGATCGACTGCGGTGATTTTTCTGCCAGCGCTGGCAGCCGGTTCCTACCCGTTTTTTGGTGAATTTAATGAAGAGACCGCCCAGGGCCTCATTGTCGTGAAGTAGGGGGGGCGCATTTATGTTATCAACACTTATCATTGTATTTCGTGAAGCACTTGAGGCGATTCTGGTGATCAGCATTGCCATGGCTGCTTCCCGTGGCATCCCATCCTCATCCCGCTGGATCTATGCTGGTGTTACCGGTGGTCTGATCATCGCTGTGATCGTGGCACTGTTTGCCGAACTGATTGCCAGCTCCATGGCCGGTATGGGGCAGGAGCTGCTTAATGCTGCGATACTGCTATCGGCCTCGATGCTTATGGTCTGGAGTGCAATCTGGATGCGCAGGCAGGGCAAAGAGATCTCTGATCGTATTCGCCAGCGCTGCTCAGAGATCAAAGGAGAAGGTGTTTCAGTCGTGCTGCTGGCAATCGTGGTCGCTCTGGCTGTGGCCCGCGAGGGTTCAGAGGTGGTGCTCTTTCTGCATGGTGTGGCTGCCAGTGGTGCGGCTGATCTAAGCGGCATGTTAACCGGTGCCGTGGCAGGTCTGCTGCTTGGTCTGGCTGTGGCGCTGCTGCTCTATCGCTCGCTGGTGAAAATTCCAATGCGCCATGTTTTCTCAGTCATCACAACGCTGATTGTGCTGCTGGCTGCCGGAATGGCTTCGCAGGGTATGGCATATCTGGTCACCATCGATGCAGTACCTGCGCTGGGTCAGATGATCTGGAACAGCTCAGGGCTGATTGCTGAACAGAGTGTCACCGGTCAACTGCTACAGGCATTGATGGGTTATGATGATCGCCCCAGCGGTATGCAGGTGCTTACATTTATATCGGTGCTGTCACTGACCTGGTTGGTGATCTATCTGCAGGCAAGGCCCAAAAACGGAGCGATTGTTGCGGCAGTGCTGATGCTCTGTGCGTTATCCGTGACCGCATTGCCACAAGATAGCTATGCCAAAAAAGTTTACTCCCCGATTGTTGAGCAGGGAGAATTGGAGTTTGAATATATTCTCGACTTCAGCTTTGACAGTGACCCGACCAAAGATGGCAGTGCCAGAGATCAGTTTGAACTGGAGTATGGCGTCACTGATCGCTGGATGACGGCCGTGGTGGGTGATTTCAGAAAGAGGCCGGGGCAGAGCTTTGCTTATCAGGGGTTGAAGCTGGAAAACATCTATCAGCTTTTTGAACAGGGCGAGCGCTGGCTGGATGCAGGTCTGTATATCGAATATCTCATACCACAAAGCTCACTGAACAAACCCGATGTGATTGAGTTCAAACTGCTGCTTGAAAAAGAGAGTGGCAGACTGATCCATACAGCCAATCTGGTTTTGAAAAAAGAGCTGGGTGCCAATGCCGTTAATAACACGACTGCCGGTTACGCATGGCGTAGCAAATGGCGCTGGAACCGGGCTCTTGAGCCGGGTGTCGAGATCTATGGCGCCATCGGTGAAGTGGGTAACAGCAGTCCACTCTCCCGCCAGACGCATCAGATTGGACCGGTAGTGTTTGGTAAACTTCCTGCTGGTCTGAGTTATGAGATCGGTTACCTGTTCGGACTCACCACTGCCAGTGACAAAGGCATGTTGAAGTTTGTACTGGGCTATGAGCTATAAGTTACGACAGTAGCGATATCACTCTATGTGCCAGTCAGACAAAAGGGCCCGCAGTGAAAAACTACGAGCCCTTTTTGATCGTTAAAATGTGCTGAGAAATCAGCTGCAGCAGTCGCCTTCACCGCAGCACTCTTCATCATCACCATGGATGTGGCCGTGCTCCAGCTCTTCAGCCGTGGCATCACGAATATCAGTGATCTCAACATCGAAATGGAGGTTCTGGCCAGCCAGAGGGTGATTGCCATCGACAGTAATATTGTCACCATCAACGTCTGAAATACGTACGATCTGAACGCCTTCGCCATCAGGGATCTCGGCCTGGAACTCCATGCCTACCTCGATGTTGTCAACGCCATCAAACAGATCAGCTGATACAATCTCAACCATGGTCGGATCAAATTCACCGTATGCATCGGCAGCATCGAGTGAGACTTTCAGCTTATCGCCAACGCTCTTACCCTCCAGTGCCAGCTCCAGCCCCGGAACAATATTCTCTTCGCCATGCAGATAAGGCATCGGCTCGCCACCAGCTGATGTGTCGAGGATGGTGCCCTGATCATTGGTCAGGGTGTAGTGGAATGAAACAACCTTATGGTTAGTGATCTGCATGTTTATCTCCTGTTTTTGGCTCGAAGGACTTCATAAGAGGTCTGAATGTAAAAAGGGCCCGCAGTGATGAACTGCGAGCCCTCTTTGAGATTTGGTTGCGGGGGCCGGATTTGAACCGACGACCTTCGGGTTATGAGCCCGACGAGCTACCACTGCTCCACCCCGCGTTAGGGAGGCCGAACTATAGGGGCCGAACTTGCGCTGTCAACCATCTAAAAACATGTTGGCTGTGTGTGGTTGACCGGCTGCTTGCGGGCTATAAAATCGCGACAGATTAGCGCCCATAGCTGTGCATAAAACGCGGGCAAGGATAACCACCATTAACTCCCAATCTTCACTGATTCTATTTGATTGCGACGGCACTCTGACCGATTCGCACGGTGCTATTGTCGAGGCGATGCAGCAGGCCTTTCTCAACAATGGTCTGCAGCAACCTGATGCAGATACGGTCAATGCCGTGATCGGACTCTCATTACATGAGGCGGTGCGCAGGCTTCTGCCTGAGCCTGAGCAGCAGAGTGAGCTGTTTGAGGCGATTACACAGGCGTACCGGGAGTGTTATCGCACTGCCGAGCAGCATATCACTCTCTATCCCAATGTGCGTGAAGTGCTGAGCGAGCTGCGCAGGCGTGGTTACTGGCTGGGTGTAGTGACCGGCAAATCTCTGCCGGGGCTGCATCGGGTGCTTGATACCTTTGCACTGGCTGATCAGTTCTATGTGCTGCGTACGGCCGATTGCACCCACTCCAAGCCTCATCCGGCGATGGTCAATGAGTGTATGGCAGAGATGGGTGTGGGCGTGGAGAGAACCGTTGTGGTTGGTGATGCGCTGTTTGATGTACAGATGGCGGTGGCGGCGGGGGTACCCTGCATCGGTGTATCCTTTGGTGTCGGCGATAGCGATGAACTGCTTGCAGCTGGAGCCGAGCTTGTAGTGGATGAGTTTATCACCCTGCTGGATCACTTTCCGCCTCTTGCATGAGCTGGTGAAAATACCCACCATAGCTCTTTCAATCCATGTTAGTATGCGCTGCAGCCGTCCGACAGCGCGTTTGATCAAAGGAGTTTACTTATGACCTCAGCCATTGCCAAAACCGTCCGTTATTCGCTTATCGTTGTAGGGTTGCTGATTGTTACGCTGCTTGTTGTCCCATTCTTTATCGATGTGAATAGTTATAAAACGCAGATTGAGCAGAGCGTTGAGGATGCAACCGGACGCAAGCTGACTATCGGTAAGGTGAGTGCATCACTCTTCCCATGGATTGGTGTCGAACTGGATGATGTGCATCTTGCCAACCGTGAAGGTTTTGCCAAACGGGATTTTGTCAGTGTGCAGAAGCTGAATGTGAAACTGGCGCTGCTGCCACTGCTGAGCAAAAATATCGAGATCAAAGATTTCGAAGTGGCAACACCTAAGATCTATCTGGAGCGTCATGCCGATGGCCAGAGTAACTGGGGCGATCTCATCGCATCTGGCGCTACTGAATCTGAAAGCGAAGCTGCAGCCGCACCATCATCGGAACCATCATCGGAACCATCTGCAGCACTGGCTGCTCTGCAGGCTGAATCATTAATACTCACCGGTGGCGAGCTGACCTGGGTGGATGGCAAAGCTGCGCCGGTTGTGCTCTCCGAATTGAATGTGGCGCTGACCGATGTGCAGTTGGAACGTCCAGTTGCCGTAAAACTCTCAGGCAAACTCTCCGGTAATGCATTTGCCATGGATGCCACTGTCGGGCCATTGGGTGATCTGAGCACGATTGATCCGGTTAATCTGCCGGTGCAGGGTCAGGTTACGGCTGGCAAAGTGGAGTTGAAAGCATTTAAATCATTGATCACTGGCTGGCCTGCAGAGCTGGGTTCGATTGATAACGCTTCGGTCGGTTTTTCCGCCAATATTGAACAGCGTCCTGATGGCCTGCGTCTGGGTGAGGGTGAACTGGTTCTCAATTCACTGATCAATGTCAAACTCGGTTGGAAGGTTGATATGGCCAAAGCCGATCGTCTTGAGGTGCGCCGCGCCGCGCTTGCCATTAACGGCAAGGATATCCTGGAGGCCAAAGGCAGTGTGAAACAACTGACTACGACACCTTCATTTCAACTGCGTCTGGACGGCCATCCGCTTGAGCGCAGCTGGTTAGCGGCATTCGCGCCTGATCTGAACACACTCTATGCCGGCCACCCATCGCCCTGGAAAGAGGTGAAATTCAGCACGCTTCTCGCCGGTGACAGTAAACAGGTTGAAATCCGCGATATGCAGTTGATGCTGGATCAGGAGCTTGTTCAGATCTCAGGCGCGGTGGTTTATGCCGTTCCCGATATCCGTTTGCGCATTGCCACGCGTGATCTGCATATGGATCCGTGGCTACCGCAGCCCAAGCAGGAGTCAAAACCAGCTTCCAGCCAGCCAGCTTCCAGTGGCTCTGGGGCAGCTGCTGCCGAGAAGCCGCCCGTAGAGCCGGATCTGCGTTTTCTTACACCGTGGCGTGTGACGGCCAAGATGCAGGCAGACACGCTCTATCTGCGTGGTATGGAGATGAAGAACTTCAATGTAAACATCAGCGGTTCCAACGGTCTTTTTAATCTCAACCCGCTGCGGTTTAATCTCTCCGGTGGCACAGTAACTGAAAAGGCGAGCCTGAATGCGGCCACTTATCCTGCCAGCTGGAAGGAGTCGGTTCATATTACAGATGTAAAAGTCGGGCCACTGCTTAAAGCACTGGCTGATATGGATATGCTTGAAGGTAGTCTGTCGATGGATACCAATATGAAAGCGACAGGATTGACAGAGGCAGGTGTCAAAACGCTCAACGGTCGCGGCAATGTGCTGATGCGCAATGGTAAGATCAAAGGTTTTGATATGGCCGGTGCCATCCGCAAATTCACCAATCCGATGGCGGCAACCGGCCCCCAAGAGACCGATTTCTCACAGCTCTCGGGAAGTTTCACTGTGAAAAATGGTGTGGCTGATAACCGGGATCTGTTTATGGCTTCACCACTACTGCGTGTAACCGGAAGTGGCACAGTTGATCTGGTGCAGAAGCTGCTGGATTACCATGTTAAACCGCGCGTAGTGGGCACACTGAAAGGGCAGGGGGATGCATCACCGGTTCGTCGAGGTCTGACCGTTCCACTGCATATCAGCGGCCCATTTGCTGCCCCGAGTGTGAAACCGGAGATTAGTGCCTCCACCCTTATCGACAATGCTCCGGCGCTGTTGAAAAAAGGTAAGGTGGGCGGAGCGCTGGGTAAGATTCTCGGTGGTGATAAAGCTGCAGGTACAGCTCCTGCAGATCAGACTGCGGAGCAGCCGGCAGCACCTGAATCGCGTGAGAAGAAGTTGCTCAAAGGGCTGGGTGGTGCACTCGGTTTTTAAAGTAGATTATTACTGAGTGGGAGATCGCCACCTGACGGTGGCTGAAGGGAGAGGGAACATGCATCTGTTTGAACACCTCCGGTTACATCCGGAGCGTCCTCAGATTCGCCAGATTCGGCGCGCTGCTGATTTGCTGCGCCAGGGATTGTTTATTGCGGTGCCAACCGACAGCACCTATGTGCTGTTATGCCTGCCTCAGTCGACCAGAGCGATAGCTGATATCACCAAGTTCAGACAGCTGGATAGCTCGCATATGTGGTCTGTAGTTTGTGAAGACCTGTCGCAAGCAGCAACCTGTGTTCGTATGGATAATTATGCCCACCGCATTCTCAAGCGTTGCCTGCCCGGTGCCTATACCTTTATTCTTCCTGCCAGCTCATCACTACCCAAGCGCATTTTCGGTAAACGACGCGATGTCGGCATCCGTATTCCTGATAATCAGGTTTGCCAGATGCTGCTGGATGAGATGGGTGAAGTGCTGCTGGCTACAACCTTGCAGTTGCCGGGAGAGTCAGAACCTGAATATGATCCGGATGAGTTTGTGCCGAGGCTGAAACATCTATCGTGTGCGGTGATGGATGCTGGCTGGGGTGGCATGATGCCGACAACGGTGATTGACCTCTGTGAAGGTGAGCCGGAATTGCGCAGGCAGGGGGCAGGGGAGTGGCCCATTTGACAGAATTGTGATTTTGGCATCGATCCTGCTGGTGATTTTTAAATAATAAACTAGATTGACGCAATAAAGATTAGAGAGGGAAGTTATGAAATCATTTTTTGAAAACATTCTGTGGGGTTCACGCTATATGACGCTGCTGGCGGTCTGGTCATGTATTATCGGTATGACACTGCTGTTTACCCTTTCAGCCATTGATATGGGTAAGCTTCTTCTTGAATTTATTGATGTTTATTTTCTTGGTCACGACGTCCCCGATTTCCATACTCAGGTAGTGAGCCATGTGATTACCGCTGTGGATGATTTCCTTCTAGCTATGGTACTGCTGATCTTTGGACTTGGTGTGTATGAACTGCATATTGATAAGATCGATTGTGCCCGTGATAACCAGGCGGCAGGTAAACTTCTGAAGATCGAGAGTCTTGATGATCTGAAAGATCGCTTGGGTAAAGTGATTCTGATGATTCTTGTCGTGGCATTCTTCAAGAATGTTTTGCATGTGAAATTTGATGACCCTCTGAATATTCTCTATATGGGTGGCGGCATTTTCCTTGTTTCTCTGGCGCTCTATTTCGGTCACAAAGCGGGCCACAAGGCGGAACCTAAGTAGGTTTGCCGTGACAAACAGGCTCCTTTTCCAGCGCATCCTCGATGTAAGCCTGTTTATGACGACCATCGCGGCCGTCGCTACTTCATTTATTAAGGATCTTCCGGAGTGGAGCATTATGGCTGTACTCGTCGTTTTTGTGGTGATGTTTTTTGGCCGCTGGTGGATTGCTGAGAGTCGTAAAGCCTGGATGAAAGCCAACTGGTTTGATCTGGTGCTGGTGGTGCTTCTCTCATCCCCAATCCTGCGTATGCTGATGGCACTGCGTGTTGTGCATCTGCTTCCCGCCCTCAGGCTCGGTGTGCTTATTCGCTCCAACAAGGATCGCTTGCTGCGTCTGCTGGTGCTCTCAGGCGATAGTCTTCCTGCTGCAATGGCGACGCTGTTTGGTCTCGTGTTTATCTTTGGTACGGTCACCTTCTCCCTTGAGCATGGTAGTAATGCGCAGTTCGGGGAGTTTCAGGATGGCCTCTGGTGGGCTTTTGTAACACTGACCACCGTTGGTTATGGTGACATCGTGCCGCAGACCCCGGCTGGTCGTGTAGTCGCAGTGATGACGATGATCTTTGGCGTGATTGTCTATTCGCTTGTGGTGGCCAATCTGACTGTATTCCTGGAGAACTACGGCAAGAAAATCGCTGCAGTAACTGCAGCAGAAAAAGTCGCGGTGAAAGTAGATGAAATAGCTGAGTCCGGTTCTTCAGATAATAAGGGTCAGTAAATAGCATCTTCTCAGTTTTGTAATATTCTCCTATAACCTTGTGGTCCGCTACTCTTTACGCTCATTTAAGTTCATGGCTTTGAATAATAATCAGTGTGATTTTCATCACGTGCGAAATTCCCCCTAAATAGTTGACATAGTCCACTTTATTGAAAAAGTCATTTTCTACAGACTCTCTCCATGCCAATGACAAGGAGGCGACAATGAAAAAAATATTCATAGCCACGTTAATTGTAACATTCACATCAGCAGCTGCTTATGCAGGTCCTCAGGAGCGCGGTATGGCCACGGGAGCTGCAGTCGGAGCCACCGCCGGAGCTGTAATCGGTTCACAGAGTAATGAGACGGCTCAGGGTGCTATTATCGGCGCGATGTTCGGTGCCATTGCAGGCGCGATGCTTTCAGATGCCCATGCCACACCTGTGCACTATAGAAGCCAGAGACCAGTTTACGTGCAGCCACGCAAACCTCACTACCGTGATCGTCACGCTTCACGTTCACATGGTTGCCGCGACGTAAGGCATGCTCACTATCGAGGCCAAAACCGTTACCAGAGGTCTCATGATAGGCATGAACGCCATGAGTACCGTGAACATCGTCGTGATAACAACAGGCACGCTCAGCGTCCGCAGGTTCGCACCAATGAACGTCACCACTACAGCAATCGTCTGATTCAGGCGAACAACAGGAGAATTGAGCACTACGCACACTCAGGCAGGTAATGTCGATTCGGATGCGGTGGTGGAGATGCCACTGCCGCATCAAGGTTTGAAGATAAAAAAAGGGCGCTGGATGGCGCCCTTTTTTATGGATGGTTGGCGTTGTTAAATCAGCGAGGCAGCAGCTTTTGCAATGCGATCTACAGCATCTTCCAGCGTATCCTGACTGACTGCATAGGAGAAACGCAGATGGCCGGGAGAACCGAACTCGGTGCCAGGTACAAGTGCAACACCCGCCTCTTCAAGCAACCATTCACAGATCACCAGATCATCACTGAGCAGGATGCCACTCGGTGTCGTTTTGCCGATCCATCCGGCTATCGATGGGAAGACGTAGAAAGCACCGTCGGGAACAATAGCCTGCATGCCGGGAATGGCATTGAGTGCATCGACAAGCCAGTTGCGGCGAACCTCATAGGTGCGAACCATCTCATCCAGCTCATCGGTAGGCCCTGTCAGTGCCGCCAGCGCTGCTTTCTGGGCGATGGAGTTGGGGTTGGAGGTACTCTGCCCCTGAATCTTGCCCATCGCTTTGATGATGGAGAGGGGGCCTGCACAGAAGCCGATGCGCCAGCCGGTCATGCAGTAGGCTTTAGATACACCGTTAAGGGTAATCGTCTGATCTTTCAGATCAGGATTAACCTGAGCAAAGGTAGCGAAGGTTTTGCCATCGAAAAGAATCTTCTCATACATATCATCGGTGGCGACGATCAGACCGGGATGTTTGCGCACCACCGCACCGATAGCGGCCAGCTCCTCGGCGGTATAAGCCATACCGGTCGGATTGGACGGGGAGTTGAGGAAGAGCACTTTACAACGGTGGCATAATACCTCTTCAAGCTGCTCTGCCGTGATCTTGAAACAATTTTCAGCCGTGGTGTTGACGATTACCGGTGTACCTTCAGTCAGCTTGACCATATCCGGATAAGAGACCCAGTAGGGGGCCGGAATAATCGCCCGCTCGCCCGGATTCATCACAGCCATCAGCAGGTTGAAGATGCACTGCTTGCCACCGGTTGAGACAAGAATCTCATCAGGGGAGTAGTCGAGATCATTATCCCGCTTAAACTTCTCAGCAACTGCTTTGCGCAGCTCTGGAATGCCTGCTACAGCAGTGTAGCGGGTGAAACCGGCATTGATCGCTTCGATACCCGCTTCGCGGGCCGCTTTCGGTGTTTCGAAATCGGGCTCGCCAACGGAGAGTGAGATGATGCTTTTTCCGGCAGCTCTCATCTCAGCAGCTTTTGCAGTAATCGCCAGGGTGGCGGATGGTTTAACTTGTTGGACGCGAATGGATAGTCGTTTCATCCCTTAATGATGCCATGGAAACGTGAATGCTCAAGCGACTATTGTAGTTATTGCAGTTGCTGCCAGGAGGGGGTGGGCCACTCACCATCAATGGCGTAGAGCTGGCTCTGATCTTTGCTCTGCAGAGTACCTTGTATGGCCAATGCATTGCTGACCTCAGCTTTGCCTTGAAACAGTGATCCGCCAAGATTCAGTTTAATCTGGCTGATATCACTCTGCTGATCGCGAATTCGGAAGCGAAAACTGAGCTCGCGGAAGCCATGCGAGATCAATTCGGTCTCTTTGATGCCCAGATGTTCTGAGAGGGAGTTAGCCTCGCTCTGCCTGATCCACTCACCGCTATAGATGAGAATATCACCATTGCTCAAGTTCCAGCTCTCTTGCTTGAGATGAGGGATTTTACCCTGCAATTCAATATTGGCGTGTAGTTTACCTTTCAGCTCAGCCTGCAGCAGTGAATCCAAACCGTTAATCTGCTGCAACAGCATATTTTTCAAACGTACTTTTCCCGCTATGCCGTAACCGCCAGCGTCGAGGGAGATGAGCAGTTTTTTTGAGATAAGCTGACCAGCTGCGATTGAGGCCTGAATATTCTCCAGACTTAATTGATCACTTTTAATGCGGTAGTAGCCGTGAATAGCCTGCAGCTGATTACTCAGCAGTGTGAGCTGGGCCTGATGGATACGGCCCCGGATATTCAATCCCCTCAGGGACTCAGGTAGTGCCGGGTAACCCTCGGTTATCAGTGTTGCGGCGAGAATATCTACATCACCAGTAGATTTACGGAAATTGATCTCACCTTTGAGTTCCGCTTCTCCATAGGGGCCCTGCAGCAGTAGCTGCGGGGATTGAAAAAGACCCTTCTTTGCAGTGATGGATCCGTTGCTATACCAGCTATTTTTTCCAAAGTTCTGCAGGTGCCATCTGCCACTCATCTGTTCAGCCCAGTTCATAACACCTGTAGTAGAGCTATTTCTTCTGCTTGAGCCGCTCCCTTCAACAAGCCCCCGGAACTCACTCAAGCCGGCAGGCAGCAGTACAGCATGGTGCTGAAGCTGATCAAATTGCAGACTGAGGCTTTTAATCTCCAGCTGCTCCTGCTTGTTGCTGCGTTTCCAGACTGCTTTTTTCAGTGATGAGTTGTCCAGCTGACACTTCTCCATGGCGACTGCAGTTGGCAGCTTATCGCTGTTAGACCAACTGATCTCAGCAATGCAATTTGCGATGATTGTTTCAGGCTTTTTGAACAGTGACGCATAGGAGATGGCGGCTTTCTCTGCATCAAGATCGAGCTTAAGTCGTTTCTCTTTACGGCTCTGTTGCAGCTGAATCAATCCGCTTATAAATCCTTCACCATCGAGTTGCGGCTCAATCTGCAGTGAACTGAGTAGCAGGTTGGCAAGCGGCTGCCAGAGTGGTGCATCCACCAGATTGGCATTGATCTGCATATCCTTGCTGCCGGAGGATTTCTGACTACTGGTGATAGCCATCTCACCATTTGCATCAGGAGAGGTGAGGATGGCTTTTGCATACCAGCTCTTTTTATCACCGCGCAGCTCTTCGGTTTGCAGCTCAATTTCAGGTAGCGTGTATTCTCTTTCGTTGTAGCGATAAGAGGCATCTTTAAGCCTGAATGCTGCACTACTGTCCCAGCTTTTATCACTCCATTGAACATGAGCATTGAGATCGGTCACGCCACTGATCTGCTTATGAAATGATACGCCTTTTGGAAGCAGAGGCAGCCATGTTTTCAGGTCAATGTTGATGGCATCAATACCTGTTTCACAATGCTGGTTTCTGCATTCGCCATCAATGGCAATGACTGCATTGTTATCAAAATGGATAAAGCTGTCGTGCCATGTGAGCAGACCTGCTTCGGGATGCTCCAGTTTGCCACGCAGCCTGAGCGGTGGCTCGTCAGCGTCACCCTGCAGGCGCATTTCACCGAATACAGCCCATGTCTGATTGTGGGTGATATCGAGTGTCAGAGAGCCACTGATACTGCCTTCAGACTCTTCAAACCAAGCAAATATCGAAGCGGGTGTGACTGCACGAAGGCGGGCCAGAGGCACGCGATCAAGTTTGAACTTGCCAAAGCCCGCAGAGATTTCTCCATTATAGAAATTAAGTCGGCCATGGCCGCTGAGCGAGTGATCTTTTTGCTGCGCCTGCAGCTCCCACAACGTTTCACGGTTGCTACCGATATTACGCAGATCAAGATGCAGGTTATTGAGCAGGTCAGCCCCATCGAAGGTCTGAATCTTGCTGCGAATCAACTGGATGCGTTCAACCGGTAGTGATGAGATCGCAGAGGAGGTGGGGGCAACAGCTTCAGGCCGCACTTTAATGATGGCATCGTGGATATCGAGGTTGTTGATCTCAAGTTTACCGAGCAGAAGTGGCAGCAGCCGGATGCCGATGTCCATATGGCCGGCATCCACCCGGTAGTGCTGCTGTTTCAACGTCACCCCATCCAGTCTCAGACCGATGCCGTGCATGAATGAGAAAGAACTCTCTTTCGCCTCCAGTCCGACCTGGGTGAAACCCTGCAACTCCTGCATGACATGGTTGTTCAGACTCTTGATATCAAGCCTGACCACCAGCGTCACCGCAAGCGCAAGCAGAAGTGCGCCAGCAATAGCTAGCCGACGCACTTTCGGGCTCATTTGATGATCAACCTTTAAGCAGTTCTAGCAGGCGCTGATTGACCATGCCGGGATTGGCTTTGCCGCGTGAAGCTTTCATCACCTGACCGACAAAGAAGCCCAACAGCTTATCTTTACCGCCACGATAACCCTCTACCTGTGCAGGATTGGCAGCCATCACCTCAAGGATAATGGTATCAATAGCGCCACTGTCGCTGACCTGTTTCAGACCCTTGGCTTCAATGATGGCATCGACACTGTCTGCTGATTCCATCATGGCGTCGAATACATCTTTGGCCGCTTTACCCGAGATGGTGTTATCACCAATGCGATTAAGAAGTTCGGCCAGTCGTGCTGCAGAAACAGGTGATTCAGAGAGCTCTTTACCCGCATCATTGAGTCGACCTAGAAGCTCATTGGCCATCCAGTTGGCACAACGTTTCGGATCAGCCGGATGTGCAGCAACCAGTGACTCATACCATGCGGCTGACTCAAGCGTCTGGGTCAGCACATCGGCATCGTAAGAGGAGAGGCCGAATTCGGTCTCAAAGCGTTTGCGCAACTGTCCAGGCAGTTCAGGCATGCCCGCTTTAATGGCGTCCACCTCCTGCTGTGAAACGCGCAGTGGTGGCAGATCCGGTTCCGGGAAGTAGCGGTAGTCATGCGCTTCCTCTTTACTGCGCATGGAGCGGGATTCGCATTTTACCGAATCCCACAGACGTGATTCCTGAACCACTTCGCCACCATCTTCGATGATCTCGATCTGGCGCAGCACTTCAAACTCAATCGCCTGTTTGATAAAGCGGAATGAGTTCATGTTTTTCATTTCAGTGCGTGTTCCGAACGGCTCACCTGGGCGACGGACCGAAACATTGGCATCGCAACGGAACTGCCCCTTCTCCATATCGGCACCGGAGACACCGAGGAAACGGATCAGCTGGTGCAGCTGTTTCAGGTAGGCGATGGCTTCATCGGCAGAGCGCATATCCGGTTCGGAAACGATCTCCATCAATGGTACACCGGAGCGGTTCAGATCGATATGAGACACGGCATCCAGCCCCTCATGCATCGATTTTCCGGCATCCTCTTCCATGTGGATACGTGTCACACCGAGGCGTTTCTCACCACCATCTTTGGTCGGGATATCGATATAACCACCCTCAACAATCGGTACGGCAAACTGTGAGATCTGGTAACCTTTGGGCAGATCAGGGTAGAAGTAGTTTTTACGATCAAACTTCGATTCCAGATTGATGTGGGCGTTAATGGCCAGACCGGTCAGAATCGTTTTATCAACTGCAACGGTATTAAGAACCGGTAGCTGGCCTGGCATACCCAGACATACCGGGCAGGTCTGGGTATTGGGCTCTGCACCAAATTGGGTGGAGCATCCACAAAATGCTTTGGTATCAGTATTGAGCTGACAGTGTACTTCCAGTCCGATTACAATTTCCCAACTCATGACTCACCTCCAAATGCTGCAGGAGATCTTCTGCTCCACTCTGTTGCTGCCTCATAGGCAGATGCTGCTGAAAGCACGGTATCTTCACGCCATGCCGGGCCAATCCACTGCAGACCTACCGGCAGATTCTGTGCAAAGCCGCACGGCTGCGAAAGTCCGGGAAGGCCGGCGAGATTCACCGCGATGGTGAAGATATCCGAGAGATACATGGTTAGTGGATCATCGGTCTTCTCGCCCAGTTTAAAGGCGGTGATCGGCGATGTTGGTGTGGCAATCACATCTACCTGCTCAAAAGCGGCAGTGAAATCCTGCTGAATCAGTGTGCGTACCTGCTGAGCTTTGAGGTAATAGGCATCGTAATAACCGGATGAGAGTGCAAAAGCACCGGTAAGAATACGGCGTTTGACCTCTGATCCGAAACCTTCATCACGCGAGCGGGTATACATATCGAGAAGATCTTCCGGATCCTCACAGCGATGTCCGAAACGTACGCCATCGTAGCGGGAGAGGTTGGCTGATGCTTCTGAGGGAGCAATGACATAATAGGCGGCTATTGCGTATTCTGTGTTGGGCAGGCTGATATCGATGATCTCAGCACCCAGCTCTTCACACTTCTTCAGTGCCGCTTCAACACTGGCGCGAACCTCTGCATCCATGCCATCGACAAAATACTCTTTGGGTTTACCGATTTTCAAACCTTTCATATCACGTGATTCACAGGCTGAAAGCCAGTCGATGACCGGAGCATCGGAAACGGATGTTGCATCGCGAGGGTCATGGCCGGAAATGGCGGCGGTGATCATGGCGCAATCTTTGACTGTGCGTGTCATTGGCCCGGCCTGATCAAGGGAGGAGGCAAAGGCGATAATGCCGCGACGTGATACACGACCATAGGTCGGTTTCAGGCCGGTAATGCCAGTGAGAGAAGCAGGCTGGCGAATCGAGCCACCTGTATCAGTACCAAGGGCAGCGGGTGTGAGTGCAGCGGCTACAGCTGCCGCAGAACCACCGGATGAACCACCGGGGATGCGCTCGGTATCCCAGGGGTTGCGACAGACACCAAAGGCTGAGGTTTCTGTCGATGAACCCATGGCAAACTCATCCATGTTGGTTTTACCCACCAGCACAGCACCAGCCTCTTTCAATTTGGTAATGACCTCTGCGTCATACGGGGCATGGAAATCTTTAAGGATATTGGAGCAGCACTGGGTAGGGCCATCCTGCGTGCAGAAGATATCTTTGACGGCAATCGGCAGCCCTTCCAGCGGGCGTGCATCATGTTCGCTGCGGTATTTGTCCGATGCTTCGGCCTGAGCCAGTACATGGGTCGGGTCGATGTGAACAAAAGCATTGAGTTCATCGTTATAGCTGGCAATACGATCAAGGTAGAGCTTGGCAACTTCAACGGCTGTGGTTTCACCGCTGCTTAAGCGGCTCTGGATCTCTGATAATGAAGAAAATGGCATGGTTTATTCGATCACCTTCGGCACAACGTAGAGGCCGGATTCTGTTTTGGGAGCAGGAGCTTGCAACGCTTCGCGACGGTTGCCATTGGTCACAACATTGGCGCGTAGTGGCATGGCGGCATCATGCGGGTGAGCAGTGGGCGGAACACCATCGGTGTCTACCTTGCCCAGCTGTTCAACATAACCAAGGATACTGGAGAGTTGAGGGCCAAGTTCTGCAGCCTCATCATCGGTCAGGCGGATGCGTGAGAGCATCGCCACTTTTCTTACATCAATTTCCATTCTCTTGCCTCTCATCAACGCAGATGGGACTTTTCCAGTGCGTGATATAAAAAAGATAATCACAGCATGAAAAAACAGCATCTGCGGGATTATCCGGTTTCAAATTCAAATCGCTGCGAAGCATAGCCATAATATGGGCTCGACTCCACCTGTAAGCTTGTGTGGGAAATCTGCTAGCGTGGCGCATCACTGCTGTTGAGTAAGGGGGATTTACAGGTTGATCAGGGTGTCTGGAAGTCTGTTAGCGCTGCTGTTTCTGATTACGGCAGGATGTGCGGTGCATCAGCCTCTAAACGAGGGGCGGGCAGTAGAGAAGGTTGAACTGTTAAACCGCGACCTGCTGCAGTTGCACAGCTCAATTAATCATGACGCTGCAGCTCTGGTTGCTGAGACAGCTATTGCATATACCAGCGAGTTGGCGAAAGTTTATAAGATTACCGGTTCCCCTCGTCAGCATAACCTGCTGGTCAATCTTGGTATCAGGCAGCGAGGCCTCTGCTTTCACTGGACCGATGATCTGCTGAAAAAGATGCAGAGCCTGAAATCTGCACATTTTGATTTTCACTCTGCTGTTGCCCATCGTGACAGTGATCTGCGTGAGCACTCATCGGTGGTGGTCACCTTCAAAGGGGCACCGTTTGCATCGGGTATCGTGCTTGATGGCTGGCGCTACTCCGGTGATCTTTACTGGGCTCGTGTAAAAGAGGACAGCTATGAGTGGACGCCCCGGTATGCGAAGCAACCAACCAAATAGATAACCCCGGCAAATCATAGGCCTGTTGCTGTCTGGTGAAGTCACCACACTCCGTTAACAGGTGATTGTGTTATACTAGTAATATCTTCTGATCTGTTGTTTTGATCAGGTGCTTTGAGGTGTGTTATGTTCAGATTAATGACCCGTATGATACAACTTCTGATTCTTGCGATAGTGCTCTCATCTTGTGCGACCGGGTCTGGAAAACCGGATGGCTCGGAACTATCCACCTACAATGGAGATATTCTTGATAGTGGAAGCTGTGTGGCCTCACGGAAATGGGGTGAGATCTATTTTGATGCGGAGTTGCAACGCATTGCAGATGATAAGTTGAGCGTTAAGGTCGATATGTCGCGCACACCATGGGATGTTGGTGTGATCGATGCATGGTTTGAGTCGGATGATCGTAAAATCATGCCTCTCTCATCCAGTGAGGGGGCTCTCACCGAACACGAATCCGATAATCTGCCTGCCGCTTCTGCGGCTGCCGGAGTATTTCTTGACGAGGTTCGCAATAATAACATCGGTACCACCAGCCGGATCGCCACTGTTACTGGCGGTGCAGTAGGCATGGTTATTGCTGAAACAAGAGCTCAAAAGCGAAGAGAGCAGTTTGATCCAAAAACCACCAGATGGTCAGGCCAGTTTCAGGCCGAGATGCCTGTGAGTTGCCAAACAGTATTGAAAGTCCGTTACTGGTTACCCGCTGAAGGTGTCAAAGGTCGCAGGGGCATTCAAGTGGGACACTGTTTTTGTGAGTAGTGACTGCCACTTAGCCAGAGAACAACCCTTTAGCTCGTTCTGTCATAGCTCGTTCTGTCATAGATCGTTCTGTCATAGATCGTTCTGTCATAGCTCAATCTGTCATAGATCATTCTGTCATCCACTATGGCACAGATCACAGCTTCAATGGGACCGGCCAGCTAATCTCTCAGCTTATGGATACGCTGAATAAGTCAGCGTTTCCTTAAACCCCGCAACGAGGTGGCTGGCATGAGCAGTGCAACAATGGATGGTTCGCATCACTTTCATAACGATTCGGATAGAAAAAAACGGCTAAAGGCGCATCTCGATGACTTTATATCCAATGAGAAGGCGCTTCTCTCCGGCCAGGATGGTGATGGCGAGATAGAGCTGCAGTACAGGCTGGATAAGTTTATGCATCGCTTACATGAGCGGGTGGAATCGTTTGCCAAAGAGCAGCAGGAGAATCCTTCTACCGATCGGCACAGTGAACCTGAGGAGTTGGCTGCAGAATCCATCGTGGATGAGCTGCTGCCTGCTTCAGAGGTGTTGTACCTTGAGGAGAGTATCGGCCAGGAGAAGGCTGCTGAAGTGATACGCTCGATTGAGGAGGAGTTCGGAGTCTACAGGATCAGAGAACTCAATGTGAAGGAGCATGCAGATCAGAGCTCTAAATCCTACAAGCTCAAGCAGATCCTGATCGGCGTGGCAATTGCCGGGCTACTTCTCTGGATCACCTGGCCCTCGGCTGAAGTGATACCGGTTATAAAAGAGCCTGTTGTTGCCCCGGTTGCGGAAAGAACGGTTACTAAAACTGCGGTCACTGTTTCACCTGTTGCAGAAAGAGCGGTTGTTAAAGCTGTGGTTACTGAAACAGCAGCTGTTGAAACTGCGGTCGTGGAGAAGAGCGCAGTATCTGAGCCAGTAGCCGTTGCGCCCTCAGCAGAGGGTGGCGAGAAACTTACTGTAATGAACTATTTCGGTAACGTCAGAAGCAAACCGAGCGCAAAGGGTGATGTCCTGTTTACTGTCAAAAAGGGGGATGTAGTTACCAAGCTTGATACAAAGTGGGGCTGGCACCAGATACGTCTGAATGATGGCAGAGAAGGCTGGGCCTATGGGAGCCTGTTCGTTGAACCAAAACCTGTGCCAGCAGAGAAGGCGAGTGCAGAGTAGTAATACCGTTTCTATCGCCTGTGACTGGCTTCAGGGAGTATTGTTATAATCAATACCCTCTAGACTACTGTGACAGAATCCATTCTGCTGTTTGGCGGTAGACTGGCATAGGGTCGAAAACTTTTCGAGCCTTGAAGGGGTTGTACCAGAAGTTAAGGAAGATCGTCTCATAGTGGTCACAGGGTAATGTTGCGATGTGGTCTCCCCATCTACCGGAAGCCACAGAGACCTGAGCGTCATTATCCCCCTCGATCTGCTGAATGTAACGGCCATAGCGGCGCACAATCCAGGGTAGCTCATGCAGCGGGCGTGTGGCGGTATAACTGCGATAGATAATGTGCGGTTGATCAGGCGTTCTCGCATTGAACTGACTGATGTTATCAGTGGTCAGGGAGCGGACGCCGGCAAAGAGCCGGAAAGGGGCGAACGAGTTGCAGACCAGATCGGCAGCGGGTGAGCCGCGGTGCGGGGTAACCAGCGTGGTCAGGCTTGCCACTTTGGCTGCGCCGCCAAGATGATTGATCCAGTAGCGGGCATCAAGGCCACCCATGGAGTGGCCGAGCAGATGCAGAGGCCCGGATTCATCCTTGAGTTGCCCGGCAAGGGCGTTGGCGCGCTGCTCAAGAGATCCTGCCCACGGCAGGCCCGGTACAATGACCCTGAGGCCCATGCTCTCATAGAGTTGGCGGACGTTTTTGAAATATTCAAGCCATAACAGTTTTCTGGAGCCAAACAGGCCGTGAATCAGAACGACCGTCGGCCGCTGGCTCATCGTTTCTTGTTAAAGGTTTTCAGCAGCGAGAGCTGCGGTGAACGCGGCCCTTCAATGGCTACCGGATAGACACCGGAGAAACAGGCATCACAGTGTTTTTCACGTGGTTTGCCAACTGCGCGGTACATGCCATCAAAGCTGACAAAAGCCAGTGAATCGGCACCGATGGCTTTACGCATCTCTTCCAGATCCATTTTATTGGCCATCAACTCATTAGCATCGGGTGTATCCACACCGTAGTAACAGGAGTGTTTGGTTGGCGGGCTGGAGATACGCATATGGATCTCAGCTGCACCTGCTGCACGTACCATCTCAACGATTTTACGACTGGTGGTGCCGCGCACGATGGAGTCATCCACCAGCACTACGCGCTTGCCCCTGATCAGTTCACGGATGGGATTAAGTTTCAGTTTGACACCGAAGTTACGGATTGACTGTTTGGGTTCGATAAAGGTGCGCCCCACATAGTGGTTGCGGATCAGCCCCATCTGGAACGGAATGCCGGAAGCTTCAGCAAAACCCATCGCCGGCGGCACGCCGGAATCGGGTACCGGTATCACCAGATCAGCATCGGCCGGTGACTCTTTAGCCAGCTCCACACCAATCTGGTAGCGCGCCTTGTAGACGTTGATACCCTCAAGCGTGGAGTCAGGACGTGCGAAATATACATATTCGAAGACACAGAAGTGTGGTTTGCAGTCGTTGCCCAGTGGCTTGAAGCTGGTCAGGCCACCCTCTTCGATGACAACCATCTCACCCGGCTCAACATCGCGCTCATATGTGGCACCGATCAGATCAAAGGCACAGGTCTCTGAAGCCAGTACCCATGAGTCGTCCAGTTTACCGAGCACCAGCGGGCGAATACCATCGCGGTCGCGTACACCAACCAGTCGTTTCTCCACCAGTACAAGCAGTGAGAAACCACCGGCTAACTGCCTGACCGCTTCGGAGAGGCGCCCGGGCATGGTGGGTGCCTTGCTGCGGGCAACCAGATGAATCAGTACTTCAGTATCGGATGTGGATTGAAAGATTGAACCCTGCTGCTCAAGCTGTTTACGCAGCTCGGGCGCATTAACAATATTACCGTTATGGCACATGGAGATGCCGCCATGGGCATATTCAAAGGAGAAGGGCTGACAGTTGCGCAGGCCGGAGTCACCGGATGTGGAGTAACGTACATGGCCAATGCCGTGCCTGCCGGTGAGCTCTTTGATTTCAGATTTATGGAAGATATCAGCAACAAGTCCCATGCCGCGGTGGCTGTGGAAGCTGTGGCCATCGGTGCAGACGATGCCGGCAGACTCTTGACCACGGTGCTGCTGCGCATAGAGACCCAGATAGGTCAGATTAGCTGCTTCCGGGTGATCGAATACGCCAAATACACCGCATTCGTCGTGAAAATGATCGTTCATATCGCGTTCAACGCTCATTGCTGCCTCATTTCGTACTGTTTTCAAGAATAGCTTTCAGTGCCTGCTTGTCTTTGATCGAAATCAGATCTTTCGAGCTGGCTTTAGTCTGTTGTGGCGAAGGCTGTTTGGCTGAACCCTGGCGGGAGAAGGGGTAGCCCTCAGGGATCACGCCGCCAAGCATATCACCGAGTTCAATAGCATAGGGGGTGAGCATACTGTTTTTCAGCCATGGCGAACTGGGTTTGGAGATAGTCGTATAAACAAGAAAAGCGAGTGCAATCAGCAGCATGCCACGGGCGGCACCAAAAAAGATGCCCAAAGTGCGGTCTGTAGCCGTCAGGTCTGCGATATCAACAAGCTTGCGAATCACCGCACCAATCAGACCGACAACCAGCATGACAATCACAAATACAATGGCAAAGCCTGCACCATCGGCGATGGTGGCATTGTCGATCCACTGCCCTAGATAGTCACCAGCCTGGCCTGAGAGTCGGCTGGCAGCCAGAAAAGCGAGAACAAGACCGATCAGAGAGATCACTTCACGCACAAAACCGCGCCAAAGCGACAGGACCATCGAGAGTCCGACGATTGCAATCAGAATATAATCAACAAAATTCAATGTTGGCCTCTGTTAATCCGCACCTGAAATCCTTTCAGGCCAATAACTTCTGTACGGCATCGGACAGGTGTCTGACAGCTGTCAATTGCAGTGGTGAAGCACTTTCGTCGCGCATGTTAGCAATGATATTTGCCTTCTGCACCCTCTGGTAATTTTCTCTCGGCAGCACCAGATGGGTGAAGCCCAGATTCACTGCCTCTTTGACACGTGATTCAGGCTGACCCACTGGTCGCACCTCACCGGTTAGGCCCACCTCACCGAACAGCGCCACATCCGCAGCAACGGCTTTCTCCTGAAAGGCTGAGACCATGGCCAGCATCACAGCCAGATCAGCAGCAGGCTCGGCAATGCGAGCACCACCTGCGATGTTAATATACACATCGTACTGGGAGAGCGGCAGGCCGATACGGCGCTCCAGTACAGCCGTGAGCATGGCAACACGGCCTGTATCAAGGCCGACGGCTGAACGTTTCGGGGTAGAGTAGACGGTAGGGGCAACCAGTGCCTGCACCTCCACCAATAGCGGGCGTGTCCCCTCCATACATGCAAGTACCACAGAACCCGGAGTATCGGCACTGCGCTCAGCCAGAAACAGGCGAGAGGCATCACGGATGCCGATCAGGCCCCGGTCTGTCATCTCGAAAACACCGATCTCACCGGCCGGGCCGAAGCGGTTTTTAACCGCTCTTAAGATGCGGTGGGCATGACCGTGGTCACCCTCAAAATAGATCACTGCATCGACCATATGTTCAAGTACGCGCGGTCCGGCCAGTGCACCATCTTTGGTGACATGGCCAACCAGAATCAGGGCATGGCCAATGCGCTTGGCATTCTGAATCAGCGCCGCTGCACAATCGCGCACCTGAGATACCGTGCCCGGCGCACTGGTCAGACGGTTGCTGACCGTGGTCTGAATCGAGTCCACCACCACCGTTTCTGGTTTGATCTGATCAATTGTAGCCAGCATCGACTCCAGCTCACATGCCGAAACAAGCAGCAGGTTTTCGTGGATTGCGTCGATGCGTTCGCCGCGCAGATGAACCTGTTGAATCGACTCCTCGCCGGTAATATAGAGCACAGGTTTCTTGCTGTTAGCCGCCAGTTTGGCCGCGGCCTGCAGCAGCAGGGTTGATTTGCCGATGCCGGGGTTGCCGCCGATCAGAACTGCAGAGCCGGGCACGATGCCACCACCAAGTACCCGATCCAGCTCCTGAATTTGAGAAGAGCGGCGTGGTGATGATTGACTGTTGATCTCGGTAATAGGGGAGGTGGCCAGCGCTTTGCCTTTACTGCCTATGCGCTGGCTGGTGGCTTCCAGCACCTGCTCGCTGATGCTGTTCCAGTCACCACAGTCAGGGCACTGGCCAATCCATTTGCGATGTTCAGCGCCACAGGCCTGACAGACAAAAATCGACTTAGCCATGGCGTTGACCTTTAATTCCTGTTGCCGGGCAGGTTTTCAAGCCAGCAGTCGCTGACATCCAGCTGCGGACATATCTGCATCATCGCATCTACCGCCTCGCTTTTGCTGGCAAACATGCCGATACGAACCCTGTAGACCTGCCTGCTAGCCAGTGGAACATCGGAGACAAAAGGCTGCTGTTCACCATCGATGAGGATGCTGGAGGCCATCTCATCGGCATGACTGCGGGTATCAAAGGCGGCGACATTGATCGCCCACTGCGTTGGGTTGTTCTCCTGCGCAGGTTTGGATGCTGTTGTGTTAACTTTCAGCGCTCTTACCGCTGCTTTACGCGGACTGCTGCCAACACTGCCTTCAGAGAGGATTCTCCAGCTCTCACTCTGTTTGTTGCGAGTCAGGTAGAGCTGTTTGCTGTCATTGGCTGAGAAGTTGTTCGAGCGATACTTCTGATTGAAGGTGACGATAACAGTCCTGGCTTGGGAACTATCTGCAATCTCTTTGACGATCTTGATGTTGGAAACATCCACCTCGATGAAGGTTTTATTGCGGTTGACGCGGCGTTTGTATTGCGCCCATGAAGCGTAATCATGCTTGGCATTGGAGAATGCCGGATGATAGTGGCTCAGGTAGGCATCGGCATCGCGCGACTGCCAGTCGCTGCGCCATGTCTCGATCATCTGATTGATGCTCTCGGATAGTATGGAGGCCTCTGAAGCTGGCTGGATAGTGTTGTCGCTGACCCAGACTGTCGCGACAGCGGGCTGTTGGTTAACAGGTTGAGGTGTGACAACTGCAGCAACGGCAACAGGTGATCGGTCCATGGCTGTCACAAGTTTCTCAAGACGAAGCTCGGCCTCATCCAGACCGGCACTCAATTTCGCCTTCTTTAACCTGCCGATGTCAGCATTGACTGCACGGGCGTAACTGCCCGCCCGGGTGGCAGCCTGCACCGATTGGCGACGGTAGGCCTCTGCCCTGATCATGGCTGCAACCGGGTCACCCTGAACACTGCTGCTGCTGAGAATGGCAATGGCCTCTTTGGCGTTGCCGTGATCAAGGGCAAGCAGCCCCAGCAGTATCTCCCGATCACCTTTGGCCAGAGCGGTAACAGCATGATGCTCACCCTGTTTAAGAATCTGATAGGCCCTCTCGCGCTGCTGATTGGTGACTGCCGAATCCACGGGTGTTGCCGCAGCCAGAAACAGTGTCAGTGCCAGAACCTTATAAGTGTTAAACATCCATTGCTTGGCTATCAATTATCGATCCTGCTGTTCATGTGAATTTCAGAGCCCTTCTCTTCAACGCTTGAGTCAGGCGTAACCTCTGCGGCAGGGCGTTCTCTCTGCTGCTCTTTTCCGCTTGCAGGGGCTGCCATCAACTGCCGTGAAGTCTCATCAAACGTGGCATAGGCTTTGGTGGTTTTCTCTTTTGGAACATTCAGGCGTAACCACCTGATCAGATCCATCCACATGCGCGAGATCTCATCCTCGGATGGCATGATGCCGGCATAGGGGAGCTCGACGGTAATGACAGGGATTTGATGTTGAACTCCGGCGCTATTGCCGAGAGAGCCGGGATAGGTGCCGATCAGATGCAGATGCAACTGGCCCAGCTGATTGGGGCCGACCGGCGGGCCATCGAAATCAAGTACGCCGTAGGGTGCATGCACTGAGACAATGGCGTGTGGTTTGAATGTGCGAATCTCCTCATAGAGCCAGCGTGATTCCGGTTCACTTAAAGGGGCGGGGCCGGGATAACGGCGTTTATCAAAACCGGTCTTTTGCCAGTATGCGCTTGTGCTCTTATGCCAGTCAGGGGTAGGCATATTACGGTTAAGATCAACGCCGTTTGCATTCAGCCGTTGCGAGGGGCGCTGCAGAAGCCCATCAGGGTTAACCAGAGGTGATACATGCCAGTGAAAGAGGCCGGAGTGGTGAATATCAAGCGTTTTCATCCACTTGAAAATGATACTTACTGATGAGTACTCATCACCGTGGGTGCCACCAATCAGCAGGATTCTGGCTTTGGGTTCTCTTGAGGCCAGCGGCGGATACTCCTTGAGCATGATCGCCTGACCGGTGACCGACTGGGCACCGCTCTCTTGAAGGTTATGGTTAAGACAATCTCTAATTGAAACACTACCCAGTTTGTTGCCGATGCGTTTGCACTCTTTTTCAATAGCTGAAGGCTTCTCTACGCTATTGGCATCTGCTGCCACTAGTGCTTCAGGAAACAGAAGGAGGGCGGCAAAAAACAGGGCGGTGATGGATGGCAGAAGGTGCAGCATGGGGGCAACGATAGCCGTTGGCTCACAACCTGCCAAACGGCGATTTATTGCGCCTGTTTTCACACTCATGATGGCTGGAAATGGCGGTCGGCGAGCAGGAGGAGTCCGGTCAGTGTGAGAAAAGGTTCATGGTGGTTAATCTCTGGCAGATCGTTATTGAGCAGAGAGATTAGTCCACCGGTTGCTATAATCGGAGCAGACTCATAACCGGGTTGCTCACGCAGTCTTCGGATAATGCCGCGATAACTCTCCACGGCTGCCCAGTAACTGCCTGCCTGCATGCTGCTGGCGGTGTCGCGGGCGATCAGGGTTTCACTGCGAATAATCGAGACCTCGGGCAGTTTGGCCGCCCGTTTACAGAGTGCTTTGAGTGAGATTTCAATGCCCGGCAGGATCAGACCACCGGCATAGTGGCCTTCAGGGGAGACGATATCGAAGGTGGTGGCCGTGCCACAGTCGAGCACAATCACCGGCGCTCCAAAGCGCTCTCTGGCGGCAACAGCATTGACGATACGGTCTGCGCCGACTTCGCGCGGGTTCTTATAGTCCACAGCCATACCGGTTTTAATCTCTGAGGAACCGACAAAAGCGGCTTTGATGCCGCAGGTGCGTTCACAAGCTGCAGCCAGTGGCGCATCAAGGTGGGGCACAACACTGGCGATGAGAATACCATCGATATCTGTAGCGGGTTGATCGGACTGTTCAAACATGCCATGCAGCTGCCAGGCCAGTTCATCGGGGGTAAGCTGGCGTTCACTGGAGAGGCGCCAGTGGCTTAGCAGTTGATCACCTTCATAAAGGCCGAATACCATCTGCGTATTGCCGATATCGGCAACGAGAAGGCGTTTACTAGCAGCTGTGTTTCTGTTCATCGTAACTCCAGATCGCCGGCAATGATGCGCTGAGTTCCACTGCTTGTCTCCAGCAGCAGTGCACCATCATCATCAAGGGCTGCGGCAATGCCATCAATATAAGCCTGCCCATTGTGCACGCGTACATGTTGGCCGGAGGCGGCATGAGCGCGCCACCAGGCGGCATGAATCGGCGCAAAGCCCTGCTGCAGATAGATCTCATACCAGTAGTCCAGCGCATTCAGCAGTGATGCGGCCAGATCAAGGCGGGAAATTTTACCAGCAGCGATGCTCTGCAGATCGGTCACCTTCTGGGTGATATCGGCAGGCCAGCCATCGATGGGGGCCGCGAGATTGATGCCGAAACCAAGCACAACGGCATGTACACGCCCCGGCTCTGCCCGCATTTCGGTAAGGATACCGGCCAGTTTTGCACTGTTGTGCAGAATATCATTGGGCCACTTGATACGGATAGCAGGGGAGAAGTGCGCCAGCGCATCGTGCAGGGCAACGGCTGTGAGCAGTGATAGCTGGGGTACCTGTTCCGGTGGCAGGTCGGGGCGCAGCAGCACACTGCAGGCCAGTGAATCGGCCACAGTGTGCCAGCGACGGCCTAAGCGCCCTTTGCCGGCGTTCTGCCGGTGGGCAAAAATCACCAGCCCTTCATCAGCACCCTGATCCGCTTCTGCCATCGCATCGCGGTTGGTTGAGTCGGTCTCATCAAGAATAACGATCCTGTTGCCGATGCGCTTACCCGTGCAACGTTTGCGTAGCAGGCCGCTACTGAATACCTCAGATTCCAGCGTATAGCCCTGACCCGAGTGGGCAACGATATTAGCGCCGCTTTTTCTTAACAGCTGGATATGTTTCCAGATGCCGGTGCGCGACACTCCCAGCTGCTGAGCCAGCAGATCACCGGAGACCGGTGCACTGCTTGCATCGAGGCAGTTTAGAATGTTGTCGCGAATCTCACTCACAGCTATTTGCTGGTGATGCGCATGGAGAGATCCAGCGCAGGGGCGGAGTGGGTGATGGCACCGATGGCGATGCGATCAATGCCGGTCTCGGCATAAGCGCGGGCATTGCTCAGGGTAATATTTCCAGAGGCTTCAAGCAGGATCGAATCGGGAACGATGTTGCGGGCCTCAGCCACGGTTTGCGGCGACATGTTATCGAGCAGGATAATATCAGGGCAGACAGCCACAGCTTCGACCACCTCAGCCATGGTTTCGCACTCCACCTCAACCCAGACATCGTGATGGACAGTGCTGCATGCGTGTACGGCATCGGTGATGGAGCCACAGGCGTGGATATGATTCTCTTTGATCAGCATGCCGCTCTCCAGATCCATGCGATGGTTGATGCCGCCGCCATGTAACACGGCCAGCTTCTCCAACCTGCGCAGGCCCGGCGTGGTTTTGCGTGTATCAGCAATATTGCATCCTGTGCCATCAACTGCTTCAACAAAATGGTGAGTGGCGGTGGCGATGCCGGATAGATGTTGAAGGAAATTCAGGGCAGTGCGCTCGGCAGCAAGCAGGGCGCGCAGCGGGCCGGTCAGCTCACAAATGGCATCACCAGCCTTTACTTTATCACCATCAGCAAGCAGCCAGTTTCGCGAAATCTTCGCATCTACGGCGGCAAATACCGCATCGGCAAGTGATAAGCCTGAGAGTAAACCTGATGCCTTGGCGGTGATGCGCGCACTGCCTGTTGCATCACCACTAATCGTGGCCTGAGCGGTCAGATCATTGAAGGCGGCATCTTCAGTTAGAGCGATCTGAATGAGTTGGCTGTCTGTTGTCTGCATTGGGCAACTCTATGAGCCGCTGATTAAATGTCATTAGCAGGTTGCAGGGGGATGCCACAGCGGCTGATTCGTGTAATATTGTCGCCATGAGCAGCCATGTGCAGAGCGGTGTAAACGCGCCCGCGACGGAATCTGAGAAGGCAACCATTCTGGTTGTCGATGATACCCCTGAAAATATTGATGTGCTGCGTGGCGTACTGAAGTCGATCTATACCGTCAGGGTGGCGATCAATGGTGAGCAGGCGCTGCAGCGCTGCTTTTCTGATAAAGCGCCCGACCTGATCCTGCTGGATATTATGATGCCCGGCATGGATGGTTATGAGGTGTGTCGTCGTCTCAAAGCCGATCCCCGCACCGAGGGTATTCCGGTGATCTTTGTGACCGCCATGAACGAGACCCATGATGAGGTGCTCGGATTTGAGGTGGGCGCAGTTGATTATATAAGTAAACCGATTACCCCTGCGATTGTGCATGCCCGCGTTGAAACCCATCTTAAATTGCGCTCTGCCTACCGCTTTATTCGCGACACATTCGGCCGTTACCTCTCTGAGGAGATTGTCGACAGTCTGATCGATTCGCCGCACGGTTTGAAGCTGGGCGGTGAGAAGCGGGATGTGACGGTGTTGATGGCTGATCTCAGAGGGTTCACCTCCATTGGTGAGCGCCTGCCTGCTGAAACCGTAGTGGATATGATCAATATCTATCTTGGTGAGATGACCGAGGTGATTCAGAAGTATATGGGTACCATCGATGAGATTATCGGTGATGCTGTGCTGGCTATTTTCGGCGCCCCTATTCAGCGCGAAGATGATGCCACACGTGCGGTGCGTTGTGCGGTGGAGATGCAGCTGGCCATGGGCGAGGTCAACCGCCGTTATCTGGCCAAGGGTTACCCTGAAGTGCAGATGGGAATCGGGGTGAACAGCGGAGCTGCCATTGTTGGCAATATCGGTTCGAAAAAACGCAGTAAATATGCCGTTGTCGGCCGGGTTGTGAATACAACATCAAGAATTGAATCCTATACTGTGGGTGGTCAGATTCTGATCTCTGAAGCGACCCGCAATGCCTGTGATGTGCTGCTGCGCATTGATGATGAGTTGAAGGTGATGCCCAAAGGTATCAGCAAAGAGATGACGATTTTTGATCTCGGTGGCGTCTATGGCGATGAAGAGCTGCTGCTGCCGGAGAAGAGGGACGAGCCGCTAATCCCATTGAGCAGTCCGGTTGATCTGCAGGTTGCCAGGCTTGAGGGTAAGTTTGCCCGCGAGACATTTGCCGGAAAAATATTGGCATTGAATGCGTCAGCCTTTGATCTGCAGGTGGAGCAGAATTGTCCGCCGCTGAGTAGTCTGAAGTTGATTCTTCCCGATACATCCGAGCTCTATGTCAAAGTGATTCGCCATATTTCCGATGATCCTTTGCATGTTCATACCTGGGTCACCTATAGACCCCCTGAGGCCGAAGCCTTTATGAGCCAATTGCTGGCAGAGAACAGCCTGTCATGAGCCTGCTGCTGCATATCTCCGATGCGCATCTCTATGATGATCCGGCCGGTGAACTCAAAGGTGTGCGCCCGATTGAGAGTTATGCTGAAGTGCTGGAGGCGGCACACCGCCATTACCCTGATCCCGATGTCGTGGTTCTTGGTGGTGACATGGCGCAGGATGAGGCTGCAGCAACCTACGCCAAGGTGGCGGCGATGTTGCCGTGGTGTGCGCCGGTGATGATCTCGCCGGGCAACCATGCCAATCTTGGTGCCCTTAGAGGCTCCCTGATTCCGGCACTCAAATCCTGTTCATCCTACAGTGATCATCTTGATCTTGGCCTCTGGCAGGTGATTACGCTTAATTCACACCGAACAGGCACGATTTCAGGTTTCCTTGCCGTTGATGAGTTGGAACGTCTGAGAACCATTCTTGAAGTCACATCTGAAAAATACACATTGATCGCGCTGCATCACCATGCCTATGCTATAGGCAGTCGCTGGCTGGATGATATCAGCCTTGAAAATAGTGAAGTGCTCTGGGATCTGATTGCCGACTATCCGCAGGTGAAGGTGCTGCTTTGCGGCCATATTCATCAGGCCTTTGACACCTTCCACGAGGGTGTGCGCGTGCTTGGTTCACCCTCCACATGCATCCAGTTCCGCCCCAGAAGTGACAATTTCGGCATGGATGACAAATCCCCCGGTTACCGCTGGATCAAGTTGCTGGACAGTGGCCAGATCCAGACCGCCGTTGAACGCATCACCGGCTTCATTCCGCCCGATCTGAATAATAACGATCCCTACTAAATATCGCTCCCTATAGGGTTGTTAAGGCTATAAAGTAAAGGCCTTGTATCTTTAGCCGAGTTGATTTTTAGTACGGGAATCAACGATGGATGGGGTGATGCTGTTCTCAAGGCCTTAGGCTTCGAGCCTGTGGGTCAGATTAGTGCCCCTGTCTAGCTTTGTTCAATA
>NZ_VWNC01000009.1 GCF_013387455.1 Mariprofundus sp. NF
AGGTTCTTTTTGATGAAGGCGTACCTTACTGGGACTCCTTGGCAAAGTACGCTGCGGCCTTTTTTAGGATATCACGCTCATCCGTTACCCGGCGTAACTCTTTCTTCAGGGCTCGTATTTCCTGCTGCTGAGCTGTCAGTTGATTGTGCTGAGAGTCAGGCTTCCCGAATCTGTTGATCCATTCGTAAAGGCTCTTCGTCGTTATCCCTAATCTCTTTGAAACGGATGAAACCGAATGCCCTCGATCAACCACCTGTTTTACTGCTTCAATCTTGAATTCTTCTGTATATCGCTTGCCACTCATCGTGACCTCCATAGAGCTAATTTGTCACGCTCTTGGGTGTCTAGCAATACGGTAGCGATTCAAACTACGGATATTGATGCTGTATTATTAAAAATATCTGAAAATTCAATCACCTTAGAGCTTTTTGAAGCGAAAAATTATAAAAAGAAAAGAGAAAATTCTGCAGCCAAAGAATTAAGAGAATTGCTTGTGCCCGTTCTCAATGGGAAAGGGAGCTACCGCGTAACTAAAGTTAAAGGGTATGGAGCAAAGCTAGTGCTTAAATGCACTGCCTAGGGAAGGGGGAAAGTGAAAAAAGTGCTACCTTTTAGTGGCAATGAGATCTTTCCTTAAAATCGTAAAATCGGGACAGTCTATCCATTCCGTTGGCAGGGGATGAGGGCAAGTCTTGCAATGCAATATTGATGCTATCATTTGTTTAGAAATATTATGCAGTTACGTTTTTTCTCTTACTTGCTTGCGCCCTTGGGCATGGTTCGGAAAAGATCGTGGCAGCTGTTGCAGGTTTCGATCGTCTGATTCATTTTTTTTCGTAGAGACATTGCTCCTCCGGCAATGGCCAGCCATCTTACCTCTTCAGCCTGTCCTCTGAGTTTGTCGCCAAGTGCTGTGAAGGTCTCAAGCTCCTGAGGGGTGAGTGTGAGTCGTTCGCCTATCTTGGGAAAAAATTGTGCGGATGCTTCAATCGAGTCAGCGATTTTGGCGGCTTGACTGAAATATTCGGCCTCTTCTTCTTCGCTTCTTGATGCATCATCGTGATCGATAGCCTGAGATCTGATCTTCCGCATAACTGTTCTGAGCCTGGCGTCGGAAACAGCATGGATATCTGCACTGCCGGTTCTCTTTAGCTCGGACCTATCCACCTCCGCCTCCATATCAGCGGCGCATGCCTGCATTAAAAACGCAACAAGCAGGAGGGCTGTGGCTATCATCATCTTAGGCATACATGGCACCTCCAATCCGGAATGATTTCTACCTGTTACTAGTATAGATCAAACGGGGTAAGAGAGTATGGCCGTGGAATAATAGAGAAGCAATCAGGTCTGGCTCGCGACTGTGCCGCTTAAGTTGTTTTGCAGGGAATAGGGGGGGGGAGACCTGCTTTTGTCCTGTTTTGTGAATTTAATTTGAAAAATAGGCAATTAATTTTGGATCTGTGAAATAGTTCACGCACCTTTTTTGCTGTTTGGGTAGATATTTCTAAGCAAGGACAGAAGTTGTTTATCTGGTACGAGCTGAAGGAGTGATGATCATGAACGATTTGCCCAAACGATTAATTCATATTGTTGATGATGATGCCTGTATTCGGGAGTTTATGGAGGCCCTGTTAGAGCGGTTTGGTTACGATGTGCAATCATTTTCGGATGCTCTGACCTATATTCAGCATGTGAACTCCGATGCTTTCGTAAAACCATGTGTTACTTTTGTGGATGTAGTGATGCCATATATGAACGGTTATCAGATGATGGCAGGCCTGGCGCCTGAGAATCGCGAGATGAAATTTATTATCATGAGTGATGGGGCTGATTCCGGTTTAGAGACTAACAGTCTGGCCTGTATGTCTTTGGCAAAACCCTTCTATCCGGGATCTCTGCAAGAGGCCCTGAATAAGGTGGATGAGTGCATGGCGTGTGGGCCATCCCATGATCTTGATTGTGGCTCAGTTGGTCGCAGTGATTCTAATGAAACCAGAGACTGGACCTGCCCTCACACAACGGATGTTCAATATATTGCTGCTGCCGAACCCCGGCTGAATAAAAAACTCTCCGACTGTTTGCACTGATAGTTTTTGCAGTTCTATATGATCTGATTTTTGCCCCGCATGTCGGGGTGTTTTTTTTGAAAGTGAGATGATGAATTTCGGGCAAAAAAAGCCCCGGCATGATCGGCCGGGACTATACTGACTTGGTGCTTTTGGGGGTTATAGAATGCCGCCTAAAAACAGGAAGAAAACTATCGCTACGCCGCCTGTAATTGATGTCAGTATAATTGCTTCCATTGAGCCGCCTACCTGATCTGAATCACTCATGTTGAACTCCTTGCCGCCACCTGGACGATCGTGTCTTCCAACATAAAATAACCGAGTAAAATAATCAAGCATTTTCAGTAGGGTTAATTCTCGTAAATATTTGAAAAATAATAATTTTTTCCGACACCCTCTCTTTCGAACTCTCTTTGAGTCGTGCTGAAGTCGGCCATATTTTGAACTATTGATGAACGATACTAGGTGGTTAGCGCAGAAGTCGCCGTGAGGCCAGACGGGCTGCGAGAGTGAATCCGGCAACGGCATAAAGTGCGAGAACGCCTACATGCAGCCACGGCATGGTTAGTGGCATTTCGGTCAAAAGGGGGCGAATCAGTGCCACGGCATGGGTCAGAGGTAAAAGCTGGGCAATCATCTGAACAAGGTTGGGCAGGGTATCAATCGGATAGAAAACACCACAGAAGAGGAACATCGGAGTCACGGCCAATGTGAAGTAGTAGAGGAAGAAATCGTAGCTGGGGGAGATGGCACAGATCGCCAGAGCGGGGCCAGCAAAAGCAAGTCCAATCAGGAAGATCACAGGCAGGGCGAGAAAGGCGGTTTCCCACTGCTGGATACCACCGAGCAGGCCTGCCACGAGAAAGATCGCTGTGCCGCTAATAAGACTCTTGGTGGCTGCCCAGATCTGCTCTCCGGCAATGATCTCCTGCACACGAACCGGTGTGGCGAGCATCGATTCCCAGGTGCCCTGCTGATTCATGCGTGTGAAGGCTGAATAGAGGCTCTCAAAGGTGGCGGTGTTCATGGCACTGGAGCAGAGGATGCCGCTGGCCAGATAGGCCATGTAGGGGATGCCGCCCATATCTCCAATGTAGCTGCCCAGTCCGTAACCCAGACCCAGCAGATAGAGGAAGGGGTCTCCGAAATTACCCAGCATCGATGCGCCGGCCAACTGTTTCCAGACCAGAAAGTTGCGCCGCCATACAGCCAGCACATGGGTGGGAATGAGCTGGAAGAGGCTCATGCCTCCTCCCTCATGTCGCGGCCGGTAAGTTTGAGAAATACATCCTCCAGTGAGGCCGGGCGATGAATGAAGGTGAGTTCACTGCGCTCGGCACAGCGGGTCACCAGAGGTCGGGCATCAATGCCGTAGCAGAACCATGTATCACCGACATGGTCACGGCGGATATCCAACCCTTCGCAGAGTTCAATGGCATCGAGTTCATTATGCAGTCCCCGAATCGCCACCACCTCCGGCTCAACATGTTCTCTGATCAGGTCTCTCGGTGTACCGCGTGTTAAAATATTGCCGCGATCAAGCACCATCAGCTCATCACACAGCTCGGCAGCCTCCTCCATGTAGTGGGTGGTCAGAATCAGGGTTTTGCCAGCAGCTTTTAGTGATCGCAGCCGTTGCCAGATCAGATGACGGGCCTGCGGATCAAGGCCTGTGGAGGGCTCATCGAGCACAATCAGGTCAGGGTCATTGATCAGGGCGCGGGCCACCATCAGTCGCCTGCGCATGCCACCGGAGAGGGTGGCGACCTGATCATCGCCACGCGAACTTAGTGCAGCGAATTCGAGTAGCTCCTCAATGCGCGGTTCGGCCTCTTTGGCAGAAATGCCGAAATAACCGGCATAAACCTTCAGATTCAGGCGTACCGAGAAGTCGGGATCAAGATTGTCCTGCTGCGGCACGACACCAACCCGACTGTGAATGGCCGCTTCAGAGACATCTCTATCGAATAGCCGGTAGTCACCTGCAGTGACCGGGCTGAGCCCCATCAACATGCGAATCAGGGTTGTTTTTCCAGCTCCGTTGGGGCCGAGAATGCCGAAGCAGATACCGGGGCGAATATCGAAATCGATACCGCAGACCACGTCGCGATCTGCAAATGTTTTGCGCAGGGATTTGGCGCTGACTACGGCTTGGCTCATGACCCTAATCTCCCATATCCAGCTACAACTGCAATGCATAGAAAATATAATATTACATGTTGCTAATATAATTAGAATCGAATATATTACGGGTCATGAATGATTTACCTCAGATCCCAGAAGATAGAATCAAAGCTGCCAGCCAGGGTTTAAGGGCGATTGCGCACGAGTTGCGTCTCTCTGTTCTCTGCCTGTTGCTGGAGCGACCGATGTGTGTCCACGAGTTGATTGAGGCTACTGGTGCAGCGCAGTCCAATCTCTCACAGCATCTCTCCAAGATGCGTATGCTTGGCATTCTTGAGAATGAGAAACGTGGTCAGGAAGTGATCTACCGTATCGCCAATCCGGCTTTTGCCGATCTGGTGCAGGCGCTGAAGTTCATCTACTGCCCTGAGATGTGTGTGGCGCCGAAAGAGGAGGGCTGATGGCCTTTTTTTGCCCCAATATATCAGTAAATTCTAATTATGTAATGAAGAGTCTACTGCTGGCTGCAGCACTCTCCGGTTCAGTTACTTCCGTGACTGCCGCAGAAATTTCTACACTAAGGCAGAGTGTGGATTATGCCCTCTCCAACAATCGTATGCTGGCAGCCAATGTGCAGTCGGTTGAGCAGGCTAATGCGGGTATCGCCGATGCAACTGGCCGTCTGCTGCCGCGTGTTGATCTCTCCACCGGTGTGGCGCGCAGCAATGCACCGGGTGACTATTTTGGCATGAAACTCAATCAGCGCAGCATCACTGCCGCTGATTTCAATCCGGCCGTGATGAATAATCCCGGTTATATCAATAATTATCAGAGCCGTGTCGGTGTGACCATGCCGCTCTACCAGGGTGGTGCACTGTGGGCCGGTCGAAAACTTGCCGCGCATCGCGCCGAAGCAAGCATCTATGGCCACGGTTTTATGCGCCAGCAGGTGGTGTTTCAGGTGATTTCAGCCTATGCCCGCGTCAGGCAGTCACAGGCGCAGATCAGTGCGATGCAGCGTGCAGTCACTGCGGCTGATAAACGTTACAGAGATACCCAGGCTATGGAGCAACGTGGCGTGCTGATCAAAAGTGATGTGATGGATGCCAACGTGCATCAGTTGCGTACCACGCTCAAGCTTGAAGAGGCGAAAAACAGTTATGCCAGTAGTAAAGAGATGCTGGAGCGGGTGATGGGGCTTAACGGTGATGTCACCCTGAATACCGAAGAGGATCCACAGCTGAAGATGCCGGTTCTCACGTTGCAGGAAGCCATCAACAGCGGGATAGCCAATCGCCCCGACCTGAAAGCGGTCGAAGCGCAGTATCTGGCCTCATCAGCCGGTGTCGATCAATCACGCGCCTCATTTCTTCCGCATGTGAATCTGGTTGCGGCACAGGAGTGGAACTCATCCACTTTCGGCGTGAAAAATCGTAATACCATGGTGGGGGCAACCGTCAGCATGAATATCTTCGCCGGTGGCTCTGATCGTGCCAAACATCGCGCTGCGCAGGCTGAATCTGTATCGCTTGAATATAAATCCGCTGATCTGAAACAGCAGATTCATAATGAGATCGGCCAGGCCTGGCGTCAGCTGGCGGAGAGTCGTCTGCGTTATGAGAGCGAGAGTGAAGCACTCAAGCAGAGCGAGGAGTCATTGCGCATTAAATCACTGCGTTTTGAGCAGGGGCTGGCCAAAACCTCAGATCTGCTTGATGCGCAGGTGCAGGCCGATTCGGCCCGCGTTGCCGCCATTCGCGCCAAATATGATTTCAACGTTGCCCAGGCAGCACTACTGCTTGCAACAGGCACACTTAATGAAGGAGTGATTCAATGAACAGATTTATCGGTTTTGCGGCAGCAGTCTCAACCGCTCTGCTGTTAACAGCCTGTGGCTCCGATGAACAGGCCTCTCAATCGGCTTCACCACTGGTTTCCAAAGCTGAGTCGCTGACTATAACCGCGATGGATCTGCCTGTTCGTTATGTTACCAGTGGCAGTGTGACCTCTGATCATCGTGTTTCTATCTCATCTCGCATTTCAGGTTATATTCGTAAACTGTCGGTTCGTGAAGGCGATAGTGTGAAGTCAGGTCAGGTACTGGTTCGTGTTGATCCAGTGAATGCTCGGCAGGGGCTTGTGCAGGCAGAGGCTGATCTGGCTGATGCCAAGGGTGATCTGAATCGCTACGAAGAGCTGTTCAAGGCCAGTGCCGTGAGTAAACAGCAGCTTGATCGTGTGCATCTGCGTTACAAAGTAGCCCGTTCTCAGGTTGAGCAGGCCCGCAATCAGCTCGGATATGCTGAGGTGCGCTCGCCGGTGGATGGTGTGGTGGTTGAAAAACGTATGAATAAAGGTGATCTGGCATCACCCGGTGCAGCGATTCTGGTGATTGAGGATCCGGCCAACCTGCTGGTGGAGACCTATGTCTCTGATCAGTTTGTCAGTGGCATACATGAAGGTGATGAGGTGGAGATTGAGGTTTCATCACTGAAGCAGGCTTTTACAGGCATCGTGCGCCAGGTTGTACAGGCGGCAGATGCTGTCTCACATCAGTTTCTGATTAAAATTTCACTGCAGGCCAGAGATGATGTGCATCCGGGCATGTATGCCCAGGTTGGATTTAAGGTTGCAAGCCGCAAGGGGTTGCAGGTTCCTGCCGCAGCGGTGATTGATCGTGCCGGGCTTAACGGTATCTATCTGCTTGATGATAAGGGTGTTGCCCACTACCGCCAGATCAGAGTAGGGCAGATGAGAAATGGTCAGATTGAAGTGCTGGCCGGACTTCATGAAGGCGACACGATTGCCTGGAATGGCCAGCCTGCATTGCTAAGCGGCATGAAGGTGCAGGCTGCACAATGAGTGAAAAAACATCACTGAACAGTGAGGCGCATTCAGATAGTGAGGCGCCTCTGAATATAGCCGGTCGCCTTGGTAAAGCGGCGATGTTCTCCAATATTACCCCAATGCTCAGCATACTGATCTTCCTTATCGGTCTGCTGGCCCTGATGGTGACCCCGCGTGAGGAGAATCCACAGATTGATGTGCCAGCTGCCAATGTCTTTGTGCAGATGCAGGGGGCAAGCCCGGAAGAGGTGCAGAACCTGATTGTGCGGCCTATGGAGATGGTGCTGCGCGAGATTACCGGTGTTGAACACACCTATGGCATGGCGATGGATTCGCTGGCTGTGGTGACTGTGATGTTTGAGGTTGGCGAAGATAAAGAGGTCAGTCTGGTCAAACTCTATGACCGCATCATGCAGAACATGGATCGTATTCCAGCCGGTGCTTCACAACCGCTGGTGAAACCGGTGGATGTGGATGATGTGCCGGCATCGGTGATCACACTCTCATCCCGGGATATGGATGGTTTAGCACTAAAACGTCTGGCTGAACGTGTTCGCGATCAGTTGGCACCGCTTGCCGGGGTTTCAGTAGCTGAAATTATTGGTGGATCTGATCATGAGATCAGTATTCGTCTGGATCCTTCGCGACTGGCTGCATATCAGATTCCTCTGGATCAACTGCACAATGTGCTGGTGTCAGCCAATGCCGGTGGTCCGGTCGGTTCACTGGTCGGTGATAATCGTGAGACTAAAATCTGGCTGAATGGTTATTTGAAAACCGCTGAAGAGGTCGGACAACTGGTTGTCGGCCAGTGGCAGGGCAGGGCGATCTATCTTAAAGATATTGCCACGATCTCTGATGGCGCTGCTGAGGCGGAGAACTATCACCGCATCGGTTTTGGTTCGGCTCATGCCAAGGGGCAGGGGACTTTGGAACCCGAACTTCCGGCAGTATCGATTGCACTGGCTAAGAAACGTGGCACCAATGCGGTTGACGTTACTCAGCGTATTGAAGAGAAGCTGAATGAGCTGCAAGGCGATTTTATTCCGGGCAATGTTCAGGCCACGATCACCCGCGATTCGGGCGAACGTGCCAATGCGGCTGTGAATATGCTGCTTGAACATCTCGGTATCGCGATTGCAACGGTGATTCTGATTCTGCTGCTTTTCCTTGGCTGGCGGGAAGCGGCCATTGTGACCATGAATATTCCACTGATTCTGTTTGTGGTGCTGGCGATCGGCCTGATGGCAGATCAAACCATCAACAGGATTACACTCTTTGCGCTTATTCTGGCGCTGGGTCTGCTGGTTGATGATGCCATCGTGGTGATTGAGAACATTCATCGTCATCTGCACAAAGGCGTGAAAAGCGCAGCGGATAAGGCACGTTTGATTGTCATTGCCACCAATGAGACGGGAAAACCAACCATTATTGCAACCATTGCTGTGATTCTGGCCTTTGTGCCGATGGCCTTTGTGACCGGCATGATGGGGCCATATATGGGGCCTATCCCGTTTAATACACCTGTGGCCATGGCCGCTTCACTGGTGATTGCCTATATGTTTACACCGTGGATTGCACAGCGTTTTCTGCCAACCCAACTGGTGAGTCAGGTGCAACATCATGAAGATGCCGAAAAGGATTGGGTTTATCGCACCTATGTCCGTTTTGCTACGCCATTGATTGAGAATAGTGGTGTTCGCAAGTTGTTCTGGCTGGTTACGCTGGTTCTGTTTGTGGCAGCGATGATGCAGCCGGGCTGGCAGTTCCTCAGGCCTGCAGGCATCAATGGCCCGCTGACCCCCGGTACAGTTGAGCTGAAGATGCTGCCTAAAGGTAATAATAACACATTTAATATCACCATCGACCTGCCGGAAGGTGCAACGCTTGAAGAGAGTGACCGCATCTCACGTCAGGTGGGTGATGTGCTGCGTGCGCATCGTATGGTGATCGATTATGAAACCTTTGTCGGTCAGGCCGGCCCTGTCGATTTTAATGGTATGTTGCGTGGCGCTGTACTCAGAAAAGGGGCAAACCTCTCTGAAATTCGTGTGAATCTGGTCGATAAACATGATCGCTCCATCCGTTCAGCTGCCATTGTGCTTGAATTGCGCGAGCTCTTAAGTGGTGTCATGGCGGCCAATCCGCATGCCATTATCAAACTGGTTGAAGATCCTCCGGGTCCACCGGTTCGTTCAACACTGCTGGCTGAGATCTATGGACCTGATTATGAGGTGCAGCGCCGGCTGGCCACAGCGGTGCGTAAGCAGTTTAGCCAAACCTATGATGTGGTTGATATCGATGATTCAGTGGGTGAAAACCAGATGCAGTTGAATGTGCATGTGGATAAGGAGAAGGCTGCTCATCTGGGTGTGGCAACCAGACAGGTGGTGACAGCACTGCAAGATTTCCTTAAAGGTTATAACTTTGGTGCAGTGCATGTTGATGAAGAGCGTCATCAGGTGCGTCTGCATGTGCAGCTGCCTAAGGCACTGCGCGCCCATGCTGAAGATCTGCACCGCATCTATGTCAGCGGTGCTAACGGCGCGGTACCACTCTCCTCATTTGCTGTGATAGAGGAGGGGGTGGCCTCTAAACCGATCTATACCAAAGATGGTCATCCGGTGACCTATGTGATGGCAGAGCCTAAGCAGGGATCACAGGTCTATCCGCTACTGGAGATGGATGGCAAGATTGATGAGCAGGAGATGCTTCCCGGTGTAAGTGTGAAAACCGGTGGCATGCGTTTCACCGATACCGCACCGGAGAATACCTTTGGCTATCATCTGCTGTGGGATGGCGAGATGCGTCTTACACTGGATGTGTTCCGTGATCTGGGGGCTGCATTCATTGTCGCACTGGTACTGATCTTCCTGTTGATGGTGGCCTATTATGGTCAGTTCGTGCTGCCGATGATGGTGATGGCACCAACAGCGCTGACCATGATCGGTATTTTTCCCGGCCACTGGATTACAGGACAGCCATTCACCGCCACATCGATGATCGGCATGATCGCACTTGCCGGTATTGTGGTGCGTAACTCCACCCTGCTGATCGATTTCATTGTTGATTACCGTAAGCAGGGGTACTCGGTGAAAGAGTCTGTATTAGAGGGTGGGGCAGTACGTGCGCGTCCGATTCTACTGACCGCCCTGGCTGTGATTGCAGGTACTTCAATCATGATTACCGATCCGGTATTCGGAGGATTGGGAGTATCCATGGCCTTTGGCACGCTGGCAGCCACAATCCTGACGCTGTTTGTGACCCCGTTGATGTATTATCTGTGGCACAAAGATCGTCCACTCGAGTCCGAGCAGGCCAACTTGGAGCCTGACCAATGAATAACATTGTCAAAGACGTTAACCGCAGAGGACGCAAAGGAACGCAAAGTAGAATCTGAAACAGTTCGCAATGAAGATTTGGTTGGAGTGAACTGGCTAATTCACAATTAACTATCAAGTTGATGAAGAGCCTTTTCCCTTGCTTTATTTTCCTTTGCGTAACCCTGCCTACTTTGCGGTGAAAGGTTGTAAGGGTTTAATTTATGAGTAAAAAAGGAGTTGAAATATGACTATTCAACGCGCTATACGAATTATTGCGGGCTCATTTATCCTGCTCAGCCTGTTTCTGGCATCACTGTATAACGGTGTGGTGTTAACTGAACCCAGCTGGCTCTGGTTCACCGCATTTATCGGTGTGAATCTGCTGCAGTCGGGTTTCACCAACTGGTGCCTGATGGAGACTATTCTTGCCAAGCTGGGCATGAAGCAGTGCTGCGAAAAGTAGTGGTCTGAAAGGGCCGAAAAGATTGGCGGGCGCAGGCGGCTCCTCTCCCCCCCCCCATACGTGAAAGTCGTTTGCGCCTGCCGATAAAATTCTACAGAGAGATGCTGTAACAGCTGATCTCTGAATCGTGAGGATAGATAGATGCAATTTATGCAAGAGAATGCCGTTTACATCTTCATCGCGCTGCTGGTGGGATGGATGCTCTGGCAGCGGGTGATCTGGCCGAAGATGTCAGGGGTGAAATCGTTGAGTGCGGCTGACTATATGCAACTGCGTAACCGGGAGCATACACTGGTTGATGTGCGCCAGCTCGGTGAGTGGCAAGCAGGGCATGCTACGACAGCAGTTCATATCCCGTTGGGTGAGGTCTCTGAACGCATGCAAGAGGTCCCCAAAGATAAGATTGTGGTGGTGATCTGTGCATCAGGTACACGCTCCTCCATGGCCGCAACAGCCTTTGCCAATGCCGATTACAGAGAGGTGTACAACTTCTCCGGTGGCATGGGGGCATGGCGCAGTGCAGGCCTTCCGGTCAGGTGATTACGCCATATCGCCCCATGTGACATTGTCACGGATTGAAGAGAACAACATAATAAGATTTGCTATATATAGAGAGAGACAGGAGTTAAAACATGGTTACAAAAAGAGTCTGGTTGATGCTGGCAGCGCTAATCATATTACCGATGAGTGCAGCAGCCTGTGGGTTTGGTGAGAAGAGTGCTGAAGGTTATGAAAATACCGCTGTGCAACACGCTTATCAGCACTGGAATCAGGGCGCTTCATCGGCTGTGCCGTTTGTCTTTATCGATGTGCGTACGCCTGAAGAGTATGCCGAAGGCCATATTGAGGGTGCAATGTTGATTCCTGTTCAGGAGCTGGCAGAGCGTATCAGTGAGGTGCCTAAAGACGTACAGGTCTACCTCTACTGCCACTCGGGCCGTCGTTCAGCCAATGCAGCCAGCATGCTGGCAAAAGCCGGTTACACCAACATTGAGAATCTGTTGGGTGGTATCACGGCCTGGAAAGAGGCCACTCATCCGGTGGTAAAACCGTGATGGAGACTCTGACCGTAGATCAACTCTATCCACGTTGGCTGATAGCCCGTGAAAAGAATGAACCCTTTGCCCTGATCGATGTGCGCTCTCCGGATGAGTATCGCACAGTTCATGTGCCCGGTGCAAAGCTGATCGCACTGAATACCATCATGGCCAGAGCCAATGAGATTCCTAAGCAGGGTGACGTGTTTCTGATCTGTCATTCGGGCGCCCGCTCTGCGCAGGCAGCAACCTATCTTGAGCAGCAGTGCGGATTTAAGAATCTGATCAATGTCAGTGGCGGAACCATGGCCTGGAGCAATGGCGGTTATCCCACCGAGCAGGGTTCTGCCAATTGACGCACGGCTACAAAAAGATTGTTATGCCGGAATAAGTTTAATCAATTCAAAAGAACAACAGGAGATATAAAATGAAAGCAAATGTAGGAACAATTGATCGCGTACTCCGTCTGGTAGCAGGCGCGGCTCTGATCGCCTTTGGTTATATGGGTGGCTTAGCTTCCCCATGGAATGCAGTAGCCATCGGTGCCGGCAGTGTGTTTGTGCTGACTGCACTGATTAAATTCTGCCCGCTCTATCCACTGCTGGGTATCAATACCTGCAGCAAGTAAAGATCTCCGAATCATTTGGCAGAGAGGGTTACCTCTCTGTTGGATGAGGCGAAGGCAGTTATAAAAGGTCTGGATGGTGAATTGATATGGCAAGATTAACAGCGACATTTAAAAGTGGAGCGGCATTTGATATCGCCTGCCGTGGTCATTCGGTTGTGATGGATCAGCCGGAGAGCAATGGTGGTGAAGATTTAGGTATGACACCGCCTGAATTCTTCGCAGGTTCACTGGCTGGTTGCATCGGTTTCTATGTTGCAAAATATTGTCAGCAGGCAGGTATTGATACCGATGGTCTTAAGGTTGATTGCGACTGGAGTGTTGCTGAAGATGCACCACGCCGTATTGGTGAGTTCACCATCGGTGTGGTTCTGCCCGGATTGCCTGAGAAGCGACGCAGGGCTGTGGAGCGTGTGGCATCATCATGCCTGATCCATGCGACCCTGCATCAGACACCCGATATCAATATCAATCTGACTACCGGTTAATGAACAGGAGTATTTGATCAAATGAGCATAGAGACACTTGAGCAGGCGATAGAGGAGACAGAGGCTGAACTGGATGGCCGTGGCGCCAGAAAGATGATCAGCTGGGCTGTTGTGACTATCGTTCTCTTCTTTATCCCGATTGTACTGTTTTTTCAGCTCTTTGCAGGCAGTGCCTATGAGACAAGTTATGCACCGATTGTGCTTGTATGGCTGATGGTTGCCATGGGTGTCGGTAATATGATTGCCACCGCACTGGCGGCACCGAGAACAGTAGAGCTCAGGCTGGCACTGGCTACGGCATCATCACTGCTGTTAATGCTCAAAGAGGGTGAGAAGGTAAGCGGTCAGCCTGATGCTGACTGAGCGGCGTGACTGTTTCGCTTTGTAGATTCATCTTAACATGAGTAGTCGATTCAACCCCCAGTTCACCTATTATCGTCGCGATAAACTCGCCGAAGTTTTCTTTTCGATCTTTCTGGTCGGGCTCTTCTTTCCGAAAAGGATGTTCACAGGCCTTCCCCAGGCGAAAAACCTTAAAGATAGCGCCATCCTTCTGGCTATGTATCTGGCCATTCCATCGATTATGATGACCACCACCTTTGGCGCTATCGCATCAAGTCTGGCTCCGAATATGTTTATCGGCGCCCTTATCTTTATCTCTATTCTGCCGGTCTCACTGGCCATTGGTCTCTCCACATCACTGCTGTGGAGCAGCTGGTTGAGCTGGAGTTTAAGCAAGCTCTCCGGCAAGCCGGTCTCCCTGTTGGCGGTGTTTCAGGTCTGCGCCTATAGCGGGCCACCCTTTGTCATTGCATGGGGTCCGTACCTGGGGCCTGTGATGGCACTATGGAATCTGATTCTGAACTGGAAGGGGCTGCGCTTTCACTGCCAGATTGGCGGCTGGAAGGTGCTCTTGGCGATGCTTGGCGGAATCACTCTACTGGCTCTGATCATCATACTGTTGGCATTAGTACTGGTTTTGCTTCTGCCTGAAAATGTGCATATGCTGCTCGAATCGCTGGCGTTGATCATGCAACAGAGAGGCTGGTTATAGTGATAAGAGATGTGAGTCGTTGAGTCCTTTATTTCAGTCGCTGCTGATCTATACAGCGATGCTGGTTGTCTTTGCCTCGATGGTGCACAGCAAAGGGCGCCATTTTAATAATATTCAAACCTTTGAACTGATCTTTCTGTTTGTGCCCTGGCTGACCGTCGTGGCTATGGCCTATATCTTTTTCGGCTCCATCGATGCCTTATACGAGCGCACAGGCATATGGCAGTTCTTCTGGATTATGCAGGTGATCGGAGCAGGGCTGGTGGGTAGTTTCGTGCTGATGCCTCGCTACCTTGTGAAAGCCGATACGTTGGCAGCCAGATTGCTGGTCAATGTGATTGCCAGCCTGAGCATATCTGCTGTTTTTGCTATGAGCCGGGTATTCCTATTTGCACTCTCCGGTGATGCCTACAGCGTCGGTTGGCCCACAGAGTAGTTATGCTTATTTGATATTAGCCTGAATAGATCGGTTAAGCTCATCGAAATCAAAAGGTTTATTCAGCACCAGAGCATGCTTCATCTCTATCCCTTTATCGAGCACGTGATCTTTGTCGTAACCGGTGACCAGAATGACCGGCATAGCTTCATCCAGCAGGCGCACAGCCTTGAAGAGTTCAACACCACCCATCCGGGGCATGATCACATCAGTGATGATCAGATCGATGCGGTCCTGATTCTCCTTGAAAAACTGCATGGCCACTTCACCATTTTCAGCTTCCAATACCCGATAGCCCATGCTTGATAACACCTCACTGGTTGTGTTTCTAACACTCTCCTCATCATCTACCAGCAGGATCGTTCTACCCGCCTCGATAGTCGTTATCTCATTTTTGTTGTCGCTCTCTGTTATCTGCTCCTCTTCAGTTAAGGGGAGATAGACACGGAATGTTGTTCCCTTACCAACCCTGCTGTCGATCTCTACTGCACCATGATGGGTCTGCACTGCACCGTAGAGCATGGCCAGTCCAAGGCCGGTTCCTTTACCAATCTCTTTGGTGGTAAAGAAGGGTTCGAACACCTTATCCATCAGTTCACCGGGAATGCCGTGGCCATTATCTTTAACGGTAATGCATGCAAAATGAGATGCTTTCAATTCCGGATGCCTTGACTTGAAGGAACGCGTTGCTGCAAACGGTTCCAGAGAGCATCGAATCATCGGCTTTTCGACTTCAGTCAAGGCATCGACAGCATTATTCAACAGATTCATCAGTACCTGCTGCATTTGGGTGGCATCGCCTTTGATGTAGAGTTGCTGGCTGCATGTTCGGGTTTGGTGATCAATGTTTTCCGGGATCAGTGTTTTGGCCAGTTGATATCCATCATCCATGAATCCGTTGAGCGAAAAGAGACGCATTGCCACGTTATCTTTTCGGGCAAAGGTGAGAAGTTGTTGCACCATATCAGCAGCCCGTGCGCCGAGCTTTTCGATATTGGCCAGTTTATCAGCGGCCACAGGGTGATCCTGCATCTGCTTTGTCGCCAGATAGACGTTACCCTGAATGGCAGCCAGCATATTGTTGAAATCGTGGGCAATACCCCCGACCAGTGTGCCGATCGCCTCCATCTTCTGGGCCTGACGCAACTGCTCCTCCAGTTTTTTACGCTCGCTGATATCACGGATGACACTGAAAAAGACACGCTCACCATCAAGCTCAATAATGCGTGCATTGATCTCCACCGGCATGATGGAGCCATCTTTTCTGTAATGGGCTGTTTCGAAAGTAGCCATGCCATGTTTTATAATCTGTTCCAAACGCTCAGGAACCCTTGCAGCGAATTCCGGCGGATCCAGTTCGGTGAGCCTCATGCTCATCATCTCATCTTTTGTATAACCCAGCCGCTCATAAGCAGTCCTGTTGATATCGATAAAATCACCCTGCATATCGATAATGAACAGGCCATCACTGGAGGAGTCAAACAGCATGCTGAAGCGCCTTTGACTCGTTTCCAGAAGCTGCTGCTGACGTCTGCTTTCGGTGATGTCTCGCCAGATACAGTAAAGCTGTTTTTTTCCACCAAATTCAATCTGAGCAAGGGTTATTTCAACAGGGAAGCTTTCACCATTTTTGCGCAGGTGCTCCCATTCGAAGCGATGTATGCCGTTGGCATGAGCGGCGGCCATCATGGCATTGGCTTTCTCAAACGATTCGCGACCGTCCGGCTGTAGCTCGGGCGAGAGCTTCGAGGGATGGATGGATGAGAGCTCCTCTATCGAATCGTATCCGAGAATATCGGCGGCAGCCTGATTACAGAGCGTGAACATGTTCTCTTCGTTGATGATCCAGCAGGGATCCGGTGAGTTATTAAACAGGCCCCTGAAGCGCGCCTCGCTCTCCTGGAGTGCCGCCTGTTTCTGTTTGCTGTCAGTGATGTCCCTGTCGAAAGCGACATTATAAGCCTTGTCTCCGAACTCCATATAGTTAGCGATCACTTCGATAGGGAAACGCTCACCATTTTTGCGCTGATGTTCTGTCTCAAGAGGTATAGATATGTTCTGTTTAAGATCTTGCCAATGCTCATCCCACACTGCCATCGGAAAGAGGGGATCGATATCCGGGATGCTCATCTGTAGCAGCTCTTGCTGCGTATAACCGAGCGTTTCACAACCCGTTTTATTGATGTAGCGGATACGGGCATCCGAATCCAGGTAGGTGATATTCAGCGGGGCATGGTCGAGAACAAACTTGGCCAGCTTCAGCTCCTCTTCCTGCTGTTTAGGCTGGGTGACATCCCTTATCGTGCCCTCAACACCCGTAACATTGCCCTGTTCATCACGAAAATAGTGCGCATTGGTCGAAACCCAGATGATTTCACCATCCACTCTTCTGATTTGGGCCTCAAAGTTGTTTACAATGCCTCCGCCCTTACGAAGTGCATCAAGGAATTTTTCTCGCTGTTCGGGATGAACGTAGAAGTCGGCAATGGTTTTATTTAGCAAGTCACCACGCTGACAAGCCATTAACTTCTCTGCTGAAGGTGAAACCATAACCACGCGGCCCTCAATATCGGTGCAGTAATAGGCATCCTGGAGGCTATTGAAGATGTTTTTTAGAACCCTTTCTGAGTTTTTCAGTGCTGTCTGTTGCTCTTTTTCAGCAGTGATATCTTCATAGGCACCTAAAATGCCGATGATGTTTTTTTCGTGATCACGAAGGGGTACCTTAGAGGTGCGCAGCCAGATTGTTTGTCCGTCGGATGAGGTTAGTGGCTCTTCAAAGGCCAGTTTGGGTGTGCCGGATTCCATGACTTTAAGATCATCTGCACGAAAGGCTTCAGCCTGTTCATGCCAGGCCATATCGAAATCACTCTTACCGATTAACTCATCCGGCGATGTAAGCCCGGCATCCCTGGCCACCAAACTGTTGCATCCCAGAAACTTACCTTCGCGATCTTTCCAGAAGATACGAATCGGAACGCCTTCGACAATATCCTGTAGAAGATCATGCGAGGCGAGCTGGTTGATGATCTCTTTCATACTTCCCCTTTAGCGAATGTGGTTTGAACTTGTGCTGTACAATGATGTGACTAGAGCAGGATTTGTGCCACTGTTGAGATCAGTCGGGCGAGAGTAATGCCATAGGGTTGGCAAAGGCAGCCATGAGGAAGAACATTTTCAGGCAGAGAAGCCCGATCAGAAAGGCGGATGCTGCCGAGAGTGTTAAGCCCGGAATATCGATTTTATTGAAAATAACTCTTGGCAACAGGGATAAGCCGGCCAGAAAACCACCTATACCGGCAATCATGGCCACGGCAACAGGATGAAACTCCATCTCCATTACACCCTGATGAATACTGCCAAAGGTGAGCACTACATAGGCCAGCACCATCAGAAAGGGCAGGGTGATAACAACCGGTTCCCATAACTGCCAGCTGATTTGACGTTCTCTGCCGACAATGATTGTCAGGCCGCTGATCACTGTTGCGGGGATAGCATAGGAGACGATGGTTAAAGCGGTTGGAGAGATCATGACTTGCTTGCTGATGCTGATTATTCGGTTGAGCAGGTAGGGCAGAGACCTGTCCAGGTCAATGAATGGTGTTCAACATGCCACTGCTGCAGCGCTTTTGGGCGAACTGTTTTTTTCTTTTCAGGCACATCTTCAATAACACCACATGCTCTACAGAGACCATGGTGGTGGGGGGTGATATTGCTATCGAAAATCGTCTTACCATCGGCACAGAATCGACGCAAAAGACCGGACTCCTCGAAACTTGCCAGTGTGAGATAGACCGTGTTTTGAGATATGGATGGGAAGTCGGGTTTAAGCTGTTCACAGAGTTGTTGGGCGGTTGTGTGACTTGGCTTTGTAAGTAACAGCTCGGCAATGGCCAGACGCTGCGGCGTTGCTTTCATGCCGTGCTCGCGCAGCAGCGATTGTCTGTCGGATGTGGAATGGCTCTCATTCATAGTTAGGATTATTTACTAACTAGTAATAATTGACAACAAAAAGGTGAGTCGTAGGGTTTATAGATATCCATCATATTTACATTCAAAGGAGTTAAAACGTGAGACAATCATCACTGATAACGACTGCACTGCTGGCCATGGTCTCTTTTGCAACAGTCGCTTGCTCGGATGCAACAGAGGAAAAAACTGCGGCAGTTACACCCGCTGCTGCAACGACTGCCCCGGTAGCAGCACCAGCCCTACCGACAGATATTCCCGAAGGTATGGGAGTACTGCCGACGTCCGTTCCTGTACCGGCTGATAATCCGCAGACCGCAGAGAAAGTGGAGCTGGGTAAAAAACTCTATTTTGAACCTGCACTCTCCAAGAGCGGTAACTTCTCCTGTAACTCCTGCCATAACCTGGGCACGGGTGGTGTTGATAACCAGCAGTTCTCCATCGGTCATAAATGGCAGCGTGGCGGCCGTAATGCACCAACCGTGCTCAACGCTGCATTCTGGTCAGCACAGTTCTGGGATGGCCGTGCACCACTGCTGGAAGATCAGGCTAAAGGTCCACCACTGAATCCGGTAGAGATGTCCAGCATGAGTGAAGCTACCGTTGTAGCCCGTCTGAATGAGGCTGGTTACGCACCGCTGTTTGAGTCGGTATTTGGTAAGGGCTCACTGAATTATGATAATATGGCTAAAGCGATTGCAGCCTTTGAACGCACCCTGATTACTCCGGATGCACCGTTTGATCTCTATCTGCAGGGCAAGGGTGATATAAGTGAAGCGGCCAAGCGCGGCATGCAGAAATCAGCTGAAGTCGGCTGTACCTCATGCCATTCCGGTCCACTGTTCACCAATAACAGCTTCCAGAAGTTTGCCTATGGAACCGATGCCGGTGTGAAGTCAGTCACCGGTAAGGATGAAGATGATCATCTCTTCCGTGTTCAGTCATGGCGCAATGTCGCACTGACTGCGCCATACTTCCATGATGGTGCGGTTAAAACACTCGACGAAGCAGTTCGTATCATGGCCAGAACTCAGCTGGATACCGAACTCTCTGATGCAGACAGTGCCGACATCGTTGAGTTCCTGAAAACGCTGACTGGTAAACAGCCGGAGGTCACATTCCCTGTGCTGCCACGTCCGGCAGGCCATGCATTAAGTTGGAGTGACTGATTTTCTGACAGATATCAGATTTTAATCAAAAGGGCCTCTTCGGAGGCCCTTTTTTTTGTTATGGACGAGATGAATTCAATGCCTCAGGGGGCATCAAGAAGCTCTTCACCGCGATATTGCAGTGCTTCGGCAACATGGGTGGCGTTGACCTCTTGTGAAGCTGTCAGATCGGCTATGGTGCGGGAAATCTTCAGGATACGGTGATAGCTGCGGGCTGAGAGTGAGAAGTGGTTCATGGCCCGGTCAATCAGTCTGCTGCCTTGCTCATCAGGTTTGGCGTGAGTTTCAATCGCACTGGCGTCCATGCGCGCATTAACCTGGCCACTGCCCAGCCTTCTGTATTGAATATTCCGGGCACGCAGTACACGGGCGGCAACCGTTGCTGAGTCCTCACCAGACTGCATTCGGCTCAACTCCTGATGTTCTACCGGTGGTACATGGATACGCAGATCAAAACGATCCAGCAGGGGGCCTGATATACGCCCCATGTATCGTCTGACCTGAGAAGGGGAGCAGCGGCATGCTTTGGTCGGGTGACCAAGGTAGCCGCAGGGGCATGGGTTCATCGCGGCAATAAGCTGAAAATGGGCGGGGAATTCAACCGTGTCGGCTGCGCGGGCAATCGATACTGATCCATCTTCCAGCGGTTGCCGGAGTGTATCGAGCACAACCCGTTTATGCTCTGGCAGCTCATCGAGAAAGAGAATGCCGTAGTTGGCTTTGGAAATTTCTCCCGGTTTGGGATTGCTGCCACCGCCGATAATGGCGACATCTGAGGCTGAGTGGTGCGGCTGCCGAAGAGGCGGACGCCTGCTCATTGGCAGGCGCGAGTTATCTCCCGAAACACTGTAGATACGGGTAACCTCCAGTGACTGTTCCATGGTCAATGGAGGCAGAATGCCAGGTAGTCGTTTGGCCAGCATGCTTTTGCCTACCCCCGGTGGCCCGCTCATCAGCAGGTGATGACCTCCGGCTGCGGCAATCTCCAGTGCCCTGCGCGCCTGTTGTTGGCCACGTATATCAGCCATGTCCGGATCCTTCTCCTTAGGTTCACTCGTCTCAGCTTGCAGTGTGGAGCATTGCAGCTGCAGTTTGCCTGAGATGTGTTCGGCAACAGCCAGCAGATGTTCGGCGGGATAAACAGTTAAACCTTCGACAGCAGCTGCCTCATGACAATTCTTCTTGGGCAGGATCACTGCGTTATACCCTTGTTTGCGAGCAAACAGAGCCAGCGAGAGGACACCATTTACCGGATTCAGGCGGCCATCCAGAGCCAGCTCACCAATCAGGAAAGGGATCTCCTGCGTTGGCGTTTCATTCTGTTTGCTTGCCAGCAGTGGCAGTTGTGGTTGTTCAAAGATCTGGCCTGAGGCTTTGAGCAGGGCGATAGCGATGGCGAGATCAAAATGGGAGCCATCCTTACGCCTGTCGGCAGGGGAGAGGTTGACCGTGATGCGACGAAGCGGAAATTCAAATCCAGAATTGACGACTGCCGAGCGAATGCGATCTCGGGCCTCACGAACTGCGCCTTCCGGAAGTCCGACGAGACTCCAGCTTGGTAGCCCGCGTGAAAGATCGACCTCAACATCGACAGCTTCGGCATCAAGTCCACGCAGGGACGCACTACATAATCTGGCCAGCATGTTTTTATTGTAGACCAAAAAAAGGTTTTTCACATGTTGTGAAAAATTAAGATGACCCTGGTGCTATAGAGGCCTTAACTTGTAAAGTCAGCAGTGTTGCTATGAGCCACACAGATGAAATTGAAAGTCTGCTCAGTGACTCAGTTTTTTCAGTTGGGCTTCGAGTTCAGCTACTCTGGCTTCCAGGGTGCGTAACTCCTCTTTTGCCCTGTTCAGCATCGCTTCCTGTACCTGCATACGCTCATGGGTGACCACATCAAATTGAGAGAGCGCATTTTCGACAACGCTGCGCACCTGAGCTTCAGCACCCTGTTTCAGACCGCCGAGCATGCGAATGCCACCGGCAATTTTTTCTGCAATATCATCCAGTGGAAGCTGATTGTCTGACATGGGTTACTCCGATTGACTCATAATAGATTTTCTTTTCGATTTGCTACTGTTGCTATTAATAATGGTGCCTTTCAAATAAGCGCTTTTGCCAGAGGGGAGGTTGATCTTCAACCAATCTTTATTCTGGGTTTTAGTGACTTCCAGATTGGCTCCGGGTCGAAACCAGCCGACACGTGCTGAGCTGGTGGAGGGTTTGAGGCGCAGATTATTGTATTTCGAGGCGTTATAGCGGGCATTGTCAGGCAGTTTCTTCAGTTTTCCGCCGATCATTTCAATAATGGCGTGTTCGACAGACTCTTCACGCGTCGAGCCTTTGACCTTTACATAGACTGTGGTGAGTTGAGATGTCTGTTTTCGCAATGTGATCTCACCATCCAGACGTTCATTGCCAAAACCTACGCCGTAACCACCATCGGGCTGGATCTCAAGCACATCAATATCCAGCTTCAGTTCCCACAAGGATTGCTGCACGGCAGCCAGTGATCTGCGCATGCTGGCAGGAAAGCTTTTCTCTTCACCGACAAACTGGTTAGCCACCACTTCAAGAAGTGCACCTGGAATCGCCGAGACAGCAGAGACAGCAAGGCAGCCGGAGAGTGAGAACAGGCATAACAGAGCCGTGATCGTTACTCTGCTCATTCGTTTACACCCCACTGTTTTGCGGTTGGGTTGGCAATGTTTAGATGATCGAGCAGGCGATCAACGAGGAAGTCGATCAGTTCATTGATTGATTGCGGGCGATTATAAAATGCAGGCATAGCCGGCAAAATATCCACACCCATGCGGGAAAGCTTGAGCATATTCTCAAGATGTATAGCCGAAAGCGGTGTTTCCCGGGGAACCAGAATCAGCTGCCTGCGCTCCTTGAGCATCACATCAGCAGCCCGTTCAATCAGGTTGTCGGAAATGCCATTGGCTATCCTTGCGAGTGTACCCATTGAGCAGGGCACAACAACCATGCGCCTGATGCCTGCTGAGCCAGATGCTGTGGGAGAAAACCAGTCTTTCAGCGCATAACAGCGAAGCAGGGAGACGGAGATGTCGAGATGTCTGGCAAGTTCAACGGCGCTGTTCCCGGCATCACTGGAAAGCTCAAGATCAATCTCCTGTTTGAGTACGACCCGTGCTGCATCAGAGAGGAGAATATGCTGAACAATCCCTGCTTGAGCCAGTCGCTGAATCAGTCGCAGGCCATAGGCGGAACCGGATGCGCCGGTCAGGGCGACAATGACTGATTCCTCTGTTGTTTCTGAACTGCTCATCTCGCCTGCTCTCTCCTGAATTTTCCGACGTCTGAAACTGTAAAAGATATTCTCATAAGGGCAATGCCCGGTTTATCTGTAGCATTAGCCGAAAAAGGGTTCTCTTCTCAGTTTTTCCGACTGGAGTGCCGAATCACATCGAAAAGCTTTCGCCAAGGTAGAGACGACGGGCATCGGGATGGGCAATGATCTCATCAGAAGTGCCATGAACGATAATTTCGCCTGCGCTCATCAGGTATGCCCGGTCACATATGGAGAGTGTATCGCGAACATTATGATCGGTAATCAGCACGCCGATGCCCTTGCTTTTGAGCTCGGCAATGATGGCCTGAATATCTTCAACGGCAATCGGGTCAACACCGGCAAAGGGCTCATCCAGAAGAAGAAAACGGGGTTTGGTCACCAGTGCCCGGGCAATTTCGGTGCGGCGACGTTGTCCACCGGAGAGGGTGTAGGCTTTCTGATCCTTTACCCCCTCAATACCGAGATCAATGAGCAGATGTTCCAGCTCTTCAGCAACTTGGATATCAGGCATATTCAGCGTTTCAAAGATGGCCAGCAGGTTTTCAGCCACAGTGAGTTTGCGGAAGATGCTCGCCTCCTGAGGCAGGTAACCGATGCCACTGCGCGCTCTTAAATGCATCGGTTGCCGGGTGATATCGAGATCATCGAGTGAAACCTGTCCACTATCGGCGGTAATCAGGCCGCAAACCATGTAAAAACTGGTTGTTTTTCCCGCCCCGTTGGGGCCAAGGAGTCCGATACACTCACCGGAGAAGAGATCAATATCGACTTCAGAGACCACCTGTTTTTTACGGTAACTCTTGCACAGGCCACGGGCCGAGAGGTGATGTACGGTGCTCATTTTGTCACACCCGGTATGGGCAGGGTGGGTTTTTCTGACTCATCTGCATCGATGGTCATATGTGTTCTTCCGCCTTTAACCGGCTGAACTGAGGTCTCTTCTCTGTTCATATTATGAGTGATGGTTTCACCTTCAATGCGACCTCCTGGCTGCTCCAGTACGGCGTTTCCAATCAGTGTGAGGATATTATTTTTTTGATCCAGGATCGCTTTATCAGATCTGCCAGTAATCTTTTTCTGGCTCAGGCGGATATGGCCGGTTGCTACGGCATGGTCCAGTTGGTTATCTTTATAGTAGGCGACAAGTTTGTCGCAATAAAGTTCGAAATCATCCCGTTTCAGGTGAACTCTGTTAATGAACTCCGCGCGTTCGGTTTTGTGCATAAAAACCATCTTGTCGGATTCGATCTCTACCGGCCCAGCCCAAAGCGGTGTCGATACCAAAAATAAAGCTGCAACTACCAGAATTCGGATCACTATTTAACTCCCTGCCACTGAGGGTTACTGTCCTGAATCCAGATACCCTGATCAACATTGATCTTTTCGCTATTACGATTCAAGCGCATACCTTTTCCTCTGGCCGATATCGTTTTCCCTTTTATGGTAAATTTCTCAGGCACATGAACCTCATCCAGTGTGCTGTTATAAACCAACGACTCGCTTTGCATCTTCCATACTTCATATTGGACATTCACCTGCCCATTAAATTGAATGTTTCTCTGAATCGGTTCAAGCCACGCCTGTTTAGCTTCGATAGTCACTTCGCGCCCCTGCTGGGTGAAGAGTATAAGCTCCGGATTGATCAGGTGCATCATGCCATCGAGTTGCTGCTTGGCTTCCTCAGCCCGTAATTGCCAGATGACTTCGCCATCTTTACGCTCAACAATAAGTGGACTCTCCACCTCTGTTTTCGGACGTTCAACTGTTTCTGCAACAGTTTCAACCTCAGCCGGGCCGGCAAACCACATCAGACCAACGGCCAGCACAACACTGCCTGCGGAAACAGCAAGGCTAGCCCACTTTATCCATGACCATATTTTCTGCTGCATCAGTGCCCGCTTACCAGCCGCAATCTGCCGGGGAGACGTTGTAACGATTAAATACTATCTCATCCCAGCTGTTTTGAGCGATCAGCAGAGCTTCTGCAGCCTGACGGATGGCGCCACGGCCACCGGGGTAATCTGAAATCCAATCGGCATAATTTGTAACAGAGATGTGGGCATCAGCAGGTGCCAGGCTCAATCCGCATTTGTACATTGGTGGCAGATCAATGACATCATCGCCCATCATGGCGCAATGTTTGGCAGCAATGCCTGACTCCTGCTCCAGTCGGGCCAACCCCTCGGCTTTATTCAGGCACTTCTGGATTACAAACTCGATACCCAGATCGGATGCTCGGGCTTGAACAACGGGGGAGCTACGGCCGGTAATGATTGCGATCTGGATGCCTGCCCGCTGGATCATTTTGATACCGTGGCCATCACGAACATTAAATGCTTTATGCTCATCACCATTTTTATCCATAACGATGGAGCCATCGGTCATGACACCATCAACATCAAGAATAAGCATGCGGATATTGGTCGCTTTCTCAAATGGAAAATCAAATCCTTTGTGCCCGGCCATTAGAGACCTCCCTGAAGAATATCATGCATATGTACAATGCCGACGATGTTCTCTGCATGCTCTTCATAAACAAATAGCACCATGATTTTCTGCTCCTCCATCAGATGCAGCGCCACACTGGCCAGTTTTCCGGACTCAATGTTTGACGGGTTAGCGTGCATCAGTTCGCGAACTGGCGCATCAAGATCCATATGACCGGACTCCAGAATACGGCGCAGATCACCATCACTGAGGCAGCCGATCAGGGTGCCATTTTCACTGATGCCGGTAATACCAAGTCGATGTTTACTGATCTCCATGATCGCTTCGCGAAGTTTGGCATCATGTTGCACCATCGGTAGCTCATCACCCTTGTGCATCACATCAGCTACGCGCAGCAGTTTTTTGCCAAGGCTGCCTGCCGGATGCACACGGGCAAAATCCTCTTCTCTGAAACCACGTTGATTGAGAATCACTACGGCCAGCGCATCACCAAGGGCCAGTGTGGCCGTGGTCGATGCGGTAGGGGCGAGGTTGAGCGGGCAAGCTTCACGGGTGACCGGAATATGAAGTACGGTGTCGGCATGTTGAGCCAGCGTGGAGCGCGTATTACCGGTGATGGCAATTACATTTGCACCGCGTCGTTTAATCTCCGGCAGCAGACCGCACACCTCTCGGGTTTCACCACTGTGCGAGAGTGCCAGCACGGCATCAGAACCGGTAATCATACCGAGATCACCATGTTGCGCTTCTGCTGCATGCACGAAGAAGGCAGGTGTACCGGTTGAGGCAAAGGTAGCAGCGATCTTTTTGGCAATGATGCCTGATTTACCCATGCCGAGAACAACAAGCCTGCCTTCGATATTCAGAATGGTTTCAACGGCATGCACAAAGCTCTCATCCAGTGCATCGCGCTGGGTTTTCAGTGCATCAATCTCAATATTCAGCACTTCGGTGGCTTTCTCAAGCCACTGTTGCGCGTTCACTGTTGCTGTCATCAATTAATCCCAGGCAAGCTGTACGGGGTTCTCTTGCAGACTGGCCAGTAGCGGGCCGGTTTGTGTCTGGAAGCGTTGCCTCTCTGTTTTTGCCACCGGTTGTGCCGGTGGATGTTTCACTGTTAATGGGTTGACTGCCCGTCCACGGGAGCGGAACTCAAAATGCAGATGTGGGCCTGTGGCCAGACCGGACATGCCGACATAACCGATAATCTTGCCCTGACGTACTTTCATGCCCTTTTTAATGCCCCTGGCATAACTGCGCATGTGCGCGTAGGCGCTGGAGTGGTTTCTGTTGTTGTGCCGTATCTGGATGAATCGACCGTAGCCATTTTTCCAGCCGACAAAGGTGACAAAACCATCACCAATCGCGTGGATCGGTGTGCCACTTGGTGAGGCGTAATCAACACCGCGATGAGCACGGGTATAGCCGAGCACCGGATGTTTGCGTTTGGTTTTAAAGGTTGAAGAGATGCGTGAAAATTTGACCGGTGCTTTCAGGTAAGCCTTGCGCATGCTTTTGCCTTCTGGCGTAAAGTAGTCGATTTTTCCATTGGCCTGTTCGTAGCGTACGGCTTTGAACTGATTACCCTGATTGGTGAACTCCGCAGCCAGAATGCTGCTCTCCAGCATATTGCCCTCATCATCATAGCGCTCTTCATAGACCACCTGAAAACTGTCGCCGTTGCGCAGGTCACGGGCAAAATCGATATCCCATGCAAAGATATCGACAAGGTTCATGGTGGTGCGCTGATCCATGCCTGCTGCTTCTGCCGATGCAAAGAGGCTGTCTTTAATGGCGCCGGAGGCAAAACGCGTCCTGGAATAAACGTTGCGTTCATCCAGCGTGGCCTGCCACTGAGCAGCGGTGCTGTTCTCTTTTTGCAGGTGCAGACGTTTTTCGCCACTGATATTATAGTAGATATCAGTGCTGCTGCTGCTATCCACACGTTTGAAACTTTGTCCGGCACGAATATTTTTTAGTTTATAGGCCGCATTGGCTTTAGAGATCAGAAAGTGACTTGTCGAGTGATCAAAACCAAGGCGAACAAGGGCTGCGATTGCATTATCACCGCTTTTAAGGGTGGTGGTTGTGCTTTTAATCAGCTCACCAGCTTCAGGTAGCAGCTTGGGTGAAACCCACTCTTCCTGAGGCAGAGAGACATTGGCATCAACATCCTGACCACCTGTACTGACAAACAGCATAATGGCGGCAAAGCCGATACCGGCTCCGATCAGCGGAAACCAGCCGGGAGAGGGGATGCGAGGCAACTTACCCATCGATGGCATCTTTCCGGGTAGAGTGAGTTTTGGCAGGCGCAGCGAAAGCTTTGGCAGGGAGGGCAGCGAAGGCAGCTTGAAGGAGCGTCCCTTTCTGTTTCTTCGACGACGATTCGAACCGGTTGACTGTTGCGATGAAACCCGGTCAGAAAAATCATTATTAAATGCGTTCGGCAAAGAATCCTCCTGATTGCTGCATCTTAAGTGTGGCGCATTGCTTGTCAAAGCTTCCGAGGGCATGATTTTGCTTTTATAGTGGCTGTTTCCAGCCCAATTCAGATTGTAGGTCAGGGAGTAGAAATGCCAAGTTTCGATATTGTCAGTGAAACCGATATGCAGGAGATGAGTAATGCGGTGAATCAGGTGGTCAAGGAGATCACCACGCGCTACGATTTTAAGGGCTCCAAGGCCAGCATTGAACTGGGTGATAACGGCATCACCGTGGTTGGTGATGACATCAATAAACTCAACACCGTGACAGAGCTTCTGCGTGCCAAACTGGTGCGTCGGAAACTGGAACCTTCATGCCTTGAGTATGGTGATCCACAGGATGCCAGCGGCGGCTGCAAACGGCAGGAGATCAGCATCAAGCAGGGTGTCAGTACCGAACTGGCCAAAAAGATTGTTAAAAAGATCAAAGAAGAGAAGATGAAGGTGCAGGCATCCATTCAGGGTGACCAGGTGCGCGTGACCGGCAAGAAACGCGATGACCTGCAGGCTGCCATGGCATTGGTAAAAGGCGTGGAGTCAGACAGGCCGCTCTCGTTTACCAATTTCAGAGATTGATTTGAATCTCGGCGCGGAGTTTCCTCTCGATAAAGACCTTCTCTATCTTAACCATGCCGCAGTTGGGGTCTGGCCAAAAAGAACGGCTGAGGCTGTTAAGGCTTTTGCCGATGAGAATATGCATCGAGGTGCGGCTGGTTATCTGGAGTGGTTGAAGGTCGAGCGTGAACTTAGGGGCAGGCTTAAACGACTGATTAACGCCGATTCAGTCGATGATATTGCGCTGAGTAAAAATACATCCGAAGCACTCTCCCTGATCGCCTATGGCTTGGATTGGCAGGCAGGCGACAATATCGTAACCAGCAATCAGGAATTCCCCTCTAATCGTATTGTCTGGGAGTCGTTGAAAGAGCGTGGCGTTGAGCTGCGGCTGGCAGACATCTCGGTTGATGATCCGGAAGCTGCCATGCTCGCTTTGTGTGATGAGAAGACACGGCTGCTCTCTGTCAGTTCTGTTCAATACGGCACGGGTTTGCGTATGGATCTGATTCGATTGGGCCAGTTCTGTCACGATCAGAATATCCTCTTCTGTGTTGATGCCATTCAGAGCTTGGGAGCGATCGAATTTGATGCGCAGGCCTGCCATGCCGATTTTGTGGTCGCCGATGGCCATAAATGGATGCTTGGGCCGGAAGGGTTGGCTGTTTTCTACTCCAGGTCCGAAGCGCGTGATCAATTAAAATTACAGCAATATGGCTGGCATATGGTCGAGCGGGCAGGGGATTTCGACGCCGTTGACTGGACTCCGGCTCAAGCGGCCCGTCGCTTTGAACCGGGCAGCCCCAACATGCTCGGTATCTATGCGCTCAATGCCAGCCTTTCGCTTTTTGAAGCGGTTGGTATGGATCATGTGCAGAAGGGTGTGTTAAAGCGTGCCAGCCATTTGATGGCGTGGTTAGATGCTGAGGCTGATCTGGAGCTGATCACTCCATCCGAGAAGGGGCGCTTTGCAGGCATTGTCACATTCCGCAAACAAGGGTTAAACAGAGAGGGGCATGCAGCGCTCTATCGTGAACTAATGGCCAAAGGTGTGATCTGCGCCAATCGTGCCGGCGGCATTCGCCTCTCTCCTCACTTCTACTCCAATTTGAATGGATTTGAAGCCTGCTTGCGCCCGCTTCTGGATTAATAAAAACAGGCCAGCAAATGGCAGCGGACTTGCTACACTTCAGATGAAACTGCTCAGAGCGATATATGTGAACAGTTTGCCTGTTGCCGTTCTTGTTCACTAGGCGGTCAGTTTAACTCAGCAGAAGGAGCGTGCCATGAAAAAAATGCTGTTTGCACTACTTTTAACTGGTCTCTCTGTTGCTGCTTCTCCCGCAGGTGCCGCAGATTATAAAGTGGTCAAACCTGAGAAGGTGGGGCTCTCATCTGAGCGCCTGAAAAATATGGATCGGCTGATCGATCGCTATGTCGAGGAGAAGAAGATCGCCGGTGCGGTGGTGATGGTGGCGCGCAAGGGCAAGATCGCCTATTTCAGGGAGAGCGGGCTGGCCGATGTCGATAAACCGATGCAGAAGGATACGATATTCCGCATTGTTTCAATGACCAAACCGATCACCAGCACAGCGATCATGATGCTCTATGAAGAGGGTAAACTGCTGCTCTCTGATCCTGTAGGAAAATATATTCCTGAATTTCGCAACCAGAAGGTGCTGGTAGCCAATCCGCCAGGCTCCGCTTTTCCTTATCGCCTGGAGCCAGTAAAACGTGATGTGCAAATCCGCGATCTGCTGGCCCATACCTCCGGTATTCTCTATCTGTTTTTAAATGATGTTTATCCCAATTCGACTCGCACGATGGTGACTGATCTTTATAAAGAGGCAGGTATCACCGATGGTTTCTGCAGGCCGGATGAAGAGATCGGTGATACGGTCAAAAGGCTGGCGCGGTTGCCGCTCTATGCGCATCCCGGTGAGGTGTGGGATTATGGTCTGAACTCGGATGTGCTCGGCTATCTGGTGGAAGTGGTTTCAGGTCAGAAGTTCGATGCTTTTGTAGAGCAGCGCATCTTCAGACCACTGAAGATGAAGGATAGCCACTTCTATATCCCAGAAGAGAAGCTGCCGCGTCTGGCAGCGGTTTGGAAAAGTGACTGGAAAGGCTCGCTAGTGCGTGCTGATGACAAGCCGATTATCGCGGGTGATCTCTGCCTTAATCCATCCGATGCCGAAGCACTATCGGGCAAGTATCTGGCAGGAGGAGCCAATGTGCTCTCCACCGTTTACGACTACTTCCGCTTTGCCCAGATGTTCCTCAACGGTGGTGAGCTAGACGGTGCACGTCTGCTGAGTAGAAAAACCGTTGAGTTGATGGCTGCGACCAACCATATTGGCAAACACGATGCCGAGTTCCTGCACAGCAAAGGCTGGAAGTTCGGTTTGGGCTTTGCCATTCAGGCTGATCGTGAGCATGCTGTAGATAGTGGTGATGTCGGCACCTTTGAGTGGGCGGGCATCTACTCCACCCGTTTCAGTGTTGATCCGAAAGAGGAGAAGATCACCATCTTTATGAGTCAAACCAACCCATTTGGCCACCACTTTGAGTTGTGGGATAAGGTGCTGGTGCAGTCGGCATCGGCCATTGCAGATTAAGAGAATAGGAGATTGATGATGCAGTTATTTGCCAAAATTATATTTGCAGCCGTAGCTCTTGGGATGATGGTGCCGAATCAGGCACTGGCAACCGGACCACGCGTTACTACCTCACTCTTCTCGCCACACCACAATCAGATTCATGCTGTCGATTTTCCGCCCTTTGTCTCCTCTGAGGTGGTGGATGGCGGTGTGGTCTCTGAAATTATCACAACAGCGATGAGACGCTCTGAGATTGATGCCGTAGTCACCACCCACCCGGTTGAGCGCATGGTCTACTATTACCTGTTGCAGGAGAAGGTGATGGCAGTAGCTGGCTGGCATTTTGATTTCACCAAAGCGCAGCGTGAGCAGTTGATCTTTGTGCCGGTTGTGTCGCTCACAGAGCGCTATTTCTACTATAAGCCAAGTCATCCTCAGGGATTAAATGTCGCAAATGCTACTGATCTGAAGGGGCTGCGTTATGGTGCGCATCAAGGTGAAGAGACAGAGCGCTATAGCAAGGCCGGAGCCGAGGTTGTGTATGGTAGAACCGTCACATTGCTGAAGAAGCTGCAGCGTGGTGAGGTTGATTTTATCTGTGCGCCACCCCGCTCGGTGGAGTGGCTGCTTGAGCGTTATATGAAGAATGAGAAGCAGAATGTCATAGCGATGCCTGAGGAAGCTGAGCCCGATGTGTTCTATATGGTTTTTAATCGCCAGCATTCACTTGGTGAACAGGCGGCTGAAAAATTCAGGGCAGCACTTATTGCGATGGAAAAAGATGGCACACTAGCTAGAATCACCAGTAAGCATTTCGGTGATGGGGAGTTAGGTGGCCTGTTTCTGAAGCGGTTAGAAATGATCAAGTAGATCAGTTGCTGGAGGTTTATATCTTAATTTCATTGATATCCAGAGCGATGGTTCGATCTGTGATCACTGTGATTGTAGGCAGTTTGCTGTTGTGCAGTAGTGTGGTAGCAGGTGAGGTTGTAAAGCTGGATGCCAATGAGAGCAGACCATTCTTGTCCCCATCGCTGGCAAAAGATGGCATGGTGGGTGAGATTATTCATGCTGCATCTGCTGCTGCAGGTATCGAGTCACAGATAATCTATAAACCTTTAAAACGAATGATTGAAAATGACAGTAACAATGATCTTGGTAATCCCATGTTTTTTATGAATAATCAGGATTTTTCAGCCGTGGTTCCGCTGGCGGTTTATCATGTCTCGTTGTTCTACTATCGCCCTAAACATGGCCATGCACATGAGATTGTCTCTGTTGAAAGCCTGAAAGACCACAGGGTTGGTCTGTTAAGTGGAACCCTTGTTAACAGGAGTGCCTTTAAGCGCGCAGGCATTGTTTTTGAAGAGAGTTACGCTCATGCCTCGCTGTTCAGGAAGCTGCACAAAGGGCGACTGGATGTGGTGATTGAGGTCGATCTGGTTGGCCGGGCGTTCATCCAAGAGCTTTTTCCCGAAGAGGTCGAGAATTTTGGTGTGACGCGTATGCCCCAGTCAGCATCACCAATCGCCCTGAATATGGCTGTTAATCAACCACAGGCAGCAGCTCTGGCTGCACGCTACAGAGAGGGGTTGCGCAAGATCAGAGAGAGTGGTGAATACAGAGCAATCCTGCAAAAATATTATGGTGAGCAAATTCCTGCAGATTATGAGCAACAGCTGGACCGTTTCGGATATATCTATCAGGAGGTCTCCCAGTGAACCAGCTGATCAGCAGCATTAAAAGTAAAATTATTCTGGCTGTAATTCTTATCGTAAGTGCTGGGTTTGTTGCCTATGAGGCTTATGAGTTTACTGAGATGAAGCAGGCGGCGACAGCTGAACTGCATGAACTGGCTGACCGGACTGCCGTGCGACTGGCCGAGAGTATGGTTCTGCCGGTGTGGGAGATCGATAAACAGTGGGTTGCCAGTATTATCGAGAGTGATATGCAGGATAAACAGCTATTCGCCGTGATTGTCTATGCTGATGGTGAACTGTTTGAGGGCAGGGAGCGCGATAATAGATGGCAGAGCACCCCTTCAGTTAATCAATTTGACAGGGATTATATCACTGCCTCAAGAGAGATTATGAGAGATGGCAGTGCGATAGGCAGTGTGAAAGTCTATATCACCACCAGATTTATGAGTGAAGAGATTCAAACGCGCCTGATTGATGAAGCGAAGGTGCTTCTGCTTGTTGCGCTACTAATCGTGATTACCCTGATTACATTGATTGATCGCGTGATTGTGCGTGCACTGCAACAACTGTTAAAACAGACAGAGGCCATTGCAGATGGTGATTACTCACAAAGTATTCAACTGCATCAAAGAGATGAGATGGGCAGGCTGGCGGCAAGTATTGATCGTATGAAAGGGAGTATCCAGCAGCGCGAAGCGGAGAGGAATCAGGCGCTTGATTCAGTGCGTGAGAGTGAACGCCGCTATCGCGCTTCGATAGACAATGCTGCCGATGCCTTTTTCATGATTGATATGAATGGCTATTTCAAAGATGTGAATCAGATGGCCTGCTCCAGCCTTGGCTATAGGCGTGATGAACTGCTCACAATGTCGTTAGCGGATATGGAGACCTCATTTTCACTGGATCAACTCTCAGCTCTGTTTAGCTCAATGCAGATTGGAGAGATGAAATCCCTGGAGGGGGATCATCTACGCAAGGATGGCTCAACCTTTCCTGTTGAAGTGCGCATTTCACTGAATGAGCTCGATGGTGAACGCTATATCCTTGCTTTTGCACGTGATGTCAGTGAGCGCAAGCAGGCTGAGAATATTTTGCGCGAGAGTGAAACGCGTTTCAAAGGGCTTGCGCAGCAGGTTCCGGTTCCTCTCTGCTATGTTGCCAAAAGTGGCGATGTTGAATTTATGAACAGCCGTTTTACCTCGACTTTCGGCTACACTCTGGAAGATATGCCGACAATCGAACAGTGGTGGCCACTGGCCTATCCGGATGAGAGTTACCGAGAGTGGGTGCTTGAAACTTGGGGTGAGGCGTGCCAGCGGGCTATTGAGAACCAGCACGATATTGAGCCGATCGAGTACCGGGTAAGATGTAAAAGTGGTGACGTGAAAACAGTAGAGATTTCAGGTGTGTTCCTTGGTGAAGATTTGCTTGCAACACTGGTGGATATGACTGAACGCATCGAATCTGAAGCCAATATTCGTAAGCTCTCTCTGGCTGTTGAGCAGTCGGGTGAAGCGATCATGATTACCGATCTGCAAGGCACTATTGAATATATTAATCCGGCATTCAGTGAGATGACTGGATATACTGAAAATGAGGCGTTGGGGCAGAAGCCGAATCTACTCAAAAGCGGCAACCAGAGTGAGGCCTACTATAAATCGATGTGGGATAGATTGGCTGACGGAAAGGTCTGGCATGGCAAAGTGGTGAACAGGAAGAAGAGCGGTGACTTCTATCCTGCGATGCTGACGATCTCTCCGATTAAAAACCAACAGGGAGAGACCACTAACTATATTGCCTTGCAGCAGAGCCTTGAGGAGATGGAGGCGCTGGAGGCGCAGTTTCATCAATCCCAGAAGATGGAGGCGATCGGTACGCTGGTCGGTGGCATTGCCCATGATTTTAATAACAATCTGGCTGGCATCACAGGTAACCTCTATCTGGCCAAAAAGGCGGCCAAAGATATCCCGGAGATTGGTCAGCGCCTTGAGAATGTGGAGAAACTCGCTTTTGGTGCTGCAGCAACGATTCAGCAGCTGTTGGCCTTTTCGCGTAAAGGTGTTGTGCAGATGCATCCGCTCTCGATCGCATCATTTCTGAAAGAGACGGTTAAACTCAGTGAAATCTCGTTGCCGGAAAACATTGCATTCAAGCTGAATGTGAATGATCCCGATATGAAGATCAATGGTGATATCACCCAGCTGCAGCAGGTGTTGATGAATCTGATTAACAATGCTCATGATGCTGTGGATGATTGTAGTGAGCCTTGCATCGCTATCTCCTTGCATCGATTCCATGCTGATAAGCAGTTTATCGCAATGCATGAGGGTTTGAGAGAGGGTGAATATGCCTGTATTGAGGTGAGAGATAACGGTTGTGGTATGAGCGAAGAGAATATCCAACATATCTTTGAGCCATTTTTTACCACCAAAGAGCTGGGTAAAGGCACGGGGCTGGGCTTGGCGATGGTCTATGGTGCAGTCAAAACACATGGCGGTGTGATTGATGTGCAATCAGCTCAGGGTGAAACATCGGGCACGACCATGCAGATCTACCTGCCATTGATAGAGTCAGATGCGTTACTAACCGGTGATGTCGATATGGATCAGGTGGTTTCAGGGCAGGGTGAAACCATTTTGCTGGTGGATGATAATCAGACGGTGCTGGAGACAGGGCGTGATGTGCTTGAAGGGTTGGGCTATCAGGTTTTGACGGCTGAAGATGGTGAGTCAGCGATCGAAGTGTATAAAACACATATGAGTGAAATTGATCTGATTATTCTCGATGTGGTGATGCCGAAACTTGGTGGTGTAGAAGCGCTACAGGCGATCAAGGATTTCAATCCGGAAGTAAAAGCGATGTTTGCCACTGGTTACGACAAAGCCAGCACGCTTGGCGGCATGAACCAGGAGCTCAAAGAGAGGGTGATCAGTAAGCCATTTGCGATGAGTAAGCTCAGTCAGATGATTCGCGAAGTGTTGGAGAGTTAATCTAAGTCCCATGGCAGTGGCCAATAGATAGAGCAGGGGCGGAAAAGCTTATCTTTTCACAGCCCCTGACTCTGTTTCTTATCTGTTAACCTGTTAACGGACTCTGAGGAATTCAGGTCCCATCTCAACCACAAACTCAACACGGCGGTTAATGGTTCTGCCTTGCTCGGTGGCATTGGAGACCAGCGGCCGCGTATCGGCGTAACCGGTTGCATGCAATCGCTCCGGAGGAATGCCGAGTGAGATCAGGGTTTCAACTACCGATGAGGCACGTGCAGAGGAGAGCTCCCAGTTGGATTTGTAGCGACCACTGCGCATCGGGATATTATCGGTATGGCCTGCCACCTCAACCTTGCCGGTATAGTTGTGCAGTACTTTGGCGAGATTCTTCAGTGGAACTCTCGCCGCCTCATTAACATGGGCCTGACCTGCGGCAAAGAGCAGGCTGGCATCCATCTGCAGGCGGATCTGACCCGGTGACATTTTAAAGTCCATGACACCACCAAGCGAGTTGCTACCAAGGATTTGAGAAAGCTTCTCCTCCTGTCCCTGGCGTTGGCCCTGCCTCTGAATGGTGGCGCTCTCGGATACCGGAGCGCCCTCAGTGGCTGTCTTCTGCGGTGAGGAGGGGGCCTGCATTTTCATGCCTGCTTTGGCGTGGCTCATGGAACCTAAAATAATGAACAGCGCCAGCAGCAGTGTCATCAGATCGAGATAGGCGACCATCCAGCTGTCATGGGTGATATCCGCTCCATCATCATCGAACTGATCGCCAGGATCGCTGAGTATATTACTGCGAATCGACTCCATTTTAGAGCCTGAAGGTGATTTTTTACCTGTTGGATTAGCGTTCATTAGAAGTCATCGTCCTGAGCGCTGCTGCTCTTTGTGCCCCGTTTACTCGGGGCTCGAAGCTCATCATTAAAGGCACTGCTGTTACCTTTAAGCTCATCACTGTACTGAGCGGAGAAGGATTTCAGTGTCTCACGAATAAACACCGGACTGCGGTTACCTGCCAGCATGATGGTTCCCTCAACAATCATACGCATGATCATGGCCCGTTTTTCTGTACGCCGTTCAAGTTTGATGGCAATCGGTTTGAAAATAAGGTTGGAGAGCACAAGACCGTAAAGGGTGGTCATCAGGGCGACAGCCATATTGTGGCCGACATTGAGAAGGTCGGGGCCGTTGACGGTGTAGAGCATATTTACCATGCCGACCAGCGTACCGAACATGCCGAAGGCGGGGGCGTAAACACTCATAGTATGGAAAATCTGCGCCTCAGCACGCTCCTGCTCCCTTAAACGTTTGATGCGCCACTGCAGAATATTGACAATCTCATCGGCAGGGGTGTTATCGATCACCAGCTGAATCGAGGTTCTCAGAAACGGATTGGCGATGCGTTCAAGCTGATCCTCGATACGGGCCAGATCACCGTGGCGGCGCAGGCGTGCAGCATGGGCGATTTCAGAGATGTCATCACGAACAGAGTACTGGGTGTTGCGGAAGACATGTCCTAATACCCGCCAGACTTTACCAAGCTCCTGTGTCGGAAAACTGACAAGTGTGGCGGCAAGGGTGCCTCCGATCACGACCAGCAGGCCGGGCAGATTGATGTAAACGTTAGGCTCAACCGCAGAGAGGAAGATCGAGACCACAATCAGGCCGATGCCGACCAGAATTCCTGCAATAGTAGATAGATCCATAACGATCTCCTTGGCAAAAGTGTCTGTAGATATTGAATAGTAAAATCTACAGGTAAATAAGCAATAATGCGGCCAATGTCGTTGTCAGAAAAACTCTTATATGGGAGCCGGCTCTGTTTGGCAGATAAAATGCTAGTAAAAAGGGATTGATGAACCATAGTCTCTCTACACTGTGGATAGGAAAGGGGAAGTTTATGTCATTGCGTTGGGGTTGGAGTCTGCTGACATTGGTTATGGTTGCGGTGGTGGCTGTAACCATGATGTTAAGTATTACCGATATCGAGAAGAAGGCGTGGAAGGCCAGTGAGCAGGAGCAGGCTGAACTGCTTATTTCACTGCTTTCCGATGAGTTGAAGATGCCGATGTTGGCTGGCAGTAAGACCGAGGTTGAAACCCTGATAGGCATGTTTATCCATCAGGTTCCGGGTGCAACAATATATCTACATTGGGCATCCGGTGATTCACAAACATTCGGTGATGGTTTTATCCCAGATCAGATCAATGGACTGGAAAAACTTGATGCTCAACCCAAATTGATTCGTGGTCTGGATAAGTGGTATGGGATGGGGGTGAAATACAATACCGCCCAGATGGGTTCAATTGCGATGTATGTGCCCGGCAAAGCCTGGGATGTTTATGATGCGGAGATCAAGCTCAGGGTGGCGATGGTGGCCGCTGTGATTGCGCTTCTGGCCGCACTGCTGGTCTATATGCGAACTGGCCGCATTGTGAATTACCTGCGCATGCTGGCCAGAGCGAGCAAACGGGTCGGCGGTGGTGATTTTTCCGTACATGTGCCGATACAGAGTCAGAATGAGTTCGGCAAAACCTTTCATCATTTTAATCAGATGGTTTCCAGTCTGGAGCGTCGTGAAAAGATTCATGATATGTATGGCGAGTACCAGCGCCCGCAGGCCGTTGCCGATGAGTTCGACAGAAATGCCCAGAAGTCTGAAAAGTCACGCGAAGTGACCGTTCTCTCTATTGATATGGTCGCGTTTAACCGTTATCTGAAACGGGTTGATCAGGAGGAGGCGCTCTCCACGCTGAATCGCTCTTTTGCACTATTTCAGTTTATCGCTCATGAGTTCGGTGGTCATATCGATAGTGTCTCTGGTGATGCCATGATCGCAGTCTTTAATCATCCATTCGAGTTGAAAAATCACGAGAATCAGGCAGTTAAAGCTGCCATCGCCATCATTGAAGCCAGTCACCGGCTTGAGATTAACCGCCCTGATGGCGGTGCGGTTGAGTTCAGGGTAGGACTTGCCATTGGTGAGGTGATTATCGGCCATCTTGGTGTAGGACGTCGTAAATCACTGACCATTCTTGGTGAGCCGATTTCACTGGCCTCACAGATGGCCAAAGTGGGGGATGCCACTGCGGTAACTGCACCTTATGGCACGATGCTTTCGCTCGGCCACGGTTTTAAGCAGAAAGAGTTGGGTATGCGAACCCTTGCCAGTGGCGAAGAGGCGCGTTGCATTACCATCCTGCCGGGCGAAGCCTATGTTGAGCAGGAGGTGGAAGAGGCTGTGAACAAGGCATTTATGCGCATTGAACCGGGCAACTTCTACGATGATGACGATGAGGGGTGGTAAGGTTCGTCGTTAACAGAACCCACACTTATAGTTAACTCTCACTACCTGAAGTTCTGGCGCGGACAATCGTGCATTTGCAGTAGTTAGGGCCACTCTCCATGATCTCGCGGATCTTGAAATGAATGTTCTCATCGCCGTTTCTGATGGCGAAGACCATATTGCGATAGACACGGTTTTCCGGGAACCATGCCGTAAGTGAGCCTTGATCCGGTGCGATAAGCAGTGGCCAGCTGCGTTTGGCATTCATCGCTTCACTACCACTCTCAATGCTGGCCTGCACTACTTTTACCGGTATCCTGAACAGTTCAATGCCAAGCCTCTGCTCTCCACTCCGGCTCAGTTTTATCCAGCGCACAAAACCAATCTTTGGTTGATCGCTATCGGGAAACCAACTGATGCCGACCAAAGAACCGACTACATCAGTTAGCTTTTCATCGCTATTGAGCCGTTCAACACAGATTCCTGACGTTTCACTGTCGATGAGACGCCACTGAAGATCTGAACTGTTTGTATCGGATTGTTGGGGTCTATTTTGAACTGTAGCAAGAAAGGATTTCGTACTCGCCCATTCAAATATGACATGGGTGTTGGGGCAGTTGCTGCGTTGTTGGCGTTGCGGATGGGTGGTTAAAGCATCGAGCATGGCATGGCCACCAATTTGGGTTGTCAGCATCGCCTCCTCGGTATGCAACTCGTTGCGCTGCTGATCCCGATTCTCATGCAGTGAATCAATATGTGTGACCGCTGTGTTCAGGCGTTGGATCAGGCTATCGACTGGAATGATGAGCGCATCAAAGGGGAGTGAGCCGTGAATCTCTTGCATGAATTTCGGAGGATCGTTGGGTCGACTCATATTGGTGAGCAGGCAGGTAATACCAGCAGATGCTGGAAGTTGTGTCTGTTGCGGGCAGTAGTGGGCTTGCAGCTTGTTTATGTGGTACTCCATCTCCCTTGTAATCATATGCTGCTGTTCAACTGTTTTACTGAAAAAATCGATCGCTCGAAGCAGTTCATGCCTGCATATGGCGGTGATCAATAATTGGGCTTTGGGCTTGAGCTGTTCATCCAGAGAGGCAGCAACATCCAGGCCTAATCGGGCCAGTTCAAAGAATTGGCGCGTGGCGATCACCGGCGTTGCCCGGTACTGCTCAAGGGTGAGTTGCAGAATCTTGACTGCCAGTTCAACGCTGTTACCAACCATCTCAACCAGTGGCGCATAATAACGACTCTCTTTGCGAGCCTCTGACTGCACCATGTCGATAGCGATTTTGTGTGCGTTAAGAACTGCCGCAGTCATCTCACCATCGAAGAGGTTCAGTTCCTGCTCAAAACGATTGAGTACCTTCAGGCGAAAAGAGATGGGGATCAGGGGGTTGGCATTGAGGCGACCAAGGTAGCTCTTCATATTGGCGGTGAGCTGCCTGCGTTCAGCCTCTGAACTGTTGATGGCGTAGGCGTTAAGTTTCCCCTCGATATCTGTGAAGGGGAGGGTGATAGCATCGGTCAAAAGCTCGGTTTTACCGAGGCTCAAGCGTTGAGGGTGCAGGCGAAGTTCGGTATCGAGAGATAGTGGAATAGAACCTGGATCAGACATATTCATATCTCTCTGCAGATGCCGGTTTCAAAGCAGTTGTCGTTGAACCGGCCAGTCTGCATTAATTGCCGGTGCAGATGCGATCTACCAGCTCTTTAACCGTTGGGACGAATCCATTGGCATAGAACGGATCACTACCAAAGCGATAGGCGGCATGGCCTGCGAACATCAAATTATGGTCAGGGTTCTCACCGTGACCGATCTGCTGCAGCGTTTTCTGGATGCAGAAGCTGCGTGGATCAGCCTTGTGGCCGGTGGTGCCTTTTTCATTGGCAGCCCAGTTGCTGAACTTGCACTGCGAGAGGCAGCCCATGCAATCTAGCTGATCCTGACGAATCTCTTTGGCTTTTTCCGGTGTTACAAAAACCAGTGTCGAGTCAGGTGTAGCCAGCGCTTTACTGAAACCTTCGTTAATATATCCCTTGGCACGTTTGAGATCCTGACGGGTCAGGTAGACCTCTTTATTGCGAACGCCAAAGGTGAACAGCTCAGAGTGATCTCCGGCAGGGTGATCCACGAATGCGGTTTCACGATCGGAACGATCATAGAGCTCATGCAGGAAGCTGTTGTAAACAGCAGAGGAGTAGAAACCGGTAGGGGAGAAACGGTTGAGGTTGATATCCCCCTCACTGAGTGTGAGCAGGCGCTTTTTCCACGCATCAGAGATCGGGCTCTCCTGGGTGAGCAGAGGGCGCGTACCAAACTGGAATGTGATCGGGCCAATCTCCGGGTTGTTCAGCCAGTTGCTCCACTCATTCAGACACCATACGCCACCAGCCATAACAATCGGTACATGGTTCAGGCCGAACTCATTCATGGTTTTACGGATGGCCGCAACGCGCGGGTAGGGATCTTCCGGTTTGTCCGGACTCTCAGAGTTGGAGAGGCCATTATGACCACCAGCCAGCCATGGATCTTCGTATACTACACCACCCAACAGGTCGGGAAGTTTACGGTAGGAGCGCAGCCAGAGGGCGCGGAATGCGCGCGCTGAGGAGATGATCGGGTAGTAGTGAACATTGTACTTGGCAGCCAGTGTAGCCAGTTTGAAAGGCATGCCGGCACCACAGGTGATGCCATGAACCATACCTTTAGCACCCTCCATAACACCCTCGAGAACGCGTTCAGCACCGCCCATCTCCCAGAGTACATTCATGTGCAGTCGGCCATTGCCCCCCGAAACTTCATGGGCGATTTTGGCCTGTTTGATGCCACCTGCAATGCCTTGTGCTACAAGCTCATCAAAACGCTCCAGTCGGCTTCTACCGTGGTAAACGGTGCGGATGATTTCGCCATTGTCATCAACCCTGTCGGCATTTACCGCTGAGAATGTGCCAACACCACCTGCTGCTGCCCATGCACCGGAACTTAAGCCGGTCGAGACGGCAACGCCTTTGCCCCCCTCAATAAGAGGCAGTACTTCTTTACCGGAGATCATGATGGGCTGAAGGTCTAAAGACATGTGGGCTTCCTTAAGTGGGTTTCCTTCATCCGTGAAGGAAAAACTGTATAAATCGATCGACATGGGTTGATAGGCGGTCAATCTAGCAAAGGTGGTGAAGCGTGGCAAAGTTAAACGATGTCATGCTCCAGTCTGACTGATAGATTCTGGCCATGGAAAAGTTGAATTGTTTTGCTGTAACGCTGCCCGGCCTCGAAAAGATCGTGGCTGAAGAGCTGGGACTACTCTCGGTTGATGAAATTAAAATCGATGATGGCGGTGTCCGCTTTCAAACAACGATGGATGGTCTGTTTCGCGTTAATCTGCGTCTGCGTTGTGCTACCCGTATTCTGATCCGGCTGGCTGAGTTCAGAACCCATTCGTTCCCTGAGCTGTATAACAAGGCCAAGAAGATCCAGTGGGAGCGTTATGTTACTGCGACCACTAAGCTTGACGTGCGCGCCTCCTGTCACGGCACCAAGCTGCTGCATACCGGCCGTGTTGAACTGGCTGTGACCGATGCGATCAGGAATAAACATGCCTTGCCTGAATCTGCTCTGAAGGGCTCTGAGATGCTGCATCAGGCAGTTCTTGTGCGGATGGATGATGATATCTGCTCTATCAGTATCGATACATCAGGCGAGCGACTTGATCGGCGTGGTTATCGACACCACTCCGGCAAAGCACCTCTGCGTGAGACGATCGCTGCAGCGATATTAAACTGGAGTGACTGGCAGGAGAGTGAAACACTACTCTTGCCGATGTGCGGATCAGGCACCTTTGCCGTTGAGGCTGAGTGGATGGCAACGCATCGGGCTGCAGGTCTGGATCACGTTTTCCCGTTCAAACAGTGGCCCTGCTTTAAAGAGAAACGCTGGTTGCGTGTGTTTGGCAAAGCTGAAGCGATGCAGCGTGATGTTACAGTGAACATTCTTGCCAGTGATCTGGACAGGGAGATTCTCGAGCAGGCCAGAAAGAATGCAAAAGCTGCATCAGCCAGCCGCATTCAATTTGCGGTTCAGGATGTGCTGAAACTGTCGCCACCGGCAGGCGTTGCACCGGGTTTGATTATCTGTAATCCGCCCTATGGGGATCGTATTAAAGGTGATGTGAAAAGCATCTACCGCCAGCTTGGAGAACTGTTTAAAAGCGCTTTCGATGGCTGGAGAATGGTGGTGATTGTGCCGGATCAGGGCTGTGAGAATGAGCTTGGCCTGCCAGTAAAACGACGCCTTAAAATCAAACATGGTGGAAAATGGGTGCATATCCTGCAGCTGTAGTCACTGTTGATTTAGTATCATTTATTGGTTTAATAACAGGCCATAACAGTGAGTGTTACGAATCTGGAGGCTGATTATGTTGAAAAGTGATCACAGTGGAAAAAAATCATCATGGATGTCGATCCTTTCGATACTGGCTGCCTTCTCTCTGATTGGATGTGCGGCGGCGCCATCGTCACCTTCAGTGAAAAACACGCCTCCGCCTGTTCAGGAACCTGTTCAGATGAGTGCGCAGCTTATTATCAAATTCACCCATGCCCTGACGACTGATCAGGCCCCTAAGAAGCTCGCTCAGTTAAGTCGCCAATATATGGTGGATTTTCAGGTTGTTCGTGAGATGTCCGGTGGTGCCTTCGTGATCAAGGTCAATAATATTGCGGGCGAAAGACACCTGAGTGCGCTGCTGGAATCACTTAAGCAGCGGGGCGATGTCGCATATGTCGAGCGGGACAGCATGATGCAACACCATGTAATGCAGCCCAATGGCAACGTGCCAGCAAGGTAGAGAGCAGCAACAGCTCAAACAGAGGGAGCCATCTGGCTCCTTTTTTTGATTCAGAGAAACAGGTTGTAGATCGGGTTGTCGCTCTCGTTGACGTAGGTGTAACCCAGTTCATCAAGGTAGTTCTCAAAGGCATCGTGCTCATGCGGTGGCACCTCAATGCCGACCAGTACCCGGCCATAGGCTGCGGCATGGTTGCGGTAGTGGAACAGTGAGATGTTCCAGCGTCCGGCCGCACGAGTGAGGAACTCCAGCAGGGCACCGGGGCGTTCCGGAAACTCAAAACGGTAGAGCCTCTCATTCTCCACCAGATCGCAGCGTCCACCAACCAGATGGCGGATATGCAGTTTGGCAAGCTCATTATCCTGCAGGTTCAAAGTTGCCAGACCTGCAGAGAGCATCGCATGCTCCAGAGCTGCAATCTTAGCGCTATCGCTGACACTGATGCCGGCAAAGACATGCGCCTCTTTGCGGCTGGAGAGGCGATAGTTGAACTCGGTGATGTTGTAGTCACCGATGATCTGGCAGAAGTTAAGGAATGACCCCGGTTTTTCAGGGATGGTGACGGCAAACAGCGCTTCACGTCCTTCACCCATCTCGGTACGTTCAGCGACATGGCGCATACGATCAAAATTCATGTTTGCACCACTGTTGATCGCAGTCAGCAGCTGACCACGAGCACCTGTGTTGCGCACATATTTCTTCAATGCAGCTACACCGAGTGCACCGGCCGGTTCAACGATGGAGCGATTCTCCTCGTAAATATCTTTGATCGCAGCGCATATCTCATCGGTATCAACGAGCATAATCTCATCAACATACTGGCGAACCAGATCAAAGGTCAATTTGCCGACCTTTTTAACCGCTACACCATCGGCAAAGATACCGACCTGTTTGAGGCTGACGCGTTCACCGGCTTTGATCGAATCATACATGGCTGCCGAATCAACCGGTTCAACGCCGATAATGCGGGTTTTGGGAGAGTGCGTTTTCAGATAGATCGCCATGCCTGCAGCCAAGCCGCCACCACCGATGGGGATAAATACAGCATCCAGATCACCGGGATACTGACGCATCATCTCCTCAGCAATGGTGCCCTGACCGGCAATCACCAGTGGATCATCATAGGGGTGAATAAAGACCATGCCGTTCTCTTCGCAGAGTCTATATGCGTGTTCACTGGCGTCGGAGTAGCTGTCGCCAAACAGTACCACTTCACCACCCATGCGGCTGACCGCTTTGACTTTGATATCGGGTGTGGTGCGTGGCATAACAATGATTGCTTTGATACCAAGCTTATGGCTGGAGAGGGCGACACCCTGGGCATGGTTGCCGGCAGAGGCGCAGATCACACCACGGGCACGCTCGGCCTCGGTTAAGTGGGCAATTTTGTTGTAAGCACCGCGCAGCTTGAAAGAGAATACCGGCTGCAGATCTTCGCGTTTGAAGAGGACTTCATTGTTCAAACGTGATGAAAGTTTCGGTGCAAGCTCCAGCGGAGTTTCAATGGCAACGTCATAGACACGTGCTTGTTCGATGGCCTCAAGGTATAAATCGCTCATAGGGCGGCTTGCTACCATGAACGCAATAAGGATTCGAGTTTGAAGATAGTCAAAGTAGATCAGATAGAGCGCGGGATGGCATATGCCGAGGCCTGTTTTGAGACCTTTCGGGTGATCGATGGTCACTGTTTTGCATGGCCTGCACATCAGCAGCGTCTGGCAATTGGGCTCTCAGAGTTCGGAATTGAGCTTGCTGATGATGATTATCGGAGCCTGCATGAGTCAGCCGTTGATTCGGCGGCCGAGGCAGGGGCTGATGCTCTGGTTCGGGTTACTGTCACTGGCGGCGAAGCGGGGTGGGGCTTGATTAATACAACAGCATCCCCATCGGCCTATATTCAGTCCATGGCTTTTACCGGTTATAGCGGAGCTGTCAGCCTGCGTTTGAAACGCTGGCCATTTCCACTAAAACAGAAACGGGCCAAGTTCTGCTCAGATTATGCTGAAACCCTGCGTGCCTTGAAAGGCTCAAAGGATATTGATCTGCTGTTTGAGCGGGATGGTCTGCTGATCGCTGCTGCTACGGCCAATCTGCTGCTCTATCGAAAAGGGAGATGGTGGACGCCTGTTGCTGGTGATGGCGTGCTGCCGGGGGTGGTGCGAGGGGCTCTGATTGAAGCTGGTGTGGTTGCGGAAGCGGAGTGCCCGGTTACATGGCTTAACGACTGTGAAGCCGTGGCATTGACCAACAGCGGTCAGTTTGTTCGCAGAGTGGCAGAAATCACAGATATTCAGCGCTATGATGGCGATCATCACGCATTCAGTGAGCTTACGAAGGTGTTGGCCGGAGAAACCGGCACGCCAAAGGATGATGGAATCACTTCATGAAAAAATTGATTGGATTATCAATGATCGGTCTGCTGTTACTGGCTGGACTGGCAGGTTGGCTCTTCTGGCAGGCATCGGTCGCAGTGCAACCGGCTACAGCGGTGGAACTGGATATTCCTAAGGGGGCTTCAACGATAAAAATCGGGCGCCTGTTGCAGGAGCAGGGTGTTATCAGTTCCAAGCTGGTTTTCAGAATTGCAGCACGTCTGCAAGGGGTGTCGGCAGGGTTGAAGAGTGGTCTCTACCGCTTTGATGAGGCGGCCAGCATCAATACGATCATTGAACGCCTTGAACGTGGTGATGTGATGCGGTTTCAGGTGACTGTGCCTGAAGGGTTGCGTAATGATGAGATCATTGCGCTATTGGCGAGTAAAACCGGTGTCAAAGCGGAGCTGTGGCAGACTGAACTGAACAGGCTGCTGCCAGAGAGCCCTGATGGCCGTCTTCTGCCGGAGACCTATCAATACACCAAGCCGCTTAATCCGGCCGAGTTGCTCAGTTCGATGATCAAAGCGCAGCAGGCAGTGCTGAATGCATTGAGCCCTGATCCGGCGGTTCAGGAGCGGTTGCGTATTGCCGCTTCGATTATTGAAAAGGAGACGATGCTGGATCACGAACGTCCACTGGTTTCAGCGGTGATTCGAAATCGTCTGGCCAAACGCATGCCACTACAGATGGATCCAACCGTTATTTATGGCATCTGGAAAACAACAGGTGCCTTTTCAGGCGATATCCGCAAGCGGGATCTCTCAGCTGATACGCCGTGGAACACATACACACGCCGGGGACTGCCGCCGACACCTATCGGTAATCCCGGTGCCGCTTCACTGAAGGCTGCTGCTGCACCGGCGGATGTCGATTATCTCTTCTTTGTTGCTGATGGTACAGGTGGACACAAGTTTGCCGCCACCCATGAAGGGCATCTGGCCAATGTGGAGCAGTGGATCAGGATTGAACGGCAGAAGAATAGATCGGGCAGTAAAAAGTGACGGATGAGCCGACCCTGATTATTGAGATTGAACTGCCGGTTAAACTCTCGTTTCGCTTTCAGATGCTGCTTGAGGGCGAAGATGGATTAGCCGTGGTGCGCTGCTACGACCCGGAACATAAAAAACAGCAACTCTGGACTACACCTTCGCAGCGCAGCGAGCTGCTCGACTGGTTGACCTCACTGCCCGCTGCTTTTGGAGTGAAGGTGCTGGATGAGTGGATTTGGGGTAGTAGGGAAGGCGATAACAAGGCCCACGTTTAAGCCGCGCAACACCTTTTCATTCATTCTGTTATTCGATTACCTTTTTTCTCAGAGACTTCAGCTTTCCACGTTCATTTTTGTTGTTTAATCGGCGTTTGACCGAATTATGAGATTTTCGCGTAGGTCTTCTCTTTTTCTGTACAACCATCGCGGCTTTGATCAGCTCCTGCAGGCGGGATAAAGCATCGGCTCTGTTCTGCTCCTGACTGCGAAACTGCTGGGCTTTGATGATGATCACACCGTCAGTTGTGATGCGCTTATCTCTAAGCAGTAGCAGCCTCTCTTTATAGCGCTCGGGAAGTGATGAAGCGTTGATATCAAAGCGCAGATGAATGGCGCTGGATACCTTGTTGACGTTCTGTCCACCAGCCCCCTGAGCACGGATAGCGGTGATTTCTATCTCGCTATCTGCAATGAAAAGCGCGTCCGAAATCTGTAGCATGATCAGATGTTAAATTCCCTGACGGAATAGCGATCTTTGGCCGTAATGTCGTTAAATGTGAATGTTGGGGTTTTGCCTCTATACACGACATCGGCAAGCCACTGCTCTTCAGTCTCAATATCTGACTGACTCACAGATTTGCTCCATACACCCTTTTTCTGCTTGCCGTGGTCACTGTAGGCAACATGGGCCAGCCAGCGGTAGCCGCGTGCCTTAAGATCATCTTTGCGGTCAAACGGAGCACCTACAGCAAAAAAGCGGCGGCTCTTTTCGCGTGCGCCTGCCAGCAGTGCGCTCATAGCCAACTCGCCTGATGCAGGAAGTTTTTTGCTGAGCAGATGCAGTGTGGCCTGAGCATCATTGACTGCCCGATGACCATCAAAGAAGTAACCCAGTTTGTAGGCGATATAATCAAGTTTAAGGCTGGCGATATCCTCATCCATCCAGTCGATATCATTGAAGGTACAGGCCCAGTTGGCTTCAGCAGTGAGTGGCAGACGACGCTCCAGCATCTGACGGTCAAAGGCTGAATTGTGGGCGATAATCAGATCAGCTTTTTCCAGCCAGAGGTTGATCTGGTCATCATCGAGCTCTTCACCTTTAATCATCTCATCGGTAATGCCGGTGATCTGAATGATGATATCCTGCAAAGGTTCCAACGGGTCTTCAAAGCCGCCATAGCTGTGCAGGATGCGATAGATCAGGCCTGTGTGTGCATCATATTCAAAAGCGATAAAACCCACTTCGATGATGGCATCATTGGCGGTATCCAGCCCGGTTGCTTCGGTATCAATAACAATGCCAATGCGCGGTGTGGTTGGTTGCCCCTGATTGTAAACTTCGGGTGCATTGAGCCGTTCAATGACCCTGTATTGGCCAGAAGCTTCCAGATGTTTAATTGCTTCAATATCATTCATTTTGCCACCCCGAGTCCCCTGTTAATAGGGGCAACACTGCACGTCGTGACGAGAAAATAAAATCGAACCGCGAATGGACGCCAATTAACACGGATCAGAACCTTCTTTAGGCAATGGCTGTTCACTGTTCAGTTAATGATGGCATAGTGACGACATGATTGAAACGTAACGGGGGAAACGATGAAGCTACCCATTTATCAAATAGACGCATTCGCCTCAAAACCATTTGAGGGAAATCCTGCCGCGGTTTGTCCGCTCGATGCGTGGCTTCCCGATGCTTTGATGCAGCTGATCGCCGAGGAGAACAATCTCTCGGAGACCGCCTTTTTTGTGGCAACAGAGGAGGGGTTTCATATTCGCTGGTTTACCCCGACAACTGAGGTTGATCTTTGTGGGCATGCTACGCTGGCAGCAGCCTATGTACTGTTTGAGTGCCTCGGTTTTGATCAGGATACCATTGTATTTGATTCGCGATCCGGTTTGTTGCCGGTAACCCGAGAGGGGGATCTGCTGCTGCTCGATTTTCCCGCCCAGCCCGCGGAAGCTTGTGAGACACCCATCCAGATTCAACACGCCTTTGGTATCGAACCTGTAGAGTGCCTCAGAGCTGAGGATTATCTGGTGGTCTTTGAGCTGGAAGAGGATCTGCTTCTGGCTGATCCGAATCTTGAGCTGCTCAGAGAGCTTGATGGGCGAGGGGTGATTCTCACTGCGCCATCAGACACTTATGATTTTGTTTCACGCTTTTTTGCCCCCAAGCTCGGCATTGATGAAGACCCGGTCACCGGCTCCTCTTTTACGCAGCTGGCTCCCTACTGGGCTGTCCGTTTGGGGTGCTCAAAACTTTATGCCAAACAGCTCTCCAGTCGCGGTGGTGAGGTGAGGTGTGAACTTGATGGTGATCGCGTGTTCATCGCCGGTGGTGCGGTAAAATATCTGCAAGGCGAGATCGAAGTTTAAGTGGTAAGACTCTACTATGTGCATGATCCGATGTGCAGCTGGTGCTGGGCATTTCGTCCTCTCTGGCACTCCTTGAAGGAGCAGTTGCCAGAGCAAGTAAATGTAACCTATCTCTTGGGTGGTTTGGCGCCGGATTCTAAGCTGCCTATGCAGCCTGAACTTCAGCAGCAGATTGAGAAACACTGGCGCACGATTCAGAAGCGTGTTCCCGGCACGAAGTTTAATTTTGAATTCTGGCAACGCTGCACACCCAGGCGTTCAACCTATCCGGCCTGTCGGGCTGTGATCGCTGTCAGAGCTCAGGATGCCTTAATAGAGGATGCCATGCTTCTGGCCATTCAGCAGGCCTACTATCTGCAGGCTCGGAATCCCTCGGATGATGATGTTCTTATAACTTGTGCCGGGTCGATTGGTCTGGATGAGAAGCAGTTCGCCTCTGATTTGAACAGCCCTGAAACTGAGCAGCAGTTGCTGCATGAGATTGCTTTGAGTCGAAGCATTGGAGCGCATGGGTTTCCCTCTCTGATATTAGAGAAAGAGGGGTGTTATCATCCTATAGCTGTGGATTATAGGGATGCAGCCAGGATGCTGAATGAAATTCATCATCTGCTTTCTGAGTGTTAACAGACCCCAATTTATAAAGGGGTATGCAGGGTCTCACCACTGTTATTGTTAGCGTCGTTATTCAATGATAGGGGTGTTCTGATGATCAAAGCTGTGTTGTTAAAGATTTTCCGTGAAGGTGTGGGTGGCTTGATGGCTTTTATCAGTTTTTTAACCCGACCCCGAAAAATAAAACGGACTCCTGAGCTACAGGCCGAGGTGGCTGAAAAAGCAGCAACCATGTCGCTCTATCAATATTTTGCCTGCCCGTTCTGCATCAAAACACGCCGTGCTGTTCATCGCTTGAATATCCCTGTTGAGTATCGTGATGCGCAGCCTCGCGACGGCGAACATCGCAAGGTTTTAGCGCAGCAGGGTGGTCAGATGAAGGTGCCATGTCTGCGCATCGAAAAGGGTGATGAAGTGATCTGGATGTATGAGTCCAATGATATTATCGCCTACCTGAACCGGCAGTTTGATCCCGCTATGGCTACTGCTTAACCACCCTCATTATCTGAAGTTCTGAGTTGTAAATATCTATATCCTTTCCTGATTTAGCTTGCAAAAGTGAAAGCAGTGCTTCACAGTCTGTTTGCTTATCCTGGAGGGGTTATGAATGCAAAAGGTGTGTCACTGAATGATGAATTCGGTATCAAGGGGCAGCTAGCCTTCCGCGATGCCGGTGATGGTTTTATCGTGATCGATATCGATAACAGCCACTGCACGGCAAGTATCGCGGTGCAGGGCGCACATCTTATGACATGGACGCCGAAAGGAGAGCAGCCGGTGATCTGGATGTCCCCGGTTGCCAAACTCGCTCACGGAAAATCGATTCGCGGCGGCGTGCCGATCTGCTGGCCGTGGTTCGGTGCACATGCCACAGAGAGCAGCTTTGGCGGCCACGGTTTTGCCCGCACCGTAGATTGGGATGTGATCGGAACAGAAGCCCTTGATGATGGTTCCACCCGGATCAGTTTCGCCATTGCCAATATCAACAGGGAGCAGTGGCCGCATCAGGCACCTGCTGAAATACATATGACCATTGGCTTTGTGCTGGAAATGGCACTGGTCACAGTGAATCAGGGTGATGAAACGATCACTGTTGGCGATGCACTGCACACCTATTTTTGCGTTGGTGATGTGAGTAAGACCACCATCCGCGGACTGGCCGATTGCGACTATATCGACAAAGTGGGTGAGACCGCTCGCAGAAAACAGGCGGGTGATATCACTATTGGTTCAGAGGTGGATCGTATCTATCTGGACCGGGGGCAGGATGTGGTGATTGAGGATCCGGTTCTGGAGCGTGAAATCCGTATTGAGAAACTTGGCAGTCACTCAACCATCGTCTGGAATCCGTGGATCGATAAAACCTTGAAGATGGGTGATTTCGGCTCTGATGACGGTTATCTGGGCATGGTCTGTGTCGAAAGTGCCAATGCTGATGAGGATGTCGTTCAGCTTTCGCCCGGCGAGTCGCATAGCCTGTGGGTACGCTACAGTGTCGAATAAGATCGTCAGGCTCCTGCTTCCAGCCCTGCTTCTGTTGTTGGTGAGTCTGACTGCACACGCCGATGTACAGACGAAAGAGATCACTTATCAGGTCGGTGACACTGAATTTACCGGTTATCTGGCTTATGATGATGCTAAAACCGATAAACGACCCGGTATCCTCGTGGTACATGAGTGGTGGGGCCATAACGCTTATGCACGCAAACGGGCTGAGATGCTGGCGGCGTTAGGCTATACGGCCTTTGCACTGGATATGTACGGCACTGGCAAGATTGCCGATCATCCCGATGATGCAAAAGTGTTTATGCGTGCAGTGATGGGTGATCTACCCGAGATGAAGAAGCGCTTTGAAGCGGGATTGAATATCCTGAAGAGCCATCCGAGTGTGAACTCCGAAATGACGGCAGCTATCGGTTACTGCATGGGTGGTGGTATCGCGCTGAATATGGCCAGAGCAGGTGCCGATCTGGATGGCGTTGTCGTTTTTCATGGCTCTCTTGCAGCCAAAGAGCCGGTAGCGTCAGGGCAGGTCAAAGCCGAAATCATGGTCTTCACAGGTGCAGAAGACCCCTTTATTCCTCGTGCGCAGGTGCTGGAGTTCGAGAGCGAGATGAAAGCTGCAGGTGTGACCTACACAGTGACAACTTATCCCGATGCCAAGCACAGTTTTACCAATCCTCAAGCCGATAGTTTTGGCGAGCGTTTTGACATGCCGATGGGTTACGACAGAGCCGCCGATGAAGACTCCTGGCAGCAGATGTTACAGCTCTTCGAGAGGATTTTCAGATAAACATTAAGCCTTCTGGTATGCAGCAGCGGTAGAGATTATCCCTGTAAACAAAAAAATGTCTCCCATAACGATGGGAGACACCTTATGAGTGCTTAGCTGGTTACTTTTAGTCTCTCTCACCACGCTCATGCCTGTGGCTGCGATTGCGATCATGGTTACGACTGTATGATGGCCTATGCACACGATGCTCGGAGCGATGTGCGATCGGCCTGTAGTGTGCGCGTGGCTGCTGTTGAACAACATAAGCTGGCTGGTGCTGACTTGCGAACAGTGCTCCGGCAATGGTGCCCAGAACTGCGCCGAAAACTGCGCCTTCAACGACCTGATTGTTACTGGAGCCTACGACGGCACCGGTTGTTGCACCGACGATGGCGCCGGTGGCCATAGAGCGATCCTGATAGGAGGCGGCCTGTGCCAGAGGAGCGGCAAGCAGAGCTGAGGTCAGTAGGGCTGCGGTAATCATTCGTTTCATCTTATTCTCCTGCGGGATGGTTTCCCTCATATGGAGAACGCTAACGGCTGAAATGTGCGTGAGTGCATTGGCTCTGTAAAATGAGTGCAAAGAAATTGTAAAATTTCAAAATCAAAATTCGCTGGTTTACGAAATGGGCGCTATTGAGCAGCGTTAAGCTCTCTACGGTAGGGGGCAGGCTTCTGTGAACAGACTTATTACATTTGAGGGTGTGGACGGTTGCGGTAAGAGCACGCAGCTCAAACTTGCTGCTGCGTGGCTAGAGGCGCGTGGTGAAAAGGTGGTTTGCACCTTTGAGCCGGGTGATACAGCACTGGGCAAGGAGATTCGCAGACTGCTGCTGGCAGGTGAGTTTGTACCGGTTGCTGAGTCTGAACTGCTGCTGTTTCTGGCTGATCGTGCCCAGCATGTGCGCGAGGTGATTCAGCCTGCCCTTGAGTCCGGTGCATGGGTGTTATGTGATCGTTATTCAGACTCTACTTTGGCTTATCAGTTGGCAGCACGAAAGCTGGGTGATGGTGCGACCAATCTGAAAGAGATGCTCAACTTTGCTGAGTGTGGCGTAAGCCCGGCCCTGACACTCTGGTTTGATCTGCCTGTTGCCATTGCTGCAGAGCGTATGAAAAAGCGCGCTGAAGCGGGTGAGAAACCTACGCGTCTGGATGATGAGGCGATCTCATTCCATGAACGGGTAGCGGCGGCATTTGCCGCTCAGTTTGATGCTGATGAGGGGCGCATTGTTCGTATTGATGCAAGCCGGGATATCAAGGGTGTGAAGGAGCAGGTGGAATTGTTGTTACAGAGACGTTTTTCGTGATAGAGCTATTAGGCCATCAGGCCGTTGAGGAGCGTTTTGCTGATGCGATGCGTCGCAATCATATGCATCACGCATGGTTGCTGCATGGGGTTCGCGGTATCGGTAAGTTTGCATTGGCAGAGAAACTGGCTGCAATGCTGATGTGTGAAACGCATTCGGCATGCGGAGTCTGCCATGGCTGTCAGATGTTAAACGCAGGTTCCCATCCAGATCTCATCTCTGTTGGTCTTGAAGAGAAGAAACGTGATATCTCCATTGCTCAGGTACGGGAGATGCTCGGTTTTCTCTCTCTCAGTGGTGCCGAGAGTGAAAACCGGGTGGTGATTCTGGATGATGCCGACCGGCTGAATCATCAGGCTGCTAATGCGTTGTTGAAGGGGTTGGAAGAACCATCTCCGGGTAGTGTGCTGTTGATGGTCTGTGCTGATGCTATGAAGTTGCCTGCTACAGTTCGTTCCCGTTGCTTAATGCAGCACTGTTCTCCACTGACAGAAGATGATGTGCGTAGTGTGCTGGCATCCAGGCTGGATGCAGAGACGATCGGGCTGGCCGTTCAACTGGCCGATGGTTGTCCGGGTTCAGTGCGTTGCCTTGAGGATAGCTCGGTGGCCAAGGCTCTGGCGGAGTGGCAGAGACTGGTTGAAGACCTGAGTCAGGCCGATATCGGCAAGATTGATAACTGGTGTAGATCCAATGTGGCAACGGTGCCACACGAATTGATTATCCGGGCGCTGCTGCAACCTCTCTATCCGAGACTACAGCAGCCCCAAAGCAGCGGTTTTGAGGCCTTCGAGGCGGTTCACTTGGCCGTGAAGGCTTGTCTGCGCTGGCCGGGTGAGGTGATTCGACAGTCTCTTCGTGCTGCACCCACACTTCTCTCCAATGTGCTGGAGCTGCGTGCTGCACTGCGAACTTCAACGTAGGTAATCGAGGCTAGGATTCATCGCCAAGCGGGTTAGAGTGCGACCGTACCTGGCGTTAACAACAGGAAGTTATGAATAGCGCCTCATCAGGAGAATGGTCCACAGCATGGGAAATTACTACGTTACCACCCCGATCTATTATGTGAATGATGAGCCGCATCTTGGCCATATCTACACCACGATTGCAGCCGATGTGCTGGCCCGTTTTAAACGTCTGAGCGGTGAGAACGTCTTCTTTCTGACCGGCGTGGATGAGCATGGGCAAAAGGTGCAGCAGGCGGCGGAAGCGCGTGGCATTGAGCCGATTGAGTTGGCCAATCAGGTGGTGGCGCGTTACGAGAGCCTATGGCCTGAACTCTCCATCAGTAATGATGATTTTATCCGTACCAGTTCCGAGCGCCATAAGAAGGGTGTGCAGGCGATGTGGCGCAGGCTTGAAAATGCCGGTGCGATCTACAAAGATTTCTATGAAGACTGGTACTGCGTACCATGTGAAAGTTACTGGACTGAAACTCAGCTCAAAGATGCCGAGTGCTGGGAATCCAAAGGCTGTCCGGACTGTAAACGGGAAGTGGAGAAGATTCAGGAGGAGTCATACTTTTTCCGCCTGAGCGCTTTTCAGGATCGTCTTGTTGAACATATCAAAGCCAATGATGATTTTATTATGCCGCTCTCACGCCGTAATGAGGTGCTCAGCTTTGTTGAGGGTGGTTTGAGGGATCTCTCCGTATCCCGCACCACCTTCTCATGGGGCGTGCCTGTACCCGGTGATGAGAAGCATGTGATCTATGTCTGGATCGATGCGCTGACCAACTACCTCTCCGGTCTGGGCTTCCCTGATCAGGAGGTGCCGGAGCACTGGCCTGCTGATGTTCAACTGATCGGTAAAGATATTCTCCGTTTTCATGCCGTCTATTGGTGTGCGATGCTGATGGCAGCAGATCTGCCGCTGCCTAAGCGTGTCTATGCGCATGGCTGGTGGACTGTCGAAGGCGAGAAAATGAGTAAATCAAAAGGCAATGCGCTGCGTCCTGCCGATCTGCTGGCTGAATATGATGCCGATGTGATTCGTTACTTCCTGCTGCGCGAAGTGCCGTTTGGGCATGATGGGGATTTCTCATTTACTGCGCTCAAACAGCGCTATAACTCCGAATTGGCCAATGATGTCGGCAACCTTCTGAACCGATCACTGGCGATGCTGAACAAGTATCGTGATGGTGTCCTTGCTGAGGTGGATGAACTGACAGACGCTGATCGGGCGCTGATTGCTGATGTGAATGGCATGCAGGTTGATGTGGCTGAGGCGCTTGATCGACAGGCATTTCATCTGGCCATTGAGCGGATCAGCGTTGTGGTGCGTCATGGTAACCGCTATGTCGAAGAGAGCGCGCCCTGGGCACTGGCCAAGCAGGGCGATGACAAACGTCTGAACACCGTGCTTTACCATCTGGTGGAGACACTGCGTCTGGTAGCGCTACAGCTTCTGCCATTCATGCCGACCAAGATGGGGCTTATGCTTTCTCAGATTTATAACCGGGAAGTTGATATCGAAACGATCTTATATGCTGAACAGGGTGGCTGGGGTCTTCTAAAAGCCGGGCATCAGTGCGCCAAGCCGAGTCCGATCTTTCCGCGTATGGATTAGGAATCGATTTTGTGGAAAATTTAATCGCTTCGGAGCATCCTTAACCGCCATGAAGGTGAGGGGAGGCTAGGGTGCCAAGACGGCTACTGAAAAAGATTATGCCTGATCATAAAAAGATCAGAGAGCACAAACATCTGCGCTGCTTCGGCACGCTTCTGCATAATCCGGCACTGTGGCATATGAATCGTCACTCTGTTGCTAAAGCCTTCGCTGTCGGTCTCTTCTTTGCCTGGGTGCCGGTGCCATTTCAGATGGTGCTGGCTGCCGGTGGTGCTATCCTCTTTCATGCCAATCTTCCACTCTCAATTGTGCTGGTCTGGCTGACCAATCCGCTCACCATGCCGCCGATGTTTTATGGCGCCTATAAGCTGGGCGCGTGGCTACTCGGTGAAGAGCTGCAACATTTTGAAATGGAGCTCTCATTTGCCTGGTTGCAGCATGAGATGTCACTGATCTGGGCACCGTTCCTGATTGGTTGTCTGGTGCTTGGTATTGTATCGGCGCTGCTCGGTTTCTTCGGTATTCAGATCGCCTGGCGCCGGATGGTGGTGAAACGTTGGCGCAAAAGGCATCTTCGGCATGGTCGCCTCAGCTGAACTCTGGAGCCTGATCTCCGAGTCGCTGCACAATATCACTGGCTGTGGTGCAATCACTGATTCACACGCACTCTCCGGCGGCAGTATCAATTCGGCATATCGGGTCAACACAGAAGAGGGGGTACCCTATTTTGTCAAACTCAACACACTTTCGTCACTGTCGATGTTTGAGGCAGAGTCTGACGGTCTTGATGAGCTGGTCGCTGCCAACGCCATACGGGTGCCGTTGGCGGTAACCACAGGCAGTGGAGCAGGGCACAGCTGGCTGGTGAGTGAGTATATTAATCTTGGCAGCGGTGAGAGCACTTCCCAACGGCTGCTTGGTCTGCAGATGGCTGCCCTGCACCGGAATAGTGACAGCAGTTTCGGCTGGTATCGCGACAACACCATCGGCTCAACGGCGCAGATTAACACGGAGTCGGATAGCTGGGTGGATTTCTATCGCGACAATCGTCTGAAATTCCAACTCGATCTTGCCGCCAGAAACGGCTTCACCGGTTCACTGCAGTCCAAGGGTGAACGCCTGCTTGCCGATCTCGATAGCTTTTTCACCGACTATTCACCGCAGCCTTCACTGCTGCATGGTGACCTCTGGGGTGGTAATGCTGCCTTTGATGAGCAGGGGCAGCCGCTGATCTTTGATCCGGCCGTCTATTACGGTGACCGTGAGGCCGATGTCGCCATGACTGAACTGTTTGGCGGTTTTAGCACCGAGTTTTATGCGGCATACAATGATTCATGGCAGCTGGATACTGGATACAGAGTGCGTAAAACACTCTACAATCTCTATCACATCCTCAATCACGCCAATCTCTTCGCTGGTGGTTACGCCGCACAAGCCGAATCGATGATGGATCAACTCCTATCTGAAATCTAAAAAGGTATTAACCACGAAGGACACAGAGAGCAGGAAGAAAAGAACCATAAAAATTGGAAAGAATTTCGTCATGCATCTCATTTACAGTGAATATTGAAAGCTATTACTCCCTATCTAACGCTTCTTTGTATCTTCGTGTACTCTGCGTTCTTCGTGGTGAAAAGCAGTCTTTACTGACCTGCGACGGTCATGCCGGAGATGGCAATGCTCGGTACGGCAGAAGAGCCGAACCAGGTCAGGTCGGAGCCGACCATCTCGATATTGGCAAACATCTCTTTCAGGTTTCCGGCAATGGTGATGCCGGATACCGGCCGAACGATTTTACCATTCTCAATCAGGAAGCCTGCTGCACCGCGTGAGTAGTCACCGGTAACACCATTAACGCCGAAACCGATCATTTCGGTGACCAGCAGGCCGTTGCCGATCTCTGCAAACATCTGCTCCTGCGTCTGCTGGCCAGGATGCCAGATCAGGTTGGAGGAGCCGATACCGATATCACCGGTCAGGCCGCGCATGGCACTACCGGTCTCCGGTTGTTTGAGGCGTTTGGCGGTATAACGGTCGGTGAGAAAGCAGTTCAGGCGCCCATGATCGATAATGTTACGGCCAGTACAACGGGTGCCTTCGCCATCAAACAGGCGGTTACCCATGCCATCGGGGTGATCCGGGTTATCTTCAATGCGGACAAACTCGGGGAAAATCGATTGGTTTAATGCGTCGGCAAGAAAGGTGCGCTCCTGCAGGACAGCACGCCCGTTAATGGCTCCGATCAGATGACCGAGCATCGAGGTGGCAGTGCGTGGTTCAAAGATGACGGTGGTGCGCCCACTCTCCATGCTGCCGGGGTTGAGCATAGCAATCGCACGTTTGGCTGCTTCGTGAGCGATCATTTCCGGAGTTTTCAGATCGGAAGCGTGAAAGGCGCGGTGCCAGGCGTAATCGCGCTGCATCCCTTCACCACTGCCTGCAATCACTGAAACACTGAGTGAAGCTGAGGATTTGGCATAATCGGCTGCAAAACCATCACTGGAGGCGTAGGCAACATGGCTGCTGCCAAAGCTTGCATCGGCTCCCTCTGAATTACTGATCTCTGCTGAGTAGTTGCGGGCGATCTCTTCGCACTGCATCGCTGCATCACGCGCTTTCTCAATACTCCAGCCGTGATCCTGATCGGGATAGCGGGCACGCCATGCAGCCAGTTCATCTGCATTCGGGTGGTCTGCACCAACAGGTGGAACTGCATCGGGATCGGGTTCTGAGATCCTGGCCATGGCCACAACCTGATCAGCAAGTCTTTTCAGACCTGCCTCAGAGAGGTCGGAGCTTGAGGCGGTGGCAAAGGCCAGTCCTCTACCGGTTTCAACAAAGGCGCGCAGCCCCATGCCCTGTGCATCCTCGCGTTCAACCGACTCAACGGCACCGTTGCGGATACTTACCGAGTCACCGGTATCACAGACCGCCAGTGCATCGACATAGATGGCTCCGGCTTGTTTGGCACATGCAACCAGACGTTCTGCATGGCCACTGATCGATTTAATGGTGTCAGAGTGGCTCATGCTTCAGTTCCTCCTACGGTTAACTCATCAATGCGCAGGGTAGGCAGTCCCACACCGACAGGTACCGACTGGCCGCCTTTACCGCATGTGCCGACACCGGGATCAAGTTCCAGATCGTTGCCGATCATCGAGACCTTCTGCAGCACTTCATGGCCAGCGCCGATCAGCGTTGCCCCTTTAACCGGGTACTGAATCTTGCCGTTCTCCACGTAGTAGGCTTCCGAGGTGGTGAATACAAATTTACCCGAGGTGATATCAACCTGACCGCCACCAAAGTTGACGGCATAGATCCCTTTATCGAGGGAGCTGAGGATATCATCGGGTGAATCACTGCCGGCTAACATAAAGGTGTTGGTCATACGTGGCAGCACCGGATGGGCATAGGATTCTCGGCGACCGTTGCCGGTGGAGGCCTTGCCCATCAGACGGGCATTCTGCCGATCCAGCAAATAACCGGTCAGGATACCATCCTCAATCAGTATATTGCGCTGGCTGGAGGTGCCTTCATCATCGACATTGAGCGAACCACGGCGCTCGGCGATGGTGCCATCATCAACCACGGTAATACCCTTGGCGGCAACGCGTTGGCCAAGCTTATCGGAGAATACGGAGGTTCCCTTGCGGTTGAAATCACCCTCAAGGCCATGGCCGATCGCTTCATGCAGCAGAATGCCGGGCCAGCCGGGGCCAAGTACCACCGGCATGGTGCCAGCCGGCGCATCATGGGCATCGAGATTCAACAGGGCTAAGCGTACCGCCTTGCGCACCAGCTCTTCAGCCTGATCATCATCAGTGAAGCGGTGCAGTGAGAAGCGGCCGCCGCCACCGGCACTGCCGGTTTCGCGTTTGCCGTTCTGCTCAACCACGACCGATACATTCAGCCGCACCAGTGGTCTGGCATCATGAATGAACGCGCCATCCATGCGCACAATATGAATATCGGAGAATGAGGATGAGACGTTGGCAAAGACCTGTTTAACACGTGGATCGAGGCTTCTGGCCAGCTGATCCAGCCGCTCAAGCAGCGTTTTGCGTTGGGTGAAGTCGAGTCCTGCAGCCGGATTGCTGCCCTCATAGAGCAGGGGGGGTGGCGTGGCTTTGTGAATAGCGACAGGAGGCCGCTGCTGACCACTCTCGGCAATGGCACGAGCCGAACCTGCAGCCTGCATCAGGGCATCAGAATCAAGGCGGTCTGTAAAGGCGTGACCTGCCGCTTCGCCTTTAATGACACGTGCACCAAGCCCCTGATGGGTGGATGCAGAGACATGTTTGACGCGTCCCTCTTCAAGTGCCAGTGATTCTGAAACACTATGTTCAAGGTAGAGGTCACCATCGTCGGCACCGGCCGGAAGCATGTGCGAAAGGACGGATTGAAGGGTTTCAATGGAGACTGGAGGGGTATCTAAGTTTTGATCAGGCATATCGGCAATCGTCATGGCTGACCGGAATCTGTCAAGCCTAAGGATGCTCTGGAAAAGTCAGAACATCCATTGCAAGCCATGGATGGCTTGCCAAAATCATGCAAAGTAAGTGCTTGATTTTGTAAGCGAAGGCAAAACCACGCTTTTACCTTCGCGTTCTGAAAAACTACATGGACGTAGTTATTCAGAGCTTCCCTAAAAGATAAGTGGGATTGATTGGTTACTGCATTTGGATTTTGCCTGAGCAGGCTCTATGCTCTGCCACATGGTTGAATTAATGATAGTTTCCGATCAGGTCATGTTGCAGGTGATTTGTGATGCACTGGCATCCAGATCAATCTGTTTTCGTGTTGAGAACAGTGGCATGCAGGCCTTGATGCCGCTACCGGGTGTGATGGATGCGCGCATCCTTGTCGATGAGGATGATCTGGCCGCGGCCGAAAAGATACTGGATGATCTGGAGTTGAATGGATGATTAAAGGTGCATTGGCTTTTCTGGCAGGACTGAAACTTCTCTTTCAACGCAGTGAGTTGCGGGCACTGTTGTGGCGCATGCTGGGTCTGCTGTTTCTATTTATGGTGCTGCTCTCCACGGCGGCCTTCTGGGGTGTCGACTATCTTGCTACGCTGTGGATTCCGCAAGGTGATGCCTGGTACTGGCAGCTGCTCTCATGGTTTGTCTGGCTGCTGGCCCTGCTGCTGGCCTTGATCAGTGGCGCAATTGCCTATGTGACACTTGGTTCGGCAGCGGTGGCACCGTGGCTGGATGAGCTGGCCGGGCGTACAGAGATGATATCCGGGCAGTCGGTGCGCCCCGAACCTGTCCCATGGCTGACACTGGTGCTACAGAGCCTGACCAACTCTCTGCGACCACTGCTGGGGCTGCTGCTGTGGGGTGGGGCAGCACTACTCTTTTTCTGGTTACCACCAGTGGCCACTGCAATCTGGAGTTATGGCTGTGTTCGTTTTCTGATGTATGAGTTGATTGATACACCGGCCTCGCGCCGAAACTGGGACTTTGCCGGACGAAAAATACGACTGAATGAAAAGCGCTGGTTCTATCTCGGTTTTGCAGGCCTTGCCGCATTGATGCTGATGGTGCCAGTTCTTAATCTGGCCGTGATTCCTGCTGCAGTTGTCGGGCTCTCCAGCGTTATCAAGGAGCCTCAGGAGTCCTGAAGACGTTCATGAATCAGACGGCTGAACGTGCTGATTTCAAATGGTTTGGAGAGCTGAATCTCTGTTTCGCTGTTTGAATTGCCTGCGGCACGATCAATTTTATCATAACCGCTGATAAACAGGGCTTTGACGTCAGGGTTGATTTTGCGAATTTCAAACAGTGCATCTGAACCGCCCAGCTTAGGCATCACAGCATCAATAATAATCAGGTCGATGCGCTCTCTGTAGGATTTGTATAACTCGACAGCCATTGCACCATCGGCTGCTGTGACAACCTGGTAATTCAGTCTTTTCAGGATCTCGCGTCCTGTGGTGAGCAGACCAAGATCATCATCCACCAGCAGGATGGTCTCGCCATGGCCACTGATCAACGTACTCTCTTTCTCAAATGCTATCTTACTGCCTGACTGATCGGTTAACGGCAGGTAGACATTAAACAGTGTCTCTCCGTCCAGTTCAGTGGAGATAAAACCGCCATGGCTTTGCACTGCGCCGAGTGCCATGGAGAGCCCCAGCCCTGTGCCTTTGCCGACTTCTTTGGTGGTGAAGAACGGTTCAAAGATTTTTTCGCGGTCTTCTCTGCTGATGCCACAACCATTGTCACGAATGCTCACACAGGCATAAACCGGGGCATCTGCATCAGGATGTTGTTTTCGGAATGCATCGGTCACGCTGATTTTCTCAAGTTTAAGACAAATCTCAGGTTCACTGGTTTCTGCAACAGCATCGCGTGCGTTATTGATCATATTCAGGATCACCTGATGCAGAAGATGGATGTCACCGGAGATGGTCATCGGCTCTCTGGAGATATCGAGGATAAAATTGATATGTTCGGGCGTGCTGCTTTTGTGAAGCTTGCCTATCTCCTTCAGGTAACCATTAAGACCGATCGGTTGCATGGTGATGGTGCCACGACGTGAAAAAGCGAGCAGTTGCTGGATCATCTCAGCTGCTGAGAAAGCGAGATTCTCAATGCCTTCAAGCTGCGAAACTATCTCGGGACGATCTTCTATCTCATCCTTGATCAGGAAGATGTTGCCGGTAATGGCTGCCAGGGAGTTGTTGAAATCATGGGCGATACCACCAACCAGCGTGCCGACAGCCTCCATCTTCTGGGCCTGATAGAACTGTTGCTCCAGTTTTTCATGGCTCTCGAGATTCTGTTGCAGGCCGATGAAGTGGGTGATCTCACCTCGACCATTGAGGATAGGGGAGATACTCATCATGGCAGGATAGAGTGAACCATCCTTGCGCTTATTGATGATTCTTTTTTGCCACGTGCAGGCACTCTCAATAGTTGATGCCATCTCGCTGTAAAAAACGGCATCGTGTTTGCCGCTCTTCTGAATGTTTGCCCGCTTGCCAAGGGCCTCTGCAATGGTGAAGCCTGAGAGTTTTGTGAATGCGGGATTCACAAACTCGATAACACCATGCCTGTCGGTGATGCAGATCGCCTCCTCGGTCTGGTTGATGGCGCTGGAGAGTTTCATCAGGTGAGCATTGGAGATATCGAGTTTGTTGGTGGAGAGCTGCGCATAAATACCGAATAGCAGAAACAGGATAAACAGCAGACTGCGTATATAAATTTCAAACGTTGAAGGGGATAACAGCTGTTCGAGAAAGGGTTCGTGAGAGAAAAAGGCTGAATCGATGGCTGAATCGAGAAGCCATACCGCGATGCCGCAGCCAATGCCGATAAATATGAATTTCTGCTTTATTATAAATGAGTGCATAAAATGAGTGTAGATGAAGATTCGCAAACTGCAAAAGTAACTGTAAATAGACCTGCTTATATGCGGCAAGATAAATCCCCGTAAAACGTAGGGGATGCAATGGCTGAATCACTTGGCTACACTCCCGCACTCTACAATCTTTGGAGGTCAGGCATGCCCTGGAGCAACAATGATAACAATCAGAATCAGAACCCGTGGGGTAACCGCGGCAATGGTAGCGGTGGTGGTAACCAGACCCCTCCCGATCTCGATGAGGTGATCCGTCGCCTGCAGGAGCGCTTTGGCGGCTTCTTCGGTGGTGGCAGTGGTGGTTCGACTTCCGGCGGTGGCGCTCCAAATCTGAGCAAAGGTTTGATCTCCGGTGTGCTGGCGGCAGTCGTACTGTTCTGGGGAATGACAGGCTTTTATATGGTAGCAGCCGATGAGGAGGCCGTAGTTCTCCGTTTCGGTAAACATGCGGCGACCAAGGGTCCGGGCTTGAACTGGGCGATTCCATATCCGATTGAAACGGTTGAAAAACTTCCTGTAACACGTGTTCAACGACTGGAGATTGGTTTCCGTCAGTTCTCTGATGGTGCGATCCGTAAACGCGCTAATGAGTCATTGATGTTGACCAAAGATGAAAATATCGTCGATATCTCATTCATCATTCAATACAAGATCAAAAGTGTTGAGGATTTCCTCTTTAATATCGACAGCGCCACCAAAACGGTGCGTGATGTGGGTGAGTCTGCAATTCGTGAAGTGATCGGTCGTACCTTGATCGATGATGTGCTGACGACCAAGAAAGCGGAAGTGGAAGTGGAGACGCAGAGTCTGATTCAGCAGATTCTTGATGGCTATGAAGCCGGTATCTCGGTAAGTACGGTCAAGTTGCAGGATGTACAGCCACCTGAACGTGTGATCAAAGAGTTCAAGGATGTGGCAAGTGCGCGAGAGGATCGCGAGCGTGCCAAGAATGAGGCTCAGGCCTATGCCAACGATATTATTCCTAATGCCCGTGGTGAAGGTAAGAAGATGGTTCTTGATGCTGAAGCCTATGGTAAAGCGGTTGTTGAACGCGCCAAGGGTGAAGCTGATCGTTTTAATAGTATCCTGACTGCTTACAGGCTTGCACCTGAAGTGACCCGCAAACGTCTCTATATGGATACCATGCAGGAAGTATTAAGTCGTGCTGACAAAATTATTATTGATGGCGCTGTAGCTGGCAGTGTGTTGCCGTATCTTCCGCTCGACCGAGTGAAGAATAAGGTGGAGGTGAAGCGATGAGCCCGAAACAGACCCTGATAGCGATTGTAGCGGTGGCAGTAGCCACCATCATCGGCATGAGTGCATTTGTAGTGGATCAGCGTGAACAGGCGCTGGTGCTGCAGTTCGGTAATCCCAAGGATGTTGTGAAGGATGCAGGCCTGCATTTCAAACTTCCATGGCAGAGCGTGGAGACTTTTGATTCTCGCCTGCTTGAGAGTGATGTGCCGCCCAATGAAGTGATCACCAAGGATAAAAAATCGATTCTGGTGGACAACTATGCTCGCTGGCGTATTACCGATCCGTTGAAGGTCTATCAGGTCGCACGTACCCAGACTGGTGTGGCTGCCCGTATGGATGATGTGGTGCGTGGTAAAGTACGTGAGGTGCTGGGCCAGCATACCCTGCACGAGATCGTCTCCGGTGGTGACAAGGCGACCCTGCGTGTTGAGTTGATGCAGACGATTCGTGATCGTGCTGATGAGGGCGTCAAGGATTACGGCATCACCATTATTGATGTGCGTATCAAACGTGCTGATCTGCCCCAGGAGAACTCGGAAGCAGTGTTCCAGCGTATGAAAGCTGAGCGTAACCGTATTGCCAAGGAGTATCGCTCCGAGGGTGAAGAGGCTGCCAAAGAGATTCGCGCCACAGCTGAAAAGACTCAGAAGACTATTCTGGCTGAAGCCTATAAGCAGTCCGAGATTCTTCGTGGTAAAGCTGATGCTTTGACCACAGCGATCTATGCCAAGGCTTATGACAGGGATCCCAAGTTCTACGCCTTTACCCGCTCGCTTGAGGGCTATCGTAAATCGATTGACGAGAATACACGTCTGGTGATCTCACCGGATTCTGAATTCTTCAACTTCTTCCAGCAGTCCAGGAAACAATAGAGTCGGATAACAGGAAACTGTCGCATGGATGATCTCTGGACCGCTTTAGGTCTGGTGCTGGTGATAGAGGGGGCGTTTTACGCCCTCTTTCCTCAAGGCATGATCGATATGATGCGCAGGCTTCCTGATATTCCGGCCCGCTCTATTCGCGTCGCAGGCATTGTGGCCGTTGCTATCGGCTGGTTAGTCGTTCGCCTGGTGCGCGACTGAGTTACAGTCTAACCTGTTGATAACGCTTGGCTAAACCAGCTACTATGAATGAAATGGACCATTACCCTTTTTTTGTATATGGTCTCCAGCATGAAGTTGAATCCTCCTGATTACACGAAGCGGATTGAAAATTGTAGGTTTCGCCTGAGCAATGATAGCTGCTGCCATGCAAAGAACCCTCTGCGTCCGCACACATGTAACGGCTACTGCGTGGAGAAGCTAGATGCTTGGTTAAGGGCAGATCATCCTGAACTGGATGATGAGACAATTACCGAAATTATTATCGAATTTACTGATCATGATCGCGGCTGATCTCCTGGCGCTGAACTGATTCAGCACCTTGTTTAACCTCTGATTATAACAATTCCAAATAGTGATTGAAGCGTGAAGCTGATTTATTGATCAAGTTGTTGGGTCTGCAGCTCGTTGAGTCGGCCCATAATCTGTGACTGATTTCTCTCCACATAAGCAAAGAGAGCATTGCGTAGTGGGGGATAAGCCTCAACCACATTTTTGAATGCTGCGTAGGGGATGTGGGCGATAATGACGCTGCTGTTGGCAACCATATCTGCAGGACAGCCCTGAGCATGGATGGCTGAGGATTCACCAACAAATGAGCCCGGCACCAGTGTTTTCAGCTCTTTGATGGTGTCGTTATTGCGCATCTGAAAACAGGCCACCCCTTTGACCACCAGATCAACATGATCAAGTTTGTCGCCCGCTTTATGAATCATGGCACCACCAGGGTACTGTTTGAGGTGACTGGCTTCTGCCATATGCTTGCGCATCTCCAGCGGTACATTCTGCAGTAGCGGTGATGATGAGATCAGTGCTGTGATTCTGCGGGCATCGGCTTTGCGCTGCAGGGCAATTTTAAGGCTTGGCAGGTTATCCAGCGCAGCCAGCATCTTCTTGCGAGGCAGCTTGGCAATAACCGAATCTTTGTTGGCCACGATATCCGACTTATGTGGGCCGGGGGTGAAGAGGTAGCTTTCACCCACCACATTGCCGCTGGCAATCAGGTTCAACAGCACAGGTTTGCCGTCTTCGCTGCGGATAAATTCAGCCAGTTCACCCTCACAAACCAGATAAACCGTCTCTTCATGATCACCGCGGTGAATCAGATGACGACCCTCTCTCAGTTTATGCTGGTGCAGTCGCAGCCATAAACGGTTACGCATCGTTGATGGCAGCAGCTGATCCATTCGATCTTCATGGGGGTCACTACTGTCGCGTATGCGGCCGATCTGAGGAAATTCACTGACCAGAGCATCGGCCTGCTCATGTTCACCTTTCTCAATCAGTCGGCTGTGCAGCTGGCGCAGGATTTCGGTAGCTGTTGCCTGTTTATTTGTCTGCAGCAGTAGTTCGGCATACTTTTTCAGATAGCTTTCATTATCCGGGTAGAGGGCTACCAGATCGGCATAAACTTTAAGTTGATTATTTTGATCTATTGGCATGCTCTGATTCCCACTCCCTCGACTGCGGGTAGACTATGACCTATCTGCCTGTTCGAAAATAGGAAAATCGTCTAACTGATCTATTTGCAGGTAAAAGACTTCGCTTTTGTCTGTTCTGCTTATTAGTGTTCAGCTCTCTTTTATCGCCAGTGGAGGATTTGCATGGCCCTGATCATTACTGACGACTGTATCAACTGTGCGGTCTGTGAGCCTGAATGCCCCAACCTTGCAATCTATGAGGGTGAGGAGATCTTTGAGATTGATCCCGATCGCTGTACCGAGTGCGTAGGTCATTTCAATGAGCCGCAGTGTCAGTTGGTCTGCCCGGTTGATTGTATTCCGCAGGATCCGGATCGCGTTGAATCCGCAGAGCTTTTGCTGATCAAATACGAGAGTCTGATAGGGGAGGTCGCATGAGTGGACGACTGTTTATTGTTTCAGGTCCATCAGGAGCAGGTAAATCAAGCCTCTGTGCCGCACTGTTGAAGTCACAACCACAGCTGCAACTGACTATATCATGCACCACACGTAAGCCGCGACCGGGTGAAGTGGATGGGCGGGAGTACCATTTCCTCTCTAAAGAGGAGTTTATAGACCAGTGTGAAGCAGGGGCCTTCCTGGAGTGGGCCAATGTGCATGGCAATATGTATGGTACCCGGCAATCTGATGTTGAAGTCATCATGCAGCGTGGCCGCGATGTGCTGCTGGAGATCGATTGGCAGGGGGCCGCGCAGGTAGCTGAAAAGATACCTGCCGCTATTCGGCTGTTTATCCTGCCGCCTTCACTGCAGGAGCTGAGGAGTCGCCTCACCAGTAGAGCTCAGGATGATATGGAGACTGTCGAGCGCCGCGTGGCCGCTGCTGAGCAGGAGATGGCTCATGCCGATGAAGCGCATTATCAGATTGTGAACGATAACTTTGATGATTCTCTGCAGCGTTTGCAGGTCTTGTTGCAGTAATATCTGCCTCTAACATGTTCTATGGTTGCATTTTGTGTAACCTCTCATAGGTTTAAGACATTATTATGGGATGCTTTGAGGTTCAGAGTGTTCGAGTGATCTGAAAAGGCGCAAGGATGCGCTTTTTTTGATAGAAGTTGGAGGTAGCCGTATGGCTCGCGTAACAGTAGAAGATTGCATTCGTTATTATCCTAATCGCTTTGAGATGGTTCATCTTGCATCCAGGCGTGCGCGTCAGCTGCTTAACGGTATGCCTGCCATGCTGGAAACCGAAAATGATAAACCTAGCGTTCAGGCTCTGCGTGAGATGGGTGATGGTTATATCTCATGGGATGTTCTCTTTGATCAGGATGATCAGGAGCGTCGTCGCCTGGATCAGTTCGCCGATGAAGAGGGCGAAGCCTGAGTTATGCTTCGGCTTACTCTTAGCTGATCTCTATTCTCATTAAGTTTTGAGTCGCATATTTGAAATTACCGAACAAGTAGCATCGTATGCGCCGAAGGCTGATCTTGATCTGATCAACCGCGCCTATGTGTTTGCCGCCCATGCCCATGCCGGGCAGGCGCGCAACTCAGGTGAACCCTATATTACCCACCCCTTAGCCGTAGCCGATATTCTAGCCAGTCTTGGTATGGATGAGTCGACCGTGGTGACAGGCCTTCTGCACGATACCGTTGAGGATACCAGTGTCACACTGGATGATATCCAGCACCATTTTGGTGAAGATGTAGCTCAGCTTGTTGATGGTGTGACCAAAATCGGTCAGATCCATTTTAACTCAAAAGAGCACAAACAGGCAGAAAATTTCCGTAAGATGATTCTGGCTACGGCCAAGGATCTGCGCGTACTGATCGTCAAACTGGCAGATCGCCTGCATAACATGCGTACGCTCGGTTTTATGTCTGATCGTAAACGACGCTCCATTGCTGAAGAGACGATTCAGATCTATGCGCCATTGGCACACCGCCTGGGTATTCACTGGGTTAAGCAGGAGATGGAAGATCTTGGTTTCTCCTACCTTGAAGGCGATGCCTACAAAGAGCTGCTGGGTGAAATGGCAGGGCGCCTTGAGGGGCTCAATCATACCCGGGAACGACTGGAGAGTATTATCCAGGAGGCGCTGCAGCGACACGGTTTGAAGGCGCGTGTGCAGGGGCGCATGAAACACCTCTACAGTATTCACGAGAAGATGCAGCGTAAACATGTCGATTTTGACCAGATTTTTGATCTGGTGGCATTCCGTGTCATCGTTGATGATATGGTGACCTGTTATCAGGCCATGGGCATTGTACACAGCCTCTATCGTCCGGTTCCCGGCCGTTTTAAAGATTATATCGCCTTGCCAAAACCCAATGGTTATCAGTCACTGCATACCACCGTGATCGGGCCTGAGAATTTCCGTATCGAGGTGCAGATTCGTACCGAAGCGATGCACTCCTATGCTGAAGATGGTGTTGCTGCACACTGGGCCTATAAAGAGGGATCTGATGCCAGCGGCGAGGGCGATAGCTTTAAGTGGCTGAAGCAGCTGACCGAATTGCTGCACGATGCTGATAATCCGAGTGAGTTTCTTGAAAATGTGCGTCTGGATCTGTTTGTGCAGGAGGTCTACGTATTCAGTCGTGATGGTGACATCTTTGCGCTGCCGCGTGGAGCAAGACCACTTGATTTCGCCTATACCGTGCATACCGATATCGGTCACCATTGCATTGGCGTTCGCATCAACGGTGAGATGGCTGACTTCTCAACCCGTTTGAGAAACGGTGACTCCATCGAGATTATGACCAGCCCTGATCAGTCGCCAAGCCGGCAGTGGCTGCAGTATGTGAAGACTCCGCGTGCCCGTCACTCGATCCGCCAGTGGTTCAGAAGGCAGGAGAAGGAGACCTGTGTTCGTATGGGGGCGAAGATTCTCAAGGAGTCTGTGGGCAGAAAAGATGTTAGTAAGGAAGCTCTGAAACAGCTGCAGTGCGCCGATATGGAGGCATTGAAGATTCAGCTTGGTCGCGGTGATATACCGATCCATGATCTGCTCAACGCTGTTGATCAGGAGCAGCGAAAGCTGCCGTTGAAACTCAGTGGTTTTAAACGCTCGCTGATGCATCCTGCTGAGTGCTGTCATCCGATTCCCGGTGATCCTGTGTTGGGCCAGTTCAGCTCCGGCGAAGGCATGATTCTGCATCATCGCAAGTGTGTTGAGGTCTCCGACAGGGAGTACAAAGACTGGCTTGAGGTGGAGTGGGGACTTGAGGCGGGTCAGCTGTTTAGAACAGGCATTGAGGTCCGTGCCCATAACGAGCGTGGCATGCTGGCCAGGGTGACCAAAACGATTGCCGATGCCTCTTCGGGTATTGACGATCTGAAGCTCAAACAGCGTGGTGGTTCGATGACGGTGCTGCTCTTCCTTGTTGAGGTGGAGGATCGTAAACATCTGGCTGTGGTGATGCGCGCGCTTAAATCGATCGAAGGTGTGGTGACGGTAAGTCGACGTAATCAGGTGGGGCTGGGAGAGAATAAAGAGAGCTCTTCACGTGCTCTTGGTGAAACGCTGCGTGATTTCTTTAGTAGAAAAGGGCAATCAAAATCGACAGATAAAAAGGAAAAACAGACATGAGTTCAATCAAGATTATCCATTCAGATGATGCACCTAAGGCAGTCGGCCCCTATTCGCAGGCCGTGTTATCCGGTGGCATGCTCTATGCATCAGGTCAGATCGGACTTGATCCGGAGGCAGGCAAGCTGGTGGCTGATGATGTTGAAGCACAGGCACTGCAGGTGACAAAAAACCTATCTGCTGTACTGCAAGCGGCGGGTGCATCGTTGAGTGATATTCTCAAGGTGAATATCTTTCTTACAGATATGGCCGACTTTCCACGCGTCAATGCGATCTATGCTGACTGGTTGGGTGATCATCGTCCGGCCCGGGCTACCGTTGCTGTGTCAGCACTGCCCTTGGGCGCTGTAGTAGAGATGGATCTGGTCGCTACTGTAGATTAAGTAGTTTAAACGAATGGAACAACTCAAAGCACAACAAAATTAAAGAACAACAAAAAGGGCGCCCCGAAAGGCGCCCTTTTTATAATTGAGTGTGTTGAATCAGGCGGCTTTTACAATCTTGCCGGAGCGCAGGCAGCTTGAGCAAACCTTCACTTTACGTGTCTGACCTTCAACAACTGCACGGACCTGCTGCAGGTTAGGCAGAAAACGACGACGAGTCGTATTATGCGCATGACTGACATTATTGCCTGACATAGGGCCTTTTCCACATACTTCACAACGCTTTGCCATTTGACTATACCTCCGAAAACGGGGCGCACTTTAGGTGAATGCTTCCCGGCATACAAGTAAAAAATGGCGGTTTTTTCAATGAATCGAAATATATCGCAATTTTCCGTTAAGAAGCCGGAGGTTATAGCAGTTATAGAGGCTATGCGAGGTAATAGATCCAATGCTGGTCACAACTTCAGCGTGATGGTTGTTTGCGGGTTGAGCAGAGCTCATTGATCGTTCAAGATAAGGCGATGTACGATATTCTGGCTCAACCGATGACCCGCATTGCAGGGGTAGGTGCCGCGCTTGAAAAGCGGTTGTTGACGCGTGGTATCGCTTGCATGGGTGATCTGCTGCTGCATCTGCCCAAGGATTACGTGGATGATCGCCATGTTTCTGCGATTGCCCACCTTCAGGATGGTGTGAGTTCCCGCATTATTGGTCGTATCATCAGTAAGCAGGCGCGCGGTTTCGGTCGTAACCGGCAGGTTATGATCAGACTTGCTGATGATTCCGGTCAGATTGCACTCAATTTTTTCCACTCCGGTTACATGATGAGCGATGCCCGACTCTCCGAGGGACGCGAGATATCTGTGCGTGGTGTGGCAGAGCACTGGAAGGGTTATCTGCAGATGAGTCATCCCGAATGGTGCGTGACTGAATCATTTAATCCCGGTTTTCAACCTGTTTACGCCAGCCTTGCCGGCCTGGGCGGCAAACGCATCGGCAACATTATCCGGCAGATTCTCTCGCTTATGCCTGCCAATGCTCGCAGTCCTCTTGATGCTCTATTGCAAGAGCAGTTCCACTTTCCTACTCTGATTGAAGCATTTAAACGGATTCACCATCCCGATGAGTTGGGGCGTGATGGGCTGGTTCGGGCTGAGGCACGGTTGAAAAGCGAAGAGATTATTATCTATCTGCATCTGATGCGGCAGAAGAAAAAGGCCGCCGTCTGCTCAGCCGTTTGTCTGAATGATGAAAAACAGAGCAGTGCTCTGCATGACTCTTTTCCTTTTCCTCTTACTGATGCGCAAAACTCGGCCTGGTCGGATATTTCAGCTGACCTGCAATCGGGAAGTCGTATGCACCGATTGCTGCAGGGTGATGTGGGGGCTGGTAAAACATGGATTGCAGCCCTTGCTATGGCCAGAGCAGCAGGCAGTGGGGCGCAGGCGGCTCTGCTGGCACCCACTGAAGTGTTGGCCAATCAACATGCTGAGACACTGCATGAGCTGTTTTCACCGCTTGGCATCGAGGTTGCCCTGCTCACCGGCAGCACCCGTGCCAAAGCGCGCCGCGAGATGCTGGCCCGACTTCAGAGTGGAGCGTTGCAACTGATTGTCGGTACGCATGCGCTGCTCACTGAGGATGTGCTGTTTGATCATCTGGCGCTGGCGCTGGTGGATGAGCAGCATCGCTTCGGTGTTAAACAGCGCTGGGCACTGGCTGAAAAACAGAATGAGGGGAAAAAGGCAGTGCACCTGCTTGGTATGACCGCCACCCCGATTCCGCGCTCGCTTGCTCTCGCCCTCTACGGCGATATGGATCTCTCGATTATGCGAGGTATGCCACCGGGTAGAAAACCTGTTGAGACGCGGGTGATTGCTGCTGAGAAGATGAAACCGATGGCCGATGGCATGCAGCGTATTCTTGATGCCGACGGGCGTATCTACTGGATCGTGCCGCGCATTGATGAAGATGAGGATGGTGTCTCGGTTGATCAGCGCGTTGAGCTGCTCAAAGGTTATTTTCCGGATGCCAATGTGATCGGTCTGCACGGCCGTATGAAAGGAAAAGATAAAAATGGTGCCCTGAATGCCTTCTCTACAGGTGAGTGTAAAATCCTAGTCTCCACCACGGTGGTGGAGGTAGGTGTGAATGTACCTGAAGCGCGCCTGATTGTGATTGAACAGGCTGAGGCTTACGGGCTTGCTCAACTGCATCAGCTGCGTGGTCGGGTAGGCCGCTCATCGGAGCAGGGCTACTGCATGCTGGTGGCTGGTTCTGAGGCTTCAGAGGGCTCCATGGCGCGACTGAAGAAGATGGTGAATACCCATGATGGTCTGGAGCTGGCAGAAGCTGATCTGGCCATTCGTGGTGGCGGTGATGCTGTTGGTACACGTCAGCATGGTGAAGCCGGTTTCCGACTTCTGGATATGTCCGAGGATGCAGCCCTGATTCGTCAGTGGCACGAGAATCTTCCCGATTTCACACCGACTGAGGCGATGCAACGCTTCTGGCGCCCCTTCGCAGAGTCGACCGATTAATTGCTCGGACAGGTCTGTTCACACCCCGGTTTCGCTGGAGGCGTTGAAAAAAAAGGACTTCTGACAGCTATCCACAGAAACTGTGGATAACTTGGTGGATAGAATAGCCCATATCATTACTTTTCAATAACGGTGACTTCTTTCTGGCTTCTGCCTAAATTTTATGCACCACATTAATGCCTTTTATTTCAATGTGTTATGAGCATATGGAAAAGAAAAAACTCTAGTTGGTAAACGGTCCCCATAAATCGACTTCAATTCATTCAGCGGTGGATAATTAGCTGTAATAGCGAGTTAAGTGACATTTCGTGTTGGTTTTTTCCTCCTTTTTTGTGCCAAATGTTCCGCCACTAAAACCTGTTTTCGTTTTTGTGTAAGTCCTCTATGCCGATGCACGAGTTCCTTGAGGCGGCTGTTC
>NZ_VWNC01000010.1 GCF_013387455.1 Mariprofundus sp. NF
AGGTTCTTTTTGATGAAGGCGTACCTTACTGGGACTCCTTGGCAAAGTACGCTGCGGCCTTTTTTAGGATATCACGCTCATCCGTTACCCGGCGTAACTCTTTCTTCAGGGCTCGTATTTCCTGCTGTTGAGCTGTCAGTTGATTGTGCTGAGAATCAGGCTTCCCGAATCTATTGATCCATTCGTAAAGACTCTTCGTCGTTATGCCTAATCTCTTTGAAACTGATGAAACCGAATAGCCACGATCAACCACCTGTTTCACTGCTTCAATCTTGAATTCTTCTGTATATCGCTTGCCACTCATCGTGACCTCCATAGAGCTAATTTGTCACGCTCTTAGGTGTCTAGCAATACGGTAGCGATTCACCCATTATTACCTTGAGCATAGACCGGCGATCTGAAATCCGCAAAATGAAAAGCCCCCTGCTTTCGCAGAGGGCCTTATCTAGTATACCTTCCCGGAATTCGTGATTACCCCGATCAGGCAACTCTACCGGCAGCCATGGTTTCCAGCTGCGCTCGCTCCGTAGATCCGCTCACCATCGCCTCCATCAGACAGGAGTCGTCCGTGACCTCTCCTACTGTTTCGCAGGCGTCGGCATACTGGTTCGAGGTTCGGCGCAGATGCAGGCAGACCACCCGCGCCAGCGCCTTCATAAAGGCGAAGCCCGTTTGCGAATCCACCGCCACAATCTGCTCGAAGTGTTTGCGTTTGAGCGTCAGCATGGTCGTAGCCTCACTGGTGATTGCAGTTGCTGAACGGCAGTAGGAATCGATCATCGCCATTTCGCCAATACTGCGTCCGCGCGACAGCGTCGATACCAATGCATGCTGACCGCCATGTGTCTGCTTAAACACTTTCACCCGACCGGAGACGATAAAACCGGTCTCATCGCCCTCTTCTCCCTCGGTAAAGAGGCACTCCCCCGCCTCCAGGCGGATAATCTGCATATGCGAGACAATCACCCTGAGTTGCATAGGGTCGAAGTTATCGAACAGAGGAATCACCTGTGTCATTTCAACAATCGCATCGATGATATCTTTTGTGTAGTTAAACGGGCCGAACAGTCGCTGCTGCACGGGCGCTTCCTCTGCTGTGGCATCATCGAGATCGACAAGCTCTTCAGCATGGATGCCTGAATCCGCAGTCAGGTAAGTCAGCTCTTCCATCATTCACCTCTCCCTGCTCCACAACCTTGAATGCATCACCCTGATCAGGAGCAGCGCAAAACGTTACGATATTACTCCGTTAATACGTTGACCCAAATCACAAGATTGGTACTCCACAAACAGGTATTAGCCAAACTTGATAATAAACAGAGCCATACAAACGACGTTTTGGCCCCATGTACGACAGCTATACGACAGAGCTACTCCGCTAACTGAGCCTCTTCACGGTAACGCTCCAACCATGCGCTGCTGAACTCTCTCTCTTTGAGCAGTGGCAACCTGACCTGTTCAGCTTCCTGCTTACTACCAAATCCACCAATACGAATGCGATAGTATGATTTGCCGCCGATGGTGGCCTGTTTCACTTCACTTGTGATGCCCCTGTTTTTAAGGCCCTGCTGAATCTTCTCAGCCGAAGCCAGCGTAGAGACCGATGTCAGATTTACCGCCCAGGAGATCTTACGAGCTTTGGCTGTTACCACCTTAGGCGCGACCGGTTTGACAGCTTGTACCTCTTTGCTGGCAGGGGGCGCTACAGTTTCTGTCTGCATCTCCGGCTCTTGCTGTTTCACAACAGCTGCCGTCACCTGCTCTGCTTCAGCCGCTTGCAGCTCTTTCTCTGCAGGGGTTTTGAGAGCAGGCAGAGACGCCTGCTTATCTTTAATAGTAACGGCTACAGGCTGGGCATCGGTTTGTGCATCAATCTGTGCACCAATCCGTGCAGGTGTCGTGTTTGTCAGCGATTGATCAATAACAGCAATCTTCTCTTCGCCACCCGCGAAATCCTTCCAGATCGCACTGCCGAGCAGGGCTATGGCGACAATGCTGACCAGCAGAACAATCATACTGCTATCGTTTCGCTCTATGGGTTCAGACTCTGCAGCCGCTTCAATCGCCGCCGTGCTCTGCGCGGCAGATTCATCCAGTTCAGATTTCTCTGCGTCGATTGCCACATCTGCTTTGGTTGCCATATCTATATCGCAGTCACCTTCAAACTGAGCGATAAGCGAATCGAGATGAGCGCTCTGATCTCCCACCTGTTCAGATGATTGATCCTGATTATCTCTTGCGGAATTGTTTTCGCTCACTTATCCCCTCCATCTTCATTCATTATTAAAAAAGGCGGCACACAAATTGCCGCCTTTTAAGTTCAAGCAAGCTGAGTTATTTCAGCTGATCCAGATTACGTACTGCACCCTTATCGGCTGAAGTCGTCAAAGCAGCATAGGCCAGCAGCGCTTTGGATACCGGACGCTGACGATCAACAGGTTTCCATGCATCTGATCCCCTGGCTTCCATCACAGCACGACGGCTGACCAGTTCATCATCTGAGATAGCCAGATGAACCGAACGATTCGGAATATCGATCTCAATCGTGTCGCCCTCTTCCACCAGACCAATGGCACCGCCCTCGGCAGCTTCAGGAGAGGCGTGGCCGATAGAGAGACCGGATGTGCCACCTGAGAAACGGCCATCGGTGAGCAGTGCGCACGCCTTGCCCATGCCTTTGGATTTAAGGTAGGAGGTCGGATAGAGCATCTCCTGCATGCCGGGGCCACCTTTAGGGCCTTCATAGCGGATAATGACGATATCACCGGCCACGATTTTATCATTGAGGATAGCGGTGACTGAATCATCCTGTGATTCAAACACACGCGCCCGACCTGTGAACTTCCAGATCGACTCATCCACACCTGCGGTTTTTACGATGCAGCCGTTCTCGGCAATATTGCCGTAGAGCACAGCGATACCGCCCTCTTTGGAGTAGGCGTTTTCAAGATTACGGATGCAACCGCTCTCGCGATCAGTATCCAGCGATTTCCAGCGCTCGGATTGTGAGAATGCGGTTTGCGTCGGGATGCCACCGGGTGCAGCGCGATACATCTCACGCGGTGCGGTATTCGACGCATTCATCACATCGTTGGCATCCAACCCTGCGCCAAGCGTGGCCGCATGCACCGTTGGCACGTCTCTGTGAATGAGCCCGGCCCGATCCAGCTCGGCAAGAATACCGACCACGCCACCGGCGCGATGCACATCTTCCATGTGGTAGTGTTGTACCGCAGGTGCAACTTTACACAGGTTGGGCACCTTGCGGCTCATGCGATCAATATCAGCCATGGTGAAATCGACACCGGCCTCCTGCGCACAGGCTAAGAGATGCAGTACCGTATTGGTGGAACCACCCATAGCGATATCGAGTGCCATGGCGTTCTCAAACGCTTCAAAGGTAGCGATGGAGCGTGGCAGCGCAGATAGGTCTTCATTTTTGTAATAGCGTTCACACAAAGCTACAGCGGTGCGGCCAGCCTCTAAAAACAGCTCTTTACGATCCGCATGCGTGGCCAGCAGCGAACCATTGCCCGGCAGTGCCAGACCGAGTGCTTCAGCCAGACAGTTCATCGAGTTGGCGGTAAACATGCCCGAGCATGAACCGCAGGTCGGACAGGCAGAACGTTCAACCGCAGCTACATCTTCATCGGACTCATTGGGATCAGCAGCCATTACCATGGCATCAACCAGATCAAGATGAACCTCGCGGTTATTGATCGTGATTTTACCGGCCTCCATCGGGCCACCGGATACAAATACCGCCGGGATATTCAGCCGCAGCGCGGCCATCAGCATGCCCGGTGTGATCTTGTCGCAGTTGGAGATGCAGACCATGGCATCGGCAGTATGGGCATTACACATATACTCAACCGAATCGGCAATCAGATCGCGGGATGGCAGAGAGTAGAGCATGCCGCCATGACCCATAGCGATGCCATCATCAATGGCGATGGTGTTGAACTCTTTGGCTACACCACCGGCTGCTTCGATCTCGCGCGCTACCAGCTGCCCCATATCTTTGAGATGCACATGACCCGGCACAAACTGGGTAAAGGAGTTGACCACGGCGATGATCGGCTTGTCAAAATCACCATCTTTCATACCGGTAGCGCGCCAGAGTGAGCGGGCACCGGCCATATTACGGCCATGGGTGGATGTGCGGGAACGATAAGCAGGCATAAAAACTCTCCAGTCAGGTCTTGTGCGAAGCGTAACCGCAGCAGGCAATTGATGCACGCGCAGACGAAAGAGGAACCGCGAATGGACGCTAATGAACTCGAATAAGAGACAACGAGCGATAAAAACTTAAGTTATATCTCTTCGTTGAACTGGGATTCATTATTAGCCACTTTCCTGCTTCCAATATTTGCGTCTATTCGCGTCCATTCGCGGTTCAAATAGAAAATCGTAATTTGACAAGGGAGCGATGCCGCCGGAAACTTTGGCAATGACTTCACAGGCGCTGCTTAAGCAGCTATACGACACCCCTGAAACAGATATTATTGAACAGATCAAATCCCTGAAAGCCGAACTGGGTGATCAGGTGCTGATTCTGGGCCACCACTATCAGCGCGAAGAGGTGTTCGCCTTTGCTGATGTAAGTGGTGATTCACTCAAACTGGCCCAGAAGGCAGCCGAAACCGATGCCCCCTACATTATCTTCTGCGGTGTCCATTTCATGGCTGAAACCGCCGACATCCTCACATCCGATGAGCAGACCGTGATTCTGCCCGATCTGGCTGCCGGCTGCTCGATGGCCGATATGGCAGATGATGAGCAGGTGCAGCGCTGCTGGGATGAACTGGCTACTGTTATCAATCCGGATGAGTGCGTCACCCCTGTCACCTACATCAACTCCACCGCCGCACTGAAATCCTTCTGCGGTGAACATGGCGGCATCGTCTGCACCTCCGGCAATGCACGCAGAATTATGGAGTGGAGCTGGAGCAACCGTGAAAAGATCCTCTTCTTCCCCGACCAGCATCTGGGTGAAAATACAGCTGTAGCGATGGGCATCCCCGATGAACAGATGATCATCTGGGATCCCGAACTGCCACTGGGTGGCAACACGCCTGAAGCAGTTGAGAATGCGACACTGATCCTCTGGAAAGGTTTCTGCTCTGTGCACCAGCTCTTCAAACCTGAACATGCTGATACAATGAGAAAGAACCATGCCGGCATTGAGATTCTCGCCCATCCGGAGTGTTCACGCGAAGTGTGTGAAACTGCTGATTTTATCGGTTCCACCGAGATGATTATCAAACATGTGGCTGCGGCACCTACCGGTGCCAGTTTTGCCATTGCTACAGAGTTGAATCTGGTTAACCGACTGCGTCTACAGTTCCCTGATAAACCGGTCTGGTTCCTCTCACCGATGGTCTGCATGTGCTCAACGATGTTCCGCACCGATCCGCAGCATCTCTGCGCCGCACTCACTTCAATCAAAAATGGTGAAATCAGCCACCAGATATCAGTGCCTAAGCAGCAACAGCGCTGGGCCAAACTCTCGCTGGAAAGGATGTTAAACCTTGGCTAACAGACGCTTTTTTCTTTCTCTATTCTCTACCCTGCTGCTGCTCTCGGCACTGGTCTCACCACTGCATGCAGATGAGGCGATGACCCCAAGAGCATTTGAGAAGGAGCTCAAAGCATTTAAACAGAGTGGCCACTCCCGCTATGCCCCGCAAACCACATCACGCGTGGAGGCCTACCTCGGTTCCGCCATGCTTACCGCCCATCAACAGAAACATGAAGAGTCTGCTGAGGCACTGAAACAGGCAGCGGTGACGCTCTCTGAAGCCAGGCTCACTGCTGCAGGTTTTCGCAAACAGTACAGCCCGCTGCTTAAGCTGCGTAAAGAGACCCAGTCTGTCGTGAATATCGTTGCCTCCTCACCGGAGATCGGCAACAACCTTGTCTCCCGGCAACAGCTGGACAGTGCAGATAAGTTACTGGACCTGGTGATCAGCAGTCGCGAGGAGGGTGAACTCAACAAAACACAAGAGTTTGCAGCTCAGGCTGAGGAGGCCTACAACCAGGCGATGAACGCTGCCCTGCCGCAACTCTCTGAGCTGGCTGCCAGAGCGCTTTCAAGTGCAGCTGCAAGCAGTGCAGCAAAATATGCACCGATCACCTACAGTGCAGCCAAAGAGAAAGTCGCTGCACTGCGCAATTATATTGATGGCTTGAGTTCAACCATGCCCACTCAGCCAGCTGATGCCTACAAGCTGGCCATCGAAGCCAAAGATCTCTGTCTGCAGGTTAAAGCGTGGCGCAAGAAAACCGGCAGTCACGAAGACAATGCCATCAGATATCGTGAGTTTCGCCAGCAACTGGCAACAGTTCTCGATCTTGAGCCGGAAAATAATGTGCTGCTGGTCAATTATTCAAACAAGGAGCTGGCAACAGCTGTTCAGAAACTTAAAGATCAGCTTAGAAGTGAACGCAAAGCCCGGGTTGAAGATGCCAAACGGTTGAAACTACAGTATGGTGAACAGTTGCAGTCCAAACTACAGGCACAAACTGAAGAGATGAAGCAGGCTCAGCATGCCCAGATCACCGATATGAAAGAGGTGTTCCGTGCCAAGCTGGAGCGAGAGACCTTCGAGAAGAAACGCCAGGCCAAAATACGTTCCCAGTTTAACAAAGGCGATGCGGATATCTTTGTGAATCTCGATGGCTCGCTGCTGGTTCGCATGAAAGGACTGCAGTTCCCTCCCGGCCGCAGCAAATTCGATACAAAATCTCATGCGCTGCTTGGTCGCCTGAAAGATGCTCTGGAAACCTATGCCGACAGAAGCGTGCGCATTGAGGGACACACCGACAACCTCGGAGATGTGAAACCCAATCAGCTACTCTCACTGAAACGGGCTGAATCGGTACGCGACTTTTTGATTGCTGCCGGCACAGATGGCGGGCGTCTGAAAGCACTCGGTTATGGTGAAGTGCGTCCGATCGCCAGTAATGACTTCCCGCAAGGACGTGCAATGAACCGGCGTATCGATATTGTTATTGATGCAGCCAAATAGATTGCGGGACTACAACCTGTGAATTCAGAACTGACTGACCCTTCCGGATTAGAGGGACTTCCCGAACATATTCATGAACATGCCCGTAAACTGATTGCCGATTATGCGCACGATTCACCCTACAAACGCGCTATTCTGGTTGAGGCCTTGCGGCTGATCTCTGATGGTTACAGCAATGGCGACATCAAGATGCTGGCCAAAATGCTGGGGGAACTACGCAAAGGACTGGATGTATTCCAACCCTATCAGGCACTGCGCAAGGTGACGGTATTCGGCTCGGCCCGAACCAAAACCGATGACCCGCGTTATATCCAGACTATGCAGTGCGCTGCTGCACTCAAGGATGAGGGTTTTATGATCATCACCGGTGGCGGTGGTGGCATGATGCAGGCGGCCAATGAGGGTGCCGGTGAAAAGAACTCCTTTGCCATCAATATCAACCTGCCGATGGAGCAGCAACCTAACCCGATCATGGCCGACTCATCCCGTCACTTCTACTGCCAGTACTTCTTTACCCGTAAGGTATTCTTTCTTAAAGAGAGTGATGCGGTGGTACTCACACCCGGTGGCTTTGGCACACTCGATGAAGCATTTGAAACCCTGACCCTGCTACAGACCGGCCGTAACCCACCGGTGCCTGTGGTACTACTGGAGGCACCCGGTGATGACTACTGGGGCCCATTCATGCACTCATGGATGCGCAGACTGGTGAAAGACGGGCTGATTGATGCCGATGATAACAATCTGCTCTTTCATACCGACAGTGTTGAAGCGGCGACTGACCATATCAAGGAGTTCTATCTCAATTACCACAGCTTCCGCTACGTCGGTAAGGCGGTGCTGCTGCGGATTCTCGAACCTCTTTCAGAGGATGCGTTATTGCGTCTGAATGCAGAGTTCAGCGATGTGCTTAGTGATGGCAAGATTGATCAGGTATTCCGCTGGCCGAAATCAGATGACCACTGCTTTGATCATCTGCCACGCTTGCGCCTGCGTCTGGATCGTCACCGTATGAATGTGCTGCCGCAGATTATCCGCCGTATCAATATGCTCTTTCAACAGGATCACGAATAAGATACCCGCAGCTGTACCCGTTATCTATCTGATAGAGAGTTCTACACGTCTGTTTTTCGCTTCGCCATCATCACTGCTCTCATCAGCAAGCAATCGGCTCTCACCATAAGCTTCGGCAACCAGACGATCTGCTGATATGCCGTGGGTGAGAAGATAGTTAAGCACCCGCTTTGTACGACGCTGGGATAGCCACATATTATACTTTTCAGATTCAGGGCTACTGGCATGCCCCGCCACCACAAGCTGCAAATCCGGTTGTTGCTTTAATGTAACCACAAGCTGTTTTAACGCAGCTGCCGAACTGCGGTTTAACCAGGAGCTGTTATTATCAAAATGAATTCTGCTCAAAGCAGGCCCTGCAGCTGTTGGCACCCCGCAATTTAGCCGGCTTAGCTCCAGTGCCTGTCGTGCTTTCGTTATTGCTCTGTTGATCAAACGCTCTCGCTCATCAGGATGATCTCGCCCTTCAGAGCCGGAGGTCTCAGATGATTCATGTGCCGCCATATACAGGCTTGCCACAGCCTCAGCCTGCAACTTAGGCGTACAAGACTCAGCGCCGGCAGTTTTTGCTGCGGCTACTGCCAGACGCGCCTCTGCCAATTCAGCACTATCAATCGTCGTATGCGTTGAACATGCCCCAAGAGAGAGCACAGCTACCGCTAAGATTAAATATTTCATTTGGGGTCCCTTCCCGCCACAACACTCATCTTCCCTGCCAATTTCAGTAAGACCAGCTATGGTGCTACGACTTCGCCTCAACAGCAAGGGATACTCTGAAAAAGTCAGCGTATCCCAAGTTTAACTGCTTCAGTCTCACTGCAGAGATGCAAGCCAAGAATAGAGAGGCTGAACAGATCACCATCCATCTCAGCCACATCCGGCAACTCGCCCCATATTGAGAAACCCTGCTTCTCAAACAGTCTCAAACTTCCGGCATTATGAGAAAAGATATATGCCAACAGATTCTTCAAGCCCAGTGATGGAGACAGCTTGATCGATGCGGTCAGTAGCTTAGAGCCTAAACCTCTGCCTCTACAGGGTGCATCAACGTAGATGCTGATCTCAGCAGTCTGGTGGTAGGCTGCCCTACCATAGAAACTTTCAAAACTGACCCATGCCACAACAGCCCCATCTATCTCTTCGACAAAAATGGGACGTTTATCTGAGTGGGCTGCAAACCAATCCCGCCTGCTTTCGACAGTTACCGCCTCAATATCAGCAGTGGCCAACCTGGAGCAGATGGTGGCGTTATAGATCTCAACAATCCGTGGCAGGTCATCTTCATTGGCAACCCTCATGCATAGCCCCTTTGCGTAAAACTAACTGTATTGAAGAACATGATTTAGATATTCCCTCTGTTATGCAATCGAGTCAAACATCACAACTTTTTAAGGCACGCTAATTGCTTATCTATGTTATGCATCTCTTTAGCAACTCTCGAACCTGGTTGATAGGTCTGGCCATCATCTGGTCACTGCTTCTGGCTTTTCTTCTCAACGCCAACCTGCAGGGTCACCGGGAGTCTGTTAATACCTTTGCCAAATCTGAGGCAGATGTGCTCATCCAGCACATTAAAGCAGCCCGTGCCTGGAATGCCCGCCACGGCGGCCTCTATGTAGAGGTGAATGAAAAAACACCACCCAACCCCTATCTGGAGGGGCTGGTAGAAGAGCGCGACATCGTCACACCCACCGGACGTAAGCTGACACTGGTCAATCCCGCCTATATGACCCGACTTATCAATGACCAGTTCAATGAGAACAACAGAAGAGTTGCCCATATCACCAGTCTGAATCCACTGCGCCCGGAAAATGGTGCCGATGCATGGGAGAGTGATGCACTGCGCTCATTTGAAAAAGGAGTGGCAGAAGCATCAGAGATAACAGTGATGAATGGTAAATCCTATATGCGCCTGATGCGCCCTCTGGTCGTGCAGCAGGCTTGTCTTCAGTGTCACGCCTCTCAAGGTTACAGAGTCGGTGATATCCGCGGCGGCATTACCGCCTCTGTACCTTTTGATAAACACGCCCGCTACCTGCAAAAGCTGAATCTAAGTGATTCATTCACCTATGGTGTGATTTGGATACTGGGTCTTATTGCTCTGGGCTTCACCTACAAACGCCTCTCCAGAGATGAGCTGAACCTGAAACAGGCTGAAGAGAGTGTTCACATCCTCTCCTCCTCTGTAGAGCAGGCCAATGAGGCGATCATCATTACCGATAGCAAGGGCTTCATCACCTACGCCAATCCGGCCTTTGCCCAGCTGACCGGTTACAGTAAAGATGAGGCCACAGGCCATAACTCCAACATCATTAAAAGTGATCAGCACGGTGACCACTTCTACAAAGAGATCTGGAGCACCATCTCATCCGGCCAGGCCTGGCAGGGCCGGATTGTGAACAGGAGAAAAGATGGCAGCAATTATGCAGCCATGTTAACCATCTCACCGATCAAAAACAGCGAGGGTGAAATCACCCACTACGTAGGCAGCCAGCAAAACCTTGAAGAGTATGAGAAACTGGAAAAGCAGTTCCATCAATCCCAGAAGATGGAGGCACTCGGCACCCTGGTCGGAGGCATCGCCCACGATTTCAACAACACACTGGCAGGCATTACCGGCAATCTCTATCTGGCCAAAAAAGCGATTCAGGATCGCCCAGAGGCTGTGAACAGACTGGAAACAATTGAGGATCTCTCTTACCGAACCGCAGGTATGATTCAGCAGTTGCTGGCCTTTGCCCGCGAAGATGTGCAGCGCATGAATCCGATGAATATCTCCCTGCTACTGAAAGAGGCCATCAAGATGCACATGGTCTCTATTCCGGAAAACATCAGATTATCGATTAATATCGAGTCGGATGATCTGCAGATCCATGGCGATATTAACCTTCTTCAGCAGGCGATTATGAACCTGATCAACAATGCCCGTGATGCTGTGGAGAGTGTAAAAGATCCACTGATCACCATCCGACTTGAAGCGTTTGAAGCTGATGATCAATTTATCGACAATCACCCGGAGATCGCAGAGCGGGAGCTGGTCTGCATCTCCATCCAGGATAACGGTTACGGCATTAACAGCGCCGATATTACCCATATCTTTGACCCCTTCTTTACAACCAAGGAGGTGGGCAAAGGTACAGGTCTGGGGCTCTCCATGGTCTATGGAGCCATTCAATCCCATGGTGGCGCAATCGGTGTTCAATCCCAAATTAATCAGGGAACAACCATCTCGATCTGGTTGCCGCTACTGCCATCCAACCAGTGGATCACTGACTCCAGTTCAAGTGAAGTGATCATCAACGGGGCGGGTGAAACCATCCTGCTGGTGGATGATGAACTCACAGTTATTGAAACAGGCAAGGCTGTGCTGGAGAGCCTGGGTTACCGTCTTCTAACAGCTCAAAATGGTGCAGAAGCAGTAGCCACCTTCAAAGAGCACAGCGGCGAGATTGATCTAATCGTGATGGATGTAGTCATGCCGGTGATGGGTGGTGATGAAGCAGCGACTGCCATTCGAAAGATCGAGCCGGAGATGAAAATTATTTTTGCCACCGGTTATGCCAAACCCCGCAGCTCCGATGGCGTATTTGAGATGGAGTCTGAAACGGTGATCTCAAAACCTTACTCAACAGGACGAATCAGTCAGCTGATCAGGGCCACACTGGATAACAGCTAGCCTGCTTACTTCTGATGCAGCCTCTCCGGTCTGGCCTCGCTTAGTTGCTGGCGCAACTGCTCCAGCGCTTTCTGGGTCTGATCCAGCTCTTTCATCAGACAATCACGCGTTGGCGGCTGGCGCAGCTCCTTTAAGCGCTCCTCTTTCGCCTCTTCAAGATTGTTCAACACCACAGCGATAAAGAGATTGATGATCACAAAGGTTCCCATAATCACAAAGCTGACAAAATAGATCCAGCTAAGCGGGTGCATCTCCATCGCGGTATACATCACATCAGTCCAATCCTCGAGCGTGACAATGCGAAACAGTGTCAGCAGTGAGATACCGAGATTACCCCAGTGCTGCGGATCATGGGCATGGAAGAGCTGCTGCCCGGCCACCCCATAAATATAGAAGATCACCCCCATCAGCAGCATGATATTGCCCATGCTGGGAATCGACTTCATCAGCGTGGCAACAATCAGGCGCAGTTCAGGGATAGCAGAGATCAGGCGCAGAACCCGCAGCAGGCGGGCAAGACGGGCCAGCATGGCGAGTTCACCGGTACTCGGAATCAACGCCAGCAGGATGATGGTGAAATCGAAAATGTTCCAGCCACCCCTGAAATAGCGCCCGACTGTGGGTGCCAGCGCCCACATCTTTAACAGAGCCTCGATGATAAAGATGGTCAGCACCATACGATTACCCCAGAGCAGAAGATTGCCATATTCAGCAAGCAGTTCCTCGGATGTCTCTATACCGATCAGTACCGCACTGACCAGAATAATAGCGATAATGAAATGCTCGAAAGCACGATGGCTTACGATGCGGTTAGCAAAGTTCTGCATGGGATTCTCTCCGAATGTCTGATGTGTTGATTATTAAGAATAATTATTTCGTGGCCAATTGTGATCAACATAACGGATTCGAGCAACCGATTGGACTCTTATTGTGGTATTCAAAAATTGCAGTGGCAGGATAAGCAGCATACTTTTTTATTGGAGAATGAGATGGATTATGATGTTTTTGGCGTAGGCAATGCCATTATGGATCTGCAGGTGCAGTGCGACGATGCATTTCTGGAGAAGATGGGCATTGAAAAGGGAGTTATGACGTTGGTGGATGAACAGCGCCAACAGGAGATTCTGGCTGCCCTCTCCGATCATAAGGTGAACTACTGCTCAGGCGGTTCCGCAGCCAACACCATTGTCGGCATTGCTGATATGGGCGGCTCTGCAGCCTATGCCTGTAAAACCGGCGCAGATGCCTTTGGCCGGCAGTATCTCGATGAGATGAATGAGCTGGGCATCACCATTGAAGTGCCTCAGACCGATGGCCAGAATGGCACCTGCGTGGTGCTGATTACCCCCGATGCACAGCGCACCATGCTCACCAACCTGGGCATCTCCAGCTCACTTGATGCCGATGACATCCTCGAGAGTGAAGTTGCCAAAGCAAAATATATCTATGTTGAGGGCTACCTCTTTGCCGGAGATTCCACCAAAGCTGCAGCTCTGCAAGCGATTGAATACGCCAAGAAACATAATGTGAAAGTGGCACTGACAGTCTCCGATCCATTCCTGATTCACCTCTTTAAGGATCAGTTCCAGCAACTGATCGAAGGACCGGTTGATCTGCTCTTCTGTAATGAGGAGGAGGCCAAAGCACTGACCGGATTTGAAGACCCTATCGATTGCGCTCAGGAAATTCACAAACATTGTGAGAATGTTGCACTCACTCTCGGCAAGAAGGGTTCAATCATTATGCATCAGGGTGAAACACTGCCGATTGAGGGCGTAGAGGCCGAGGCCATTGATACCACCGGTGCCGGTGATATGTATGCTGCAGGTGTGCTCTACGGTATCACCAACAACCTCTCGTGGCAGAAGTCAGGCCACCTCGGTTCACATGCAGCAGGTATGGTCGTATCCCAGCTCGGCGCAAGACTGCCGGGAGCACTGACTGAAGAGGCTATCGCGCAACTGCTCTACTAAAAGCTATAACAAAGAGAATAATAAAAGGATAAAAATTCAGGAGGTATCACCATGAAAAAATCCATCACCGCACTATTTGCTCTACTGGCACTCATCTCGCTCTCTGCCTGCTCACCGGATCCGGGTAGCAAAGCCTGGTGCGAATCGATGAAAGAGAAAGCCAAAGCCGACTGGTCAAGCAGTGACGCAGCCACCTTCACCAAACACTGTGTACTGGGTAACTACAAGAAAGATTACTAACTCATTTAGTAGCTCAAGCATGAGCTCCGCCCTTTCGGGCGGGGCTCTTTTTTTTACACAGGCAATCCGAAATAGAGCAGGCTCATATCTTTATCTGAGTTGTTAACCACGGCATGCACTTCACCTGCATCAATGCGGATCGTGCTCCCCTCTCCAACTTTAACAGTTTTACCATCAACAATGAATTCACCATCTCCTGAGAGAACGTAAAAAACCTCACAAACATGCTCATGATGGTGGGCTGAAACCTGCTGACCCGGAGTCAGTGTCGCTTGCGAGAGGCGAACCGAGCAGGGCAGTTCCGATTCATGCAGCAGCACCCTTTTCTTTATTTCAGGATCATGCGCCACAGCCTCTGCTGCAACCGTTTCAAGATTCACCACTTTCATCACGCCCCCTTTCATCCGCCACGGCTCTGAACTATTCTGCTGCAATGGCTGAACCGTTTAAGAATCTATTCAATGAAACACTGATCGACAATGTTGCTGCCTCTCTGGTCAAACACTGCCCTGACTTTGATGCGGTTGCCTTCAAAACATCGGTCTTCGACGCTCACTGGCAGCAGCGGGAACTCAAAGATCGTATCTACCATATCGCCGCCTCGATGCAGCCACTGCTGCCAGCAAACTATTCGCAAGCGGTTGCTATCCTGCAACTGGCAGGCACTACATATTCCGGCCTCGAATATCTGATCTTCCCGGCTTATGTCGAGCTGTTCGGTCTGGACGATTACGAGCCTTCGGTCAAAGCCCTTGAAGTGATGACCCCCTACTCCTCATCGGAGCTGGCTGTGCGCCCGTTCATCATCCGTTATGGAGATCGCATGATGACTCAAATGGAGAGATGGGCTGAGTCAGATAATGAACATGTGCGCAGACTGGCAAGCGAAGGCTGTCGACCACGCCTGCCCTGGGCGATGGCACTGCCGGAGTTCAAGAGAGACCCTGGAGCTGTACTCAACGTCATTGAAAAACTGATGCATGATGAATCAGAATATGTACGCCGCAGTGTCGCCAACAATCTCAATGACATCTCAAAGGATCACCCGGACGTTCTGATTGATCTGTTACACGCGCGTTTGGGAGAAAACAGTAGAACCGACTGGATTCTCAAACATGCCAGTCGCAGCCTGCTTAAACAGGGAGATTCGCAAGTGCTACAACTGTTCGGCTTCAGCAACCCGGAGCATGTAAAAACAGTGAATCTTGAAGTCGATAAAAACGTAGCGATCGGCAGACAGCTGGCCTTCTCCTTTCAACTGCACACGGCTGACAAACAGCTGGGCAAGCTGCGCATTGAGTACGCCATCGACTTCATGAAAGCCAACGGCAAGCAGGCGCGCAAAATATTCAAGGTGTCAGAAGCCGATTATGCCGATACAACTAAAACAGTCGCTAAAACCCACTCCTTCAGGCTAATCACCACCCGCCGTTATTATGCGGGCAGACACGATCTTGCTGTGATTGTGAATGGCAAACAGCTGGCCTCAGAAGCCTTTGAACTGCTGGCTGAACAGCCATGAGAAACATCGGTAAAGTCTCAAGAACGTGGTTAAGAGCAATCGAACTCCACACACTGGATGATCTGAAGCGTTGCGGCTCAGTGGCTGCCTACCGCATGATTAAATCGATGCAGCCCAATGCCACGCTGAACCTGCTCTGGGCACTTGAAGGTGCGATTCTCGATATCGACTGGCGAGAAATTCCAGACACACGCAAGCGTGAGCTACTCTCCCGGCTTGATAGCTGAGCCGTTTACAAAACTTTACATAGTAGAAATTTTCCCGAAACAAGGCGCTTCCACTATTGCACCCGTGGTTCAGATCGAACCGTAATAACAGGAGGCAACCATGTCTGAAGAGAAAAAAGATGAACTGGAAGAGAATGAAACATCCCACCCCAAACACAAATGTAAACGCAACCACTGCGGAAAACGTGGCAGATGCGGCCGGGCCGTTTTCGGAGTCCTGGCTATTGTCGGAGTTGTATGGCTGGCTGGGGCACTGTTCGGACCCGGATGTGGATATGCAGGATGGCACCATGGAGGTCACCACTGGAGCCAGGCGGATATAACTGAACGCATGGATCGAATGACGGACCACTTGATTGATCACGTCGATGCCAGTCAGGCACAGGGCGAGCAGATCAAGGCCATTGTAAATAGCTATGCGCCTCGACTTCAGGCCACGAAAACCTCCCATCTGGACAATCGCAGTGCATTTACCCGGGCACTCACTCAACCCTCAGTAGACAGGAGTGAACTGGAGGCCGTTCGCCAGTCTGAATTGGCACTGCTCAACAGTAACTCTCAGGAGCTGGTGCAGATGATTGCAGATATTGCTGATGTGCTGACACCTGAGCAGCGCCAGGAATTGGCCTCTGATGTTAAAGAGAGATTCCATCATTCACGCTGATCGGCTGGAATATGGTCATGCTGCCTGTTCAAATATAGGCTGGCAGCATGGCTAAAATCCTGATCATCGAAGATGACATGCAGCAATCGGATATGCTCTGCGAATATCTCTCTGAACAGCAGATGCAAGTGATCTGTTGTGCCAACGGAACAGATGGCATTCAGGCACTACAAAGAGATCACTTCGATGCACTGATTCTTGATGTCGGACTACCTGATATTGATGGCTTTGAAGTGTGTCGAAGGGTCAGGGCTTTCTCTCAAATGCCAATTTTGATGCTTACTGCACGCGGCGATGAGATGGATCGCATTATCGGACTGGAGATCGGGGCAGATGATTACCTGCCCAAGCCCTTTAATCCGCGTGAACTTTTGGCCCGCATACGCGCCATTCTGCGTCGGGGAAGCAGGGAGAACAGTTCCACTCAGCTCCGTTTCGGACGACTGGAAATCAACGAATCTGCCCATGTTGCCACGCTCGATGGCAATAACCTCAACCTTACCGCTTACCAGTTTGACCTGCTCACAGTTTTGGCCAGACACGCGGGTCGCGTTATGAGCCGTGACCAGATTATGGATGCGCTCAAAGGCCATGAACTGGACTCCTTTGACCGCAGTATTGATGTGCATATATCGCGCATCCGATCACATATTGAAGATGATCCTAAAAAACCGCGCCGTATATTAACCATTCGCGGCACCGGTTACGTCTTTGCCCGGCAGCAGGATTGAAGGGCCCTAACATGCGTCATAAACTCTACCTGCAGATCTACTTCGCTTTTCTCGGCGGCCTGATCCTGTTTGCACTGCTGGCAGGTCTGGCTTGGAAAACGCTGTCAGAGGGCAACGAACCGGCCCGTTTCAAGGCGGGTCTGAGTCTGCTGGTGAGCCAGTCACTACCTATCAATGAATCGCCTGAACTGTTGCAGCCTCGACTACAGGGATTGGCAAAAACGTTCGAGGTGACACTGAGCCTCTATAACCGCGATAGTAAACATGTCGTTTCCACCGGCTCACCACTGCCACTGCCGAAGAGTCGGCATAACTGGGGCCATGATCATGACCGGGATAACTTCTCTCTGCGTCTGGATGATGGCCGCTGGCTTGTTGTCTCACACCAGAGTGGTCACTTCCCCATGCCACTGCTTGTTATCGTACTGCTGTTTGCTGTGCTCGGCATAGCTGCCTACCCGATTGCCAAGCGACTCACATGTCGCCTTGAACAGCTACAGACTCAAGTGGATGCGTTTGGTCAGGGTAATCTGAAAGCGCGAGCCTCCATTACCGGCAAAGATGAGATTGCCATCCTGGCAAAGCGATTTAATCATACAGCTGAACGCATTGAAAAGTTGATCGAAGCACAAAAGCATATCCTCAGTGGCGCTTCCCACGAGCTGCGCTCTCCTCTCACACGCATGCGTATGGCCATTGAACTGATGCAGAGCGACTCGATCGAGAGCAGCAAAACCAAACTGGAGGCAGATATTGCAGAGCTCGATGATCTGGTCGATGAACTCTTGCTGGCCAGCAAGCTTGATGCTGGAAGTGCCGGGACACAGTTTGAAAAGATTGATCTACTGGCTCTGGCTGCTGAAGTTGCCAGTATTTATGACGCAGAAGTCTCAGGAGATCAGATCAGCATCATGGGTGATGAAACGATGCTGCGCCGCCTACTGCGTAACCTGTTGCAAAATGCCCAGCGATACGCCGTTGAAAAACAGATTACTGTTTTCGTCTCGGACAACTCGGAGAGCGCTACCATCAAAGTGTGTGATGATGGACCCGGCATACCCGAAGCTGAGCGGATAGATATTTTCGAACCTTTTTATCAGCCACGCATTGATGGACACTCTCAAGGCAGTATTGGCCTTGGACTCTCACTTGTGCGCAAGATTGCCATGCAGCATGGTGGTGATGTGAACTATATCGATGGTCAGAGTGGTGGTGCCTGCTTTGAGGTCACCATCAAAAGAGGTATCTATGATTAAAGGCCGTTGCCTGTGCGGGCAGGTAAAGTACGAGATCACCGGTGAGATGGGGCCGATCAGCCACTGCCACTGCCCGAGTTGCCAGAAGGCTCATGCCAGCGCCTTCTCCTCTGTTGCAGCGGTGCAGCTTGCTGATCTGAAATTCACGGCCGGTGAAGCGCTGCTCAAATTCTATGAATCATCGCCGGGAAAAAAACGCTACTTCTGTTCTAACTGCGGCTCACAGATCTATGCCAAACGTGAAGGTCAGAACCACTATATTTTTCGCATGGGAACCATTGATGGTGATCCCGGCACTCGCCCTACCCAACACATCTTCACCCGCTACAGAGCAGCGTGGTACAATATCGATGATGATATTCCTGAGTATTCGGAGTGGGCCACTCCAGCTCAGCAGCACAGATCTTCATCGCCAGAGTATGAACAGCTCTGTTCGATCATGAAAATCACGCTCAATCTGGCTGCAAGAAGAGCTGCCAGCACCTCCCTGCTACTGCTTGAGGTCAATGCGGATGAACAGCAAAGCCTGGCGACTGAAATCACTCATGAGATAAAAGGCACTATTCGAGCCTCTGATCTTATCGAGCCACTTGGTAACGGCCGTTTCGCCGTACTACTCCCCTACACCGATGCCAGGGCTGCACTGATTCTGGCGGAACGCATTCGTAAGAGTGTTAAAACTGTAGCTCATCCTGCCGCCATCAGCATTGGCGCAGCCACACTGGCTCCGGATCAACTCAATGAGATAAACCTGAGAGAGAATATCGATCTGTTAATCAATATGGCCGAGAAAGCCTGCCAAAGCTCAAACAAGAGCGGTGGTGAAAAAGCGATCCATTTTGACAGTTAGCGTTTAAACAGCCCTACAATAAAGATCAGGATCACTGCACCGAGCACTGCTGCCATCAGCGTGCCGATCATGCCTCCGAAGGAGAAACCGAGAAAACCGAATACGAATTTGCCGATAAAGGCACCGATCACACCGATCACCATGTTACCGATCAACCCGTAACCGCCACCCTTCATCAGGTTACCGGCTATCCAGCCAGCCACTGCACCAATAAGTAGAAAAACAAGTAAATCCATCGCTACCTCCCGTTATTACAATGGTAGCCAGCATAGCGTGCCAACAATGTTTCGGCCAACACATGCTTGCAATCATGATTTGACTGATTATGATGCGCCGCCACTGCATGGGAAACTATGCAAACTACATACCTTGCTCCGGGCGCGCTAATCGTACCGGGGCGTACGTTTGTACACCGAGAGGAGCGCCGTTTTGTATTACGAAACTATTTTTATCGTTAATCCTGATATCTCTCAGGAAAACACCGAAGCATTGACCGAGGATCTGGTCGCTAAAGTCGAAAAGTCCGGTGGCCGCATTGTTAAACGCGAAAACTGGGGCTCACGTCCGCTATCTTACACCATCGCTAACCGTAAACGTGGCAACTACATGCTGCTGGTAACAGATGGCAGTGCCGATGCGATTAAGGCCCTTGAGCATGCGATCAGCCTTGAAGAGCGTGTTATCCGCTCCCTGACCACCAAACTGACTGAACTTTCTGACAAGCCATCTCCACTGCTGCGTCGCGCCCAGGCTGCTGCCAAGCGTGAAGAAGTTGCTGCTGAAGAGAAAGCTGAAGCTGAAGCTGCTGCAATCGTTGCTGCTGAAGCCGCTGCTGCTGCACCTGCTGAAGAAGCCGCAGTTGAAGCACCTGCTGAAGAAGCTGTAGTTGAAGAGAAAGTTGCTGAGGCCGCGCCTGCTGATGGAGCAGACGCAAGCGCCTGAGTTTAACCGCGCCCGTGTTTCGGGCCGGCTACGCAATTTGCGTAAACGCTGGACACCTGATGGGGCTCTGGCACTGATTGCAGAGGTGGTTACATCACGTCCGCAACTGGGCCCGGTTCGAGCAGGAGTTCAGGATCAACAACCGATGCCGCTTCGAGCAACCGGCGAGATTTGTAACACGATTTCGGCTCTCGAAGGTAAGTATGTCGTTGTTGAAGGCTGTTTACGCAGACGATTTTACAGCAGGGACGGTGAACCTTGCTGGGGACAGGTAGAGATCTGGGTTGAATCATGCCGATTGAAAGAGCAATCCGCAGCTGACCCGGAACAGACCTGAGAAGAGATTTAGGAGTAATAGATGAGTGAAGATGTAAAAACAACTGCTGCTGCACCAGCACGTCCACAGGCTGACCGCGCTGCACGTCCACAGGGTGACCGCCCTGCACGTCCACAAGGTGACCGTCCGGCACGTCCACAGGGTGATCGCCCTGCTCGTCCACAGGGTGACCGTCCGCGTCGTCCACAGGGTGATGGTGGTCGTTTCCAGCGTCGTCGTAAGTTCTGCAAGTTCTGTGCAGACACGGCTCTGACCATTGACCATAAAGATCCGGATCTGCTGCGCGGTTTCATTACCGAGCGTTGCAAGATCCTGCCATCACGCGTGACTGGCACCTGTGCTAAGCACCAGCGTTCACTGACCACTGCGGTCAAACGTGCACGTGTACTGGCACTGCTGGCATTCACCCCGCTACACCACGATTGATATTTTTTGATCGTAAGGTGATCTGATGCAAGATCAGGCACCTGAACAGCAGGTCATGCCGCCGCTGGTTGATTTTATTCTGACCCGGCGGCTACCCTGCGCAGCACTGATGAGTTTCATGCTGCTTGGCATGTGGCTTCCGGCCATTGTGCCGGGTATACCGACTGTCTTTGCCCTGTTGGCGATGACACTGGGTATAGCGCTGCATCTAATGACTCCGGCACTGGTGGCTCTGATCACCTTTGGTGGAGGCTTGAAATTCGCCCTGCAGGTTGTAGCCATTGCTGCAGCTGTAGTCACTGCCCTGAGTGGTTTCTCGCTCTCGGCCGGTGTGGTGACACTACTGCTTTATGGTCTGTTGCCAGCTCTGGCTGCAACAGCTTTGATGCAGCCAGGTGGCGTTCGCCGCAGTGCACAGCAAGTGGCGATGGGTACAGGTATTGCGGTGGTAGTCGGTCTCATGCTGGCAGCCGGTACGCAGAATCTGGGGTTACAAGCGTGGGTTAACCTGCTTCTGGAGCCACTGTTTGCTGATATGGCTACGCTTCCGGCTGAACAGGTGCAGGCGATGCAGCTATTCAGAGAATCGATGGTTGCAGTGTTACCGGGCCTGTTGGCGCTGACACTGTGGATGACCTGGTGGGGTAATATGGGTTCGGCCCGCCACCTGGCCATGAAATATGGTTTTTATCAAGGTGAAGTGGCAAGCCTGCTCACCCTGAGTTTTGACAAGGCACTGGCGTTTCTGTTTACAGGATTGATGCTGCTGATGCTGATTGTCTCGGGTAATCTGTTGTACCTTGTGGCCAATGCCGCGATCGTCACTGGCGGTCTGCTAGCAGCACAAGGAGTGATGGTTGCCCATAGCTGGTTGAAAGTGAAAGGACTGACTTTCTCGATTGGCCTGATGTATTTGATGTTACTCATCTGGTCTGCAATGATCGTACCATTCGTCATTGTCGGCCTGATGGATATTTGGTTTGATTTTCGCCGGAGATTTCCGGCTGCTGGAGGATAAAATGCAATTGATTCTTTTGGAACGTGTTGAAGGTCTGGGTAATGTTGGTGACGAAGTTAGTGTTCGTGCCGGTTATGGCCGCAACTACCTGATCCCTAATGGTAAGGCTTCACTTGCCACTGCCGGTAACCGCAGTGTGTTTGAACGCCGCCGTGCTCAGCTTGAAGCCAAGCAGGCAGATGTTCTGACTACAGCTAAGGCTGAAGCTGAGAAGCTTTCTCTGCTGACACTGGAAGTTATTCGTGCAACGTCAGATGGCACACATCTGTACGGCTCTGTGAGCACCAACGAACTGGCTGATCTGTTGAATGCAAACGGTCAGAACGTTGAACGCCGTAACATCCTGCTCGATGAGCAGATCAAAACTATTGGTGAGCACCAGTTCCGTGTACGTCTGCACCCAGACGTTACTGCTGATGTCACCATCAAGGTCGAATCAGAGGAACATTGAGTCAAGCCATTCCCCTGCGTACCGATACGCTCAGAGAGCGTACCCCGCCGCATGCCTATGATGCTGAGCGGGCGGTACTCGGGGGAATCATGCTTGATGCCGAGGCACTGGAGCGACTGGAAGGTTCATTAGAACCGGAACATTTCTATGTTGAAGCCAATGCCCGGATTTTTTATGTTATCCAGGAGCTATCAGCGCGCGGCCAGCCGGTCGATGCCCTGACCATCAAGGATAATCTGGAACGACGCGATGAACTCGCCTCCTGTGGCGGCGAATCCTATCTGGCCGATCTGGTCACTGCCGTCCCTACCTCCGCCAATGTAAAACATTATGCCGATCTTGTTCGCGAGCGCTCTGTACTGCGCGAACTGCTCTCTGTCTGCAGCAGCGTAAGCCGCGATGTTTACGAAGAGACCGCGCGTGATGTCAACGAACATCTCGACACCGCTGAGAAGAACATCCTCGCGGTTGCCGAAAAGTTCAACCGTTCACGCCCCTCATTCTCCAAGATGAGCGATCTGATGCTATCGAGCTACAAAGAGCTTGAAGAGCGTTATGCCAATAAACAACTGGTTACCGGTGTCTCCACTGGTTTTGATGATCTCGATGAGAAAACCTCGGGCATGCAGCGTGGTGACCTGATTATTGTTGCCGGCCGTCCGAGTATGGGTAAAACCGCCTTCTCGATGAATCTCGCCCAGAATGCAGCCATGCGCGCTGAGGACAGAAACAGTGGCGTAGTCGCAGTATTCTCGCTGGAGATGTCATGCCAGCAGATCGCCCTGCGAATGCTTGCCTGTGAAGCACGCGTAGACATGCAACATCTGCGTACCGGTCGCTTCTCCTCTGATGACTGGCGCAAACTGGCAGCGGCCAGTGGTTCACTGGCTGAATCAAAGATCTTTATTGATGATACCCCGGCCATTTCCGTGATGGAGCTGCGCTCCAAGTGCCGTCGTCTCAAACGTGAAAACAAAGGCCTTGATATGGTGCTGATCGACTATATCCAGCTGATGAGTGGTCGTTCCAACTCTGAGAACAGAGCCCAGGAAGTTTCCGAAATCAGTCGCTCTCTCAAAGGTCTGGCTAAAGAGCTGGATGTCGCCGTGATCGCCCTCTCCCAGCTTAACCGCTCACTTGAGCAGCGTGCTGATAAGCGTCCGGTAATGTCGGATCTGCGTGAATCAGGCGCGATTGAGCAGGATGCCGATGTGATCATGTTCATCTATCGTGATGAAGTTTATAACAAGAAACCTGAGAATGAAGGTCTGGCAGAGATCATTATCGCCAAACAGCGTCAGGGTCCAATTGGCGAGGTCAAACTCACCTTCGTGCATCGTTTCACCCGCTTCGAAAATCACATCTCCGCCGGTTTCGACGACTAATTCATTATCTCCGAAGGACTGCTTGCGGCCATAACCGGCCAATCAAGCTTGTCTAGGAAATGGGTGGCAATTCACCCGGATATGGATTGCTGTCTTAACGCATATCACACGCACCGGAAGGTCGACTATCCCCTCTTGACGGCCGCCGGCTGTTGGGGATGGCAGAACCGCGTGCGAAATGAGCCCGATAACCGGCTGGGACTGGGACGTGGGCGCCTAAGAAGGCCCGCTGGCCGGGCCGAAAAAACTTTCTGTCGGGTAGACGAATCCCTTTCCTCCGTGGGTTGCTTCGTTATTGAGGTTGTTGATTTGGGGTTTTTGCCACTTCAATTTCGCGGGCTCTTGTTGTTTTTTGTCTGGTTGTGTTGCCTCGTCCTGCATGTTGTTCCCCTTTGTCTACGCACTTTGTTACCCTGACATCATATGAATAAGGCGTTCGAATTCAACAGGTTCGAAGGCACAGCTTTTGTTTAGGGGTTTTTCCTCGGTGGTTTTGATAAGCCAGCTCCCCATACAGGACTCAAGCGAATGACCGGTTGAGACCGCCGCCGAACCTCGTCGTTGGCGACTGAAGTAAAACGACAGTCGAGGGGCAGCGCATAATTCAATAAATTTGCTCTGAATCGCCTTCAGATTTGGGATAAGAATTCACCTGATCCCCCAGAGGATACTCTCTTTCGCTCACAGCAAAATTCACCTGATCCCCCAAGGGATGCCCTTCTCTCCCTTTATGGTTAACATCGCGACTTCGCAGGGGGAAAGGGTATGAGTCAGCAGTTTAAAGATCGAATTATTATGGTTACCGGTGCATCTGATGGCATCGGCCAGCAGGTTGCAGTAGCACTCGGTGAAGCAGGTGCCAGTATAATTGCACTTGGCCGCAGTGAAGATGGTTTGCAGCAGACTATGGAGCGCATCGAAGAACTCGGTGGCCGTTGCCTCTGTATCCCGTTTGATCTCAATGATTTCGACAACTACGGTAAGCTGTTCCTCTCCCTGAAGGATCAGGTTCCACATCTGGATGGGCTGGTTCACTGCGCTGGCGATATGGATCGCTGCACGCCGCTACAGTATGTGAAGGTTAATGATTTCCGTAAAATGCTCGATATCCATCTTACCGCACCGAATATGCTAACCCAGATCATGTTCCCGCTGCTCAGACGTGCAGAGGCTGCATCAGTGATCTTTACCAGCTGTGAGATGGTCGATAAGGATATGGCCAACTGGCACGGTTATGGTATGGCCAAGCGTGCTCTCGGCTATGCTGCAGCGATGTGGCAGATGGAGCATCCCGACAAACCGTTCCGTTTCAACACACTCAATCCGGGACGGGTACGCACCAAACTCTTTAAACGCACCTACGGTGGTGAACATCCCGATATGGTGCCACCAGCCAGCAGTGTGACCCCTGCCTATCTCTACCTGCTGTCGGATGAATCCAAACAGCTGCGTGGCCAGACCGTGCACGCCAGTGATCTGCTCGCAACAAAGCAGTAATTAGAAACAAGGTTTTTGATCCCCCGCTAGCAGGCTGCCGAGGATGAGGCGCATAGATGTGCCGAAATACAAGACATGAACATAACTATTCAGAACCACTCTTATTCGTGTTAATTCGTGGTTCGATTTTCTGTTTATTGTGACAGTGCTGAAAGTGTGATCTACTTTTTTAATTAAGCAGCTCTGACTGCCTGCTCAACACCTTCCAGCAGCAGCAGAGCTGCATCGAAGTCGTAAGCATCGAGATGTTTCTTCATGCGTGGAAGTTTGGCTGCGATGGATGTGCCGGCCAGGGCCGACTCAAGCTCATCAAGAAGATCAACGGCATCACCATCATAATCCTCCAGCAGCAGACGCATGCGGCCAAGCACCGCATTGGCCAGATCGCGATCAAACTCACCATCCTCTGCCACTACAGCCGGTTCAGCTTTCTCTTCAATCCAGCCACGGATTGCAGCAATAATCTCAACAAGCGTGGTTGCAGCCAGCTGAAAATCATCCGCATTGATTTCACTGCCACCATCACGAATCAGCATCTCAAGTCGGCCAGCCTCATCATGCAATGCTTTGGCACCGATATTTCCCGCCACAGATTTAAGCGAGTGAAACAATCGCTGCGCAACAGCAGCATCACCACTCTGCAGAGCACGTAACGCCTGCCCGGTGACATCAGCCTGACTCTCAACAAACTTGCCAACAACCTTGCGATAGAGTTGCAGGTCACCGCCCACACGCCTTAAACCATCCTTCACATCAATGCCGTGCAGCTGTGGCAGCATCTCATCCTGAGGTTGATCGTCCATGCCAACCTCACCAAGCCGGAAGCTGCTCACCCACTTCTCCAGCTTGGCATAGAGATCCTGCGGATCGATCGGTTTGGCGATATGATCATTCATGCCCGCCTCAAAACAGTCACGTACATCTGAGGGCAGCACATTGGCGGTCATGGCGATAATCGGCAGTGTCGCAAACGCGGCATCGCTACGAATCAAACGGGTCGCCTCCAGACCATCCATAATCGGCATCTGCATATCCATCAGCACACCATCAAAACTATCCGAGCGCACCGCATCAACGGCCTGTTGACCATTATGAGCAACGACCAGGCTGATGCCCGCTTTAGTCAGTAGCCCCTCAGCTACCATCTGATTGATCGGATTATCTTCCACCAGCAGCAGTCTTGCCCCCTGCAGGTGCGCCACATTTCCTGCCAGTCCATCCTTGCCGCCAGCCTGTTCATGATCACTGCTACTAAAGCCGAACACACCTGAGATCGATTCGAGAATCGAGGATGAGGTAACAGGTTTAAGCAGGGTTGTGGCAAAACCGGCTCTGGCAGCCTCCTCATTGGCCACATTCTGGCCATAGTTGGCAGTCAGAATCGCGGGTGGCAAAGCTTTTAGTTTTGCTGCCTTGCGAATCAAGGCGTGGCTCTCAAAACCGGTTGTTTCAGCCAGTGTCCAGTCGACAATCAGCAGACCATAAGGATCAGCTGAGGAGTCCCTCAAAGCTTTGGCAGCCTCTTTCACTGTTGATACATGTGCTGCATGCATGCCAAAGCTCTCAATAAAACGGGCCAGAATAATCTTGGAGGTGGGGTTATCATCAACAATCAGCGTTCGCAGCCCCTGCAGTGGTTCGGGTACAACGATGATTTTAGAGACACTCTCTGTAGCCGCCTGGAAGCGTGCCGTAAAATAGAAGCAACTGCCTTTACCCTTGACACTGTCCAGACCGATTTCACCGTCCATCATCTCAACCAGCTGTTTACTGATCGCCAGTCCCAGACCTGTGCCGCCATAACGACGGGTAATTGAGCTATCGGCCTGGGTAAAGGCCTGGAAGAGGCGTGACTGCTGCTCTTTACTCAGGCCGATACCGGTATCGGTCACCGTAAAGCGGATCAGATGACCATTTTCATCGGAGGACTGAATACGGGCACCAACAATAATCTGCCCCTCTTCGGTGAACTTCACAGCATTATTCACCAGATTCAGCAACACCTGCCCCAGTCGGTGCGGGTCACCATTCAGACGTGGCATCTGAGGTGGAAAATCGATAAGGAAATCGAGCCCTTTTTCACTGGCGCGAACGCCCCCGATATTGGCCAGGTTATGCATCGCCTCATCCATATCAAAATCGATACGATCCAGCTCCATTTTATGCGCTTCAATCTTGGAGAAATCGAGAATATCGTTGATGATGGAGAGCAGCACTTCGGAAGCTTCCAGTGTTTTGGTCAGATAGTTGCGCTGCTGTTTGTTTGTTTCACGATCCAGCGTCAGATGGGTCAAACCGATCACCGCATTCATCGGTGTGCGAATCTCATGGCTCATATTGGCAAGAAAATCACTCTTGGCTTTCATGGCTGCAATGGCCCTGTCGCGTGCTTCAGCCAGTTCACGGGTGCGATTTTCAACCTGCTCTTCCAGCGTATGGCTGTGCTCTTCAAGTTTCTCATAGGAGTCGCGCAGACTTGCCGCCATCTCCTCCAGCGAGCTTACCAGCACACCAATCTCATCTTCAGTGCGGATACTGATATGCGGCGTGGCACTGAAATCGCCACCAGCCAACTCGTGGGAGAAGCGAACCAGTTCCTGAATCGGACGCGTCCACATGCCGGCCAGAAAATAGACCACGATGGAGCCGACAATCAAAAACAGCAGCGCCGTCAAACTCGCCTGCAGCAGCATATGATTCATCTCTTCGGCCACATAGGCTTCCGACTCGTGTAGCGCCTTGTTCAACTCATCAAGGGAGAAGCCGAGTCGCAACACGCCCCACTGCTTATCATCCACCAGGATCGGAACAATCGACTCCATAAAAGCCAGCTCTCCGACCACAAAATCGTGTTTGGCCTCCAGTTGCTGACTGACGGCAAACTCGGAGACATGGCCGTGAAGAATCTCCTGTCTCAGCTCACTGCTCAGATTGGCACCATAAGCAATCCTGGGCTGGTCACCCTGCATCAGAATCACATATTTCAGATCATCAATATCGCGCACCACCTCGCGCACATACTGGTTGGCCAGCGACAGACGGTAGGTGGCGATCAGTTTCTGCAGGTGGCTGGACATCTGTTCAGATGAGCGATCAGATTTCTTGGTCATCTGCTCCTTGAGAAAAGAGCTATGGGCATTGAGATTTTTTTTCAGGGCAGTTTTCTGACTATTCACCTGCAACACCGTCAACAGTCCCACAATCGCCACGATCATGCCGACCATCGCCACCATCAGTTTCCAGCGAATACCTTTTCGTATCGAGAGCTTACCCATCAACTCTGTATCATTCATCAACAACCCTTATGGTGCAGCAGCACCCGGCAAATTAGATGCCCATCTTCGCCACCTGTCTATGATAATTCTATGGGAAGTATCACAAACCGGCCAAGTTTAAAAACGGTGTAGGCTCAAACGGGTGATCCGGTTATCATTGCCTGATGACAAACTCACCTGATCTTTCCGTTTCATTTGCCGGTCTCACACTGCAAACCCCACTTGTCCTGCTATCCGGCTGTGTCGGTTTTGGCGAGGAGTACACCCGTGTTGAGGGGTGGGATAACCGCAACATCGGCGCGGTTATCCTCAAAGGCACCACACTTGAGCCGCGCATGGGCAATGCACCGCACCGCGTTTATGAAACACCGTCCGGCATGCTCAATGCCATCGGCCTGCAGAATCCCGGTGCGCGTTATGTGGTGGAAAATATTCTGCCCGATCTTCCGCATGATGAGACCCAGTTCTGGGCCAATGCCAACGGCACCTCACCCGAAGAGTACGCCGAGGTGGCCCGCATCTTCGATGATTCACCGGTCACCGCCATTGAGATCAATATCTCCTGCCCCAATGTCAAAGAGGGGGGTGTCCATTTCGGTAACGATCCACGCATGGCAGCCCGCGTTGTTGAAGCGATGCGCCCCCACACCAGCAAACCGCTGATCACCAAGCTCTCGCCCAACAGTGCCGATATTGCTGAAACTGCACGTCTGGTGATTGAGGCGGGTAGTGATGGCCTCTCTGTGATCAATACACTGGTGGGTATGGCCGTTGATATCGAAAGCAGAAAACCAATTATCGACAACATCTCCGGTGGCCTCTCCGGCCCATGCATCAAACCGGTCGCGCTGTGGAAAATCCATCAGACACGGGCTATCGCTGCCAAACATAACATCCCGATTCTCGGTCAGGGTGGCATCACCAACGCCAAAGACGCCGTTGAATTCGCTGTCGTTGGTGCCGATGCCATCGGTATCGGTACGGGCCTCTTCTATGATCCACTGATGTGTGGAAAGCTGCTTGATGAACTCTCCGACTATCTCAATCGCCACGACCTGGGCTCCTATGCAGAGCTCGTGGGAAGCCTTGTTACGAACAAAACTTAACCTGCTGCTGATCGCCCTGCTGCTATGCGTAGCAGGCAGTGCAGATGCCGGCTCTCTCTCTGTTATCGGTCAATCCCGCTGGGTAGAGGTAGGCAGAGTGATTGATGGCGACACATTCCGCACACGAGCCGGTGAAAAGGTGCGCCTGCTTGGTATCAACACGCCTGAGATCGCCCATGATCGCCAGCCTGCTCAACCTTACGGCATGGATGCCAAGCGACAGTTAGAGCAGCTGATCAGTGGTAAAACCGTGCGTCTACAACTGGATCGCGACAAAAAAGACAATTATGGACGCACACTTGCACAGGTTTATCTAAGGGATGGTAGCTGGATCAACGCACTGCTGGTACGCAACGGCCTGGCCCTTGTCTACACCTTTGCCCCGAATTTCAGGTGGGCACAGCAGCTGTTAAACGAAGAGGCTGTTGCACGCAGGGATATGCTCGGCATCTGGAAATCAGAGCAGTTTAAAGTGCTTGAGGCTCGGGATGTGACTGCCCGCCTGATCGGCCAGTTCCGTCTGCTGCGAGGTCGTATAAAGGCAAGTGGCCCATTCCGATTCCAGCTTGGAAAATTAACCATCACTATTCCACGTAGCTCCAGGCAGTGGTTTGCTCCCTCACACATGCCTAAAGATGGGCAGCAGGTGATTGTGCGCGGTCGCATCCGCACATCAACCGGTGGTGGCCTGTTTCTCGCTTTGCACTCACCCTATGATCTGGAATAATTCGCTTTCAGCCCATATCTCGGGGCTGACTCAATTCGGAGGTCGTTCGTGAAACACCGTATAACTCTTCTTCTGATGCTGTTTGTACTTCTCTCTGCCTGCGCCAAAAACCCGGCCACCGGCAGTCAGGACTTTGTCATGATGAGTGAGACCGAGGAGCTGAAGATCGGCAAGCAGGCCTTTCATGAGATAAGCAAGAGCATCATTCTGCTGCCTGACAACGATCCACTGGCGCAATATGTGAACCGTGTCGGTCAGAAGGTTGCCGCCACTGCGGATCGTCAGGATCTCTTCTACCGCTTTTATGTGGTTGATGATGCAACCATCAACGCCTTTGCCCTGCCCGGTGGTTATATCTTTATCCATCGTGGCCTGATCAACCATATGAGCAACGAAGCCGAACTTGCTGCTGTACTCGGCCATGAGGTCGGCCATGTCACAGCCAGGCATTCAGTGCAGCAGATATCCAAAGTTCGGGCTTATCAGACTGCACTGATGGTCACCTCTGTATTTGTCCCTATTCCACAGGGGGCAACGGTATTTACCGACATGTTGGCCCTGTCGATTATTCAGGGTTACGGGCGCGATGCCGAATTTCAGTCTGATGATCTCTCTATCCGCTATCTGGCCCAGGCCGGTTATGATCCCAATGCCACCATCGGCATCCTTAAAACACTCAAACGGCTCGATGAGATCGACACCCGCGAGAAGACCGATGCCGGTGAGAAGGTGGAGAAGTATCACGGTGCCTTCTCCAGCCACCCTGAAACACGAAAACGTATTGAAAAGCGTGTGGCCGAAGCCTCTGCCGGTCAGGCAAGAAGCGGGCTGACCAATCGCGATGCCCTGCTTGCTGCGATCAACGGTTATGCCTACGGCGACAGTGCCGAACAGGGGGCGGTTGTCGGCCGTCGTTTCCTGCATCCCGAACTCGGCTTTCAGCTTGAATTCACTGAGGAGTGGGTGATCAACAACTCACCGCAGGCGCTACAGGCACGGGTGCGTAAGCAGGAGGTCTATTTCCAGCTTCAGCTTATTGAGCTTCAAAAGCGCTACAGTGTGGAAGAGGTGTTACAAAAGTCATTTCCGAAAAAGCGCAACCTGCAGATCACCACGGGCAAACAGGCTGGCATGGATTATGCCCATGCCAGGATCAAGCAATCAGCACCCAAGGTCAGCTTTGCCATGATCGATGCGCATGTGTTTCTGCAGGGTAGCAAAGCCTATATACTGACCATGTGGTGCCACAGGGATGCGTTCGATAAACACGCGGCCGATTTTGCCACGGTTGCCAAATCGTTTCGCCCTTATGACAAAAAGCGTGATGGAGATATTCCCCGCATCACAATGCATCAGTGGAGAGGTAGTGACTCATGGCAAGCCCTTGCTGCCAGAAGTAACAACATTCTCGGTCGCTTTACGGCTGACAGACTGGCCGCACTCAATGGCATGGATATTAAAGAGAGGCCTGCAACAGGTAGCCTGATCAAGATTGTGAAGTAAAAGCGGCGCTGTTCTTGCTTATCGCTTATACAGCGGCTTAATAGAGGAGGGTCTATTGACCCCTTTGAAACAGATCACCGGCAGCAACGGCATGCGAAGTCCAACTCCGCAACCACCTGCTGCGATCTATTTTCAATGATTCACGCCTCCAACTTCCCTCTTCTCGACCGCATCTCCAGTGGTATTCTGGCTATCGATAGAGAGGGTAGCATCATGCTCTGGAACAGTGTCATGGAAACATGGCACAAAAAAAACAGGGCGGAGATGACCGGAAAAATTATTTTCGAACTCTTCCCACACCTGAATAATCCAGTGTTCAAAACAGAATTAGACCGGGTATTTGAAGGCAACAGCACAATCGTGTTTCCAGCCGATGATCAACAGATTATCCCCTGCCCTCTCAGCAATGGCGAGTTTCGCAATCAGAAAGTAACTGTCTCACTATTGGAAGAGCATCAACTGGCCCTGTTCACCATCGAGGATCAGAGTGAACAGCGTAAGATGATCCGAGACTACAGAGAGATGGCAGCCAGCCTTCAGTCTGAACTGGATCAGAAAACCCGCTTAACCAGCGCCATCGATCAGGCTGCCGAAGCGATCATTATTGCCACGATTGATGGCAAGATCGATTATGTAAACAGAGCCTTCTTCACGCAGACGGGATGGCAGGATAGTGATCTCTCAGAGGCCACACTGGCACAGCTGTTCAGCCAAGCCGAAAACGATTTTGAAACACATCTGAACCAGGTTTTCAGTGAAGGAAAAACCTGGCAGGGACGACAGAAGATCAGTACCAGTGACGGTACGCTATTCACCGCTTCGGTCAGCATCGCCCCTATCCATGATGAGCGCGGCACGACCACCCATGTGGTTATCATTCAGGAGGATATCAGCCAGCAGATTGCTCTGGATGATCGTTTGCGTCGCTCACAAAAACAGGAGGCACTGGTCACCCTGGTTGGCGGCATTGCGCACGATTTCAACAATCTTCTCGCCGGCCTGATCGGACAGACCTATCTGGCCAGCCGTGAGGTCAAGGAGATGCCCAAGACACTGGCTCGTATGAAGAAGGTGCAAAAGATCGCTCAGGAGGCCTCTGAGATCGTCAAGCAGCTGTTAACCTTTGCCCGACAGGGTGACCATACAGCAAGAGAGTTCCCGCTCAGCGCGTTTATCAAAGAGTTCCATAAACTGGCACAACATACCGTGCCCGAATCGATTCAACTGCGGCTGGATTTTTCCCCAGACGAATACACCTTCAGAGGTGATGCCAATCAGTTGCAACAATCACTGCTGAATATGATTCAGAATGCTGTAGAGGCATGCGGCGACAACCATGAGGGCTTGATTGAGCTTACGCTTTACCCTATGGATCCTGCTAAAGATATGGCGCACATTGTTAAATATCCGGTGCTGCGACATGGCAACTTTGCCCATATCCAGATCAGAGATAACGGCCGTGGCATCAGCAGTGAAAATCTGGAGAAGATCTTCGATCCCTTCTTTACCACCAAACAGCTTGGCAGTGGTCTGGGGCTGGCCATCGTGATGGGTTGTATCCGCAGTCACCACGCCATCATCGATGTGCAGAGTAGTCCCGGAGCAGGCAGCACCTTTCATCTTTTCCTGCCCCTGAAGGTGGCTAAACCCATAACCGCTGCTATTGCTGTAGAGAATACAGTCAACGCCACGATACTGCTGGTCGATGATGACCCCAATGTACTGGAACCGACCAAAGAGCTACTGGAGTGCATGGGCCACCATGTCACACTGGCTCGCGATGGTATTGAGGCATGTGAACGTTTCGAATCCAATCCGGAACAGTGGGATATTGTCATCACCGATATGGTGATGCCACGCATGAACGGGCTGGAGGCAGCACGCAAGATGCGCATGCTCGCACCTACTGTTCCGATCATCTTTGCCACCGGTTACGACCGCTCACTGGTGATTGAAGATACCCGAAAAATGGCGCAGACACTGCTGATCAGCAAACCGTTTAATCCTGACGAACTGGATCAACAGATTATCGAGATGGTGAAAAAGAACCGCGGTAGTTAGAAGCTTCTCATGAATAGAGCAGTGAGACTGAAATAGAGCAGTGAGACTGAAACAGAGCTGCGCTACTCTGCAGACGCCACGTCATCCGAACGCTTCTCAAACAGACCCTCCAGCAAGGCATCACTCATCTGCGGCATATGATCGGGGAAAAAGTGTCCCGCGCCCTCAATGGCATGGAATTGGATATGCGCCTTATCTTTGACACTGGCCCGCACCCGGGCAAAGGGCACAATCTCATCATCGGTGCCGGATACCACAGTAATCGGTCTTGTCTCGCCACGCATGAATGCAAAGGGCCAGAGGTTTACGGCTGGCGCTACGGCAAACATATGTGAAACACGGCTATCAGTTCGGGCCGCCTGCAATCCGGCATAACAGCCAAAAGAGAAACCGGCCATCCAGAGCGGCGCATAGGGGTGCATCTGGCTCATCCACTCCAAGGCAGCGCGGGCATCATCACTCTCACCTCTGCCCTCATCCCAGACTCCTTCAGACTCTCCCACACCACGGAAATTAAAACGCAGCAGAGAACAACCCTGCTGCTCAAACGCGCGGCTCATCCAGTAGACCACCTTGTTGCGCATGGTGCCGCCAAACTGCGGATGCGGGTGACAGACCACCACGGCTGGACTCTCCTCTTCTCCGGGATGGTAGAGCCCCTGCAGTCCACCGACAGGCCCCGGAACAGTAACCTTAATATGCTGGCTCATCAGCGTCCGAACAGTTGGCAATAAGCGGCTTCGGAAAAACCCACTTCAATGCGATCCCCGTCTATCAGAACAGGGCGTTTAATCATCGATGGGTAGTCACACATCAATTGTATGGCACGATCTCTCTCTATCCCCTCTTTCTGCTGGTCACTGAGTTTCCGCCAGGTCAGGCCGCGCCTGTTCAGCAGCAGCTCCCAGCCAACCTGGTCTGCCCACTGCGAGAGAAGCTCTTCATTCACACCCTCTTTTTTATAGTTGTGAAAGGTGTAATCAACAGCATGTGTATCAAGCCAGTTGCGCGCCTTTTTCATGGTGTCGCAATTGGGGATGCCGTAGAGGTCACACATCAGCAAACTCCTTTATTGTTGGAATAGGTATCGAGAGATCAGTCAGTCTGTTCGCGAATAAATGAGAAGAACTCCATCGCACCCTCTGTGGTGAGTGGTGTAACAACCATCTCAATAGAGAACTCAAAACCGTCACGATGCAATCCCTGGGTTCGCATCGGCTTGTACAGCCACGGCCCGATATTGGTCTCTTTATAGTGCTGAAAACCGCGCCGATGATCTTCGCGCAGCCGTTCAGGAACAATCATCTCAAGTGATTGCCCGATGATCTTATGGCGTGGCCAGCCAAAGAGAATCTCTGCACTTCTGTTCCACTCAATGATATTACCATCGGCATCGGCACTGACATAAGCATCGTAGGTGTGATCGATGATTGCCTGCAGCCGCTCACCCTTCTTCTCCAGCTGTGCCTGTAGTGTCTGCTGACGACCAAAGTCACGCTGGGCATAAAAACCGAAACCGACCAGCGTCGCAGAGATCAAAACCCGCATCCAGAGTTCATCGGCATCAGCACTAAAGAGATTAGCAAGGAAGCTTTCATCACCGAAAATAAAGACATGCAACAGCGCTTCAGCGGGCCAGAACAGCACCGCCACAAGAATCCCTAAACCACTAAAGCCCATCCGCTGCAGCATCAATTCCCCCGTTCAGGCGCATCGCAATGTGCAACCTGAAAGCGCCATCCATGGCACGATTTGAGTAATATGTACCTCGATCACTGCTGTTGCAACGCATATTGTGCAAAAAGCTGTGAAGTTGAGTCATTCCGATCCAGATAGAGAGAGAGCAATTGCAGATCAGCCACCCCTCCAATCTCACCGCTAACAATGGTGTCAAAACCGGTGCCACCAATCAACCTTAATCGGGTTGTGAGAAACAGTCGATCAAGCACCCGATCAGCTATCAGGGTCCTATGCACCTGCGGTCCGGCAATCATATAAGCAGTGCGATAGCCCTGCGCAATCAATAGATCTTTCACTGCAGCACCGGAAACATCAGGGGTATCCATCTCAAACAGTTCAGCTCCGGCAGCTTGAAGTGCAGCAATCTTTTCAGGCTCAGCATGTTTACCGGTACAGATCAAAACACGCCGCCCCTGCAACAGTTTCAAGGCGCTTTCTGGGATATCCAGACTATTGGATAGTATAAGAACATCAGGCTGAGCTTTCAGTCCCTCGGACTCACGCCAGTCGAGAAGATCAGCATATTCATCCTCCTGCCCCACAGGCAGAAGATCCTGAGCTTCACCTTTGGCGAGCTGCCTGAAATAGCGGGCTGAGGTGATCATCACATCAGCCTGGGCTGCCAGCTCCTGATAGAGCCGCCAATCGCGACGATTGATGATATCCGCAGGCACCTGTGTCTCTGATGAGTGCTCAGTGGTGAGCGAGATACGCCCATCAACACTGGCGATATAGTTGGAGTAGATCAGAAGATCGCCATCGGCTGCCTGCCTGTGCAGGTTCAGTCCGAGATAGAGCCCTTGCAGCGGTCTCTCCTCCTCAGCCGTCGGATAGAGTGATAACACGGTCACGCTGGCAGACCCATCTGATCATTTGCTGCGGGCAAAATATGAATAATCATAGAATCATAGACTATAATAATAATGAAGCGTGTTCACAACGGAGGTCTGCCATGACTATTGCCATACTTCGCGATCTGCTTTTCTGGTCTGCCATCATCCATATCGGGCTACTGCTCTGGTGGCTCCTCTTCTTTATCTTTGCCCGCGATCTGATCTATCGCATGCACAGCCGCTGGTTCAAACTCTCAGATGAGACGTTTGATGCCGTTCACTACGGCGGCATGGCCTTCTATAAAATCTGCATTTGGGTTTTTGCCATCGCTCCCTACTTTGCCTTGCTGATTATCAGCCCATAAATGACACTCGGGTTTATGCAGGAGAAACTCACCATAACGAAACGACTACGGCAGTGGGCAGCTACCTTGAAAACCAATCTGCAGGCCCTCTACCTGTGCAGCAGGCATCCCCAAACACCGTGGCTGGCCACAGCCATTGCTATCGTCGTCGTTGCCTACGCCTTAAGCCCGATCGACCTGATTCCCGATTTTATCCCCGTCATCGGTTATCTTGATGATCTGCTACTGGTTCCGGCAGGTATCTGGTTAGCTATTCACCTGATTCCCGATCCCATCTGGCAGCTCTGTAGAGAGGAGGCACTTCGCCATCCGATGCAGCTACCGAAAAACCGCAGAGCAGCCATTGCGGTGATCATCTGCTGGCTGCTTCTTCTGGCCCTGCTGTTATGGCTGTGGCTAGAGCCAAACTCAGCCGCTATCCTCTAACCTTCATCAAGGAGCTTTTATGTCCCCATTTCGTTTCGTTCAACCCGGCCTGTTAGCCGCAACCCTGCTTATCGCCACCCCGGCAACTGCCGGATGGATGGATCAGCTTGGTGGAGCCGTAGACACCTACAATAAAACCACGCAAGACAGCAGCACAACATCCACTGCCGCAACTGCGCTGACCAACAGTGATATGGTTGCAGGCCTTAAAGATGCGCTGCGTGTCGGCTCTGAACAGGTAGTAGGACAGCTGAGCAAAAACGATGGCTTCAACAGTGATCCGAAAATCCATATTCCACTACCTGAAAGTATGCAAACCGTGAAATCCGCCCTCTCCGCAGTCGGCATGGGTTATATGATGGATGATCTGGAGCTGAAACTGAATCGGGCTGCAGAGGTGGCCACCCCCAAAGCCAAACGCATCTTCGGTGATTCGATCAAAGCGATGACCATCTCCGATGCCAAGAATATCCTCAACGGCCCCAATGATGCAGCCACCCAGTACTTCAAAGGCAAGATGAGCAAACCACTCTCCGCAGAGATGCGTCCGGTTGTAGAGAAATCGTTGAAAGAGGCTGGTGCAGTACAGGCCTATGACTCCGTGATGGGCCAATACAGTTCACTGCCATTCGTGCCGGATGTTAAAGCCAATCTCACCCAGCATGTGCTTGATTTGGGCCTACAGGGCATCTTCCTCTACATGGCCGAAGAGGAGGCTGCAATTCGCAGCAATCCTGCCAAGCGCACCACCGACATCCTGAAAAAAGTTTTCAGCCGCTAATTTTAACTGCATCAAATGCTTATCCCAAAGTTGAGGGACCAGGCAATGCAATTTATGAAGAACACGCTATACTTACTAAACTGAATGGAAGATCAGTAACCCCCTTTTAAGCAGACAGCAGAGCAGGAGAAGTATCAGGGCTATGGCTAAACAGCGCAGCAGTACGCTTTCCAGTGGATGGAAAGCGATTTCGACCATCGACTCATCGGTTTCACTTATCAGTTGGGTGGGCATCACGCTGATCACCTTCATCGCTGCCATGGTTGCCGATATGGAACATGCTTCAAAATCGACTGTAGTAATCATCGGGCTGACTGTATTTATCCTCACCACCCTGGTTGTGATGACCATGCTTGGACGCCGCAAAGTGGTGGAAGAGAAGAACCCGATCGACACGACTCCCAAAATATCTCTTCTCCAACTACGCAGCGAAGCACTTCAGAGAGGCTGGAACTTCAGCCGGGGCAGTGAGCAGTCTCTGGAGTTCACCCTGATAATCAGTCAGGCCGGGCTGGATTGCCAAATCGAGTTCTGGGGCCGCAAAGATATTGACGCGGCAGAAGAGGTGATCCGATCCAATCCGCTGCAACCGGTTCCCGGTGGCCACTGGTTAGAGTTTGCTGTTGAACCGGTCCGTTTTGTCACCTCAACAGATAACTTTTTCACTCGCAGTTATGAGTTCCCATCACTGGAGAAGAGAGGTTATCTCGATCTGCATCTAAACCGTGAGCAGGCCCTGAAATGGTTAGATACAACCGCAGAAATTTCCAGAAAGGCGAACCTTAAAGAGGAGCAAACAGATCCATCCTGAAAAGTGTTTGGCAATCAGCCGTCACTCCCCCTCAAGCATGGCGTGTACGGCACGACTCATTTTGGTGATATCGACAGGTTTATTTAAAACAATACACTTCTGAGGTGTCGATTTTGCTGGCAGCACCTGCTCGCGATCATAACCGGTCATCAGGATTACCGGCAGCTCACTATCCTGCTCACGCAGCCACTGCAGCAGCTCCATGCCACCCATCCTCGGCATCACCAGATCAAGAACAGCCAGTCCGATTTCAGATCTGTGCGCGGCATAGACCTGTTGCGCATCTATACCATCTTCAGCAGTAAACAGACGATAGCCCATCTCCTGCAGCACCTCGGCATTCACCTCGCGTACCAGTGCCTCATCATCAACCAGAAGAATGCCTTCCCCTGCCCCCTGCTTCTCCGGCTCCATCAATGCCATATCTGCTACTGGCTTCGCCTCATCTGGCTGTTGAAGGGGGATATAGATTTTTACAGTTGTACCGGAATATCTGGCACTCTCGACCTCTATTGCGCCGCCATGGCTTTTAATCGCCCCATGCACCATGGATAGCCCCAGTCCTGAACCTTTGCCCGCCTCTTTGGTGGTAAAGAATGGTTCAAACACCTTATCAAGGTTCGCTTCAGAGATGCCGCAACCATTATCTGTCACATAGAGAAGTGCCATCTGCTCTGCATCAACATCTGCATGCACCTGTGTAAAACGCGTATCCGGATGGTAGGCCTTAACACCGAATGTGATATTTGGTTTAGCACAGCCTTCCAGAGCATGCGAGGCGTTGGTTATCAGATTAAGCAGCACCTGCTGCAACTGGGTTTCATCACCAAGAGCCAGCAGTTCATGATCAGCGATATCCAACTGCATATCGATATTTTCAGGAATGGATGGCCTTGCCAGCTTGAACATCTCCTCCAGAAACGGGGCCAGTGGCAACGGAACCATCTTCACCTTGCCTTTACGGGCAAAGGTTAACAGCTGGGCAATCATCTCAGCTGCGCGCTGACTGACTGACTCAACACGATTAAGTCGGGCAATCATATCCGGATCATCTTTAGCAGCATTTTTGGCCAGATAGAGGTTACCCAGCAGGGCTGCCAACATATTATTGAAATCGTGGGCGATGCCACCAACCAGCGTACCGATCGCCTCCATCTTCTGTGCCTGCTGGAACCTCGCCTCCAGTTCCTCATATTCTGAGACATCCCTCTGCATCGCCACAAAATGGGTAATCTCACCCGCCTCATCCATAATCGGCGCAACCGTCATCATGGTACTGTAAAAGCTGCCATCCTTACGCCTGTCCACCAGTGAACCCTGCCATGCCCGGCCACTGGTAATGGTACCCCACAAGGTCTGATAAAATGCATCATCCTGCTCACCGCTTTTCAGCATGGAGGGTTTCTCACCAATCGCCTCATCTACCGAATAACCGGTCATCTGGCTGAATGCCGGATTCGCATATTCGATCACCCCATTCAGATCTGTAATAAGAATCGATTCACCGGCATATTCGATAGCACGAGAGAGTTTACGCAGCTGATCCTCAGACCTGCGCCGTTCTGTAATATCCTGATCCACACCGCGATAACCGGTCAATGCGCCACGCTCATCTAAAATGGGCACACCATTGGTCAACATGCAGATATCCCTGCCATCCTTGGTTCGATTCCAGTTTTCCAGATTGATGATAGGGGCACGGTTGGCGATAATAGTCTGGAAGCTTGAAGCAACCCTGGCCGCCTCCTCTTCGCTCATCAGTTCAAAGGGAGTTTTTCCCAGCACCTCTTCAGGTTCATAACCCAGCAACTCTTTCACCTTGCCTGATACAAAGGTGTAACGCCCCTCTGCATCGACCTCCCAGATCCAGTCGGCCATGCTCATGGAGATGTCACGAAAACGCTCCTCACTCTGCATCAGCTCTTTTTTTGTCTGGTTGCGCTCAGAAAGATCGCGAACCACACTGAAAATCGCCCTCTCTTCATGGATATCCACAAGGCGGGCACTCACCTCAACAGGCATCACGTCACCATTTTTGTGAAGATGTTCAGCTTCAAAGGTGGCACTACCCTGACTCATCAGCAGCGCCATGCGTTCAGGTACCCGTACTGCATAACGGGGGGTATCCAGATCAGATATATGCTTGGCAAGCAGCTCTTCCTTGCTGTAGCCAAGGCGCTCATAAGCTGATCTGTTCACATCAATAAAATTACCCTTCAGATCCAGAATAAAGATCGCATCAGCTACTGATTCATAGAGCAGTCTGAATTTACGTTCAGACTTCTCCAGCGCCTGTTCATGCAGGCCACTATCGATACGCAGACGAATATTTTGCAGCGTTGTATCATGGGCACGACGGGCAACCCCGGTCATCATCAGCAGGTAGAGTGCAATGATCACCGCCATCGTCCAGGAGATCGTTGTCGCCTCCATCGATAAATTAATAATCAGAGGCACAATGGGCAGATAGAGATAGGCCAGCAACGTACGCCATAACTGGGAGAGTGTTGTGATTGCACCGGCAGTCATACCCGCAACGAAGAAGGCCAGCAATGACTGATAAGCAACCGAATCACTAACAAAAAGCAGTGCTGTCGCTACTCCCCAGCTCAAAGCTGCCAGATACATGCCAAGGCGGAAGCGGTTTAGCCAGACTTCAGCTTCATCTACGGATGGGCAGGCCTTTCTGTACTGCCAGGCGTGAAAGCCACGTAACAGGGAGATGGCCGTGGAAAACAGCCACCAGCAGGTAATCGTTGTATGATCTGCAACAGGCCAGAGCAGTACAGCAAGGATCGTGCTGTTAACCAGATTGGCGGCCAATGAAATAGAGATAGAACCATAAGCAAGCGCGGTCTGCTCAGCTTTGAGCAGGCCGGATGAGATGGCATCCTGTTCTCTCTCTACAGCGGAATCCTTCATGGGCTCCTCATCAACCTGTCTGTTCTGTTTCAGTGGTTTATCTAAACGATTATTACATTAAAAAGCAAGCATCAGCCCCTCGGATTCAGGGGGCGGGGTTCACCAGAACCAGCTACCATCATCAAGGTCATCCTTGCAGCGTCTTAGTTGTTTATCATATATCGCAGCCTTGCGTTTGACCTTTTTAGAGACCTTAATCAGCCACGGTTTTTTGTTATAGGTTTTCCGCTTCCAGCCGCCATGGCCTTCGTGATAGGCGAGATACTGGTTGTAGGCATCCCATTTGGAGATGCCGAGGGTTTTCTGTGAGTAGGTGCCATACCAGCCGATGAAGTCGGTGGCATCCTCAAAATCATCACGATCCGCACCCCAGTTACCAGTCTGGTCGATATACCAGTCCCAGGTACCATCTTTCACCTGTGCATAACCATACGCAGAAGAGACCCGGCCATAGGGGATAAAACCAAGTATCCAGTCACGCGGGGTTTTGGCCTCAGCCTGAAAACGGGACTCCTGCCACATAATGGCCATCTGCACATGCACAGGCACGCCCCACTTCTCAAAGGAGTCGTTGGCATGCTCATACCAGTCATCTTTCTCTTTGAAAATTGAACAGACATCATTGACGTTTTTGGGTGGCCCACTGGCACAGCCAACCAGAGCAAACAGAGAGATAATCAGTAGCAGCCTGGTCAATGACATACCTACATCAGCACCCGTTCGATGCCGCCATTTTTGACCTTCTGAATAAACTGCTTCTGCCAATCGTCACCATGCAGGTGTCTGACCAGTTCAATGACGATGTAATCAGCCTTCACACCACTCTGATCTTCCAGGCGGGAGAGCCCCTGAAAACATGAAGGACAGGATGTGAGAATCTTCTGCGGGTTTTCGCCGGGCAACTGTGCCTTGGCAAGCTGCATCTGCTCCTCTTTACGTGTACGGATTTTGCCGGCGATCTGAGGATGTGCGACAGCCATGGTGCCGGCTTCGCCACAACACTCTTCTGATTTTACCGCATCCTGACCCAGCAGCGATTCAATCGCCGCTTTGGTGCCATGACGTTTTAGCGGCGAGTGACACGGTACGTGGTACATATACTCCACACCTGAAACGCGTTCGGTTTTCACGCCCTGCTCCATCAGGTACTCATGAATATCGATCAGCGGCGTATCCGGGAACACCTGCCCCAGCTCATACTTGGTCAGCTGATCATAACAGGTGCCGCAGGAGACAATCACCGCCTCAAAATCGAGGTAGGAGAGTACCTTCTTCATGCGGTGGAACAGTACCCGGTTATCATAGGTGATCTGATCACCGCGCTCATGATCGCCACCTGCTGTAGAGGGGTAGCCGCAGCAGAGATAGGAGGGTGGCAATACCACATTGACACCGAGATCATAGAGCATCGCCTGCGTGGCCAGCCCTACTTCAGAGAAGAGTCGCTCAGATCCACAGCCCGGAAAATAGAAGACCGCCCGTCCATTGGATTTTTTAGGATCCCGCAGGATCGGAATCATATTTTTATCACTGGATTCAATACCCAGCTTCTGACGAGCCGTACCGGCCTGCAGGGCTGGCAGTGGTCGCTCAATGAAATTGATCACCTGCGCCTGAATGCCTTCCAGATTACGGCTGGCAGCCGGCTCATTTTTTACCAGACCGGCCATTTTACCCAGGCGATTGAGCATACGGTGACCCGCATAACCCCAGCGAATAACAACCTCACGCATCAGGCGAACGGCATTGGGATTCTGTAGTGTCAGGAACATCAGTGAGAATTTGGAGCCAATATTGAATCTGGCCTGCCCCTTATCTTTCAGCAGTGCCCGCATGCGTTCAGTGACATCACCGAAATCGATATTTACCGGGCATGGGCTTTCGCATTTGTGACAGATCGTGCAGTGATCTGCGACATCCTGCATCCCCTCAAACTGCTCAAAAGAGATGCCTGAGCCGGTCTGTGACTCATAGAGAAACGCCTCAATCATCGCACCACTCGCCTGAATCTTGTTGCGCGGGCTATAGAGCATATTGGCGCGCGGGAAATGGGTGTTACATACCGGCTTACACTTACCACAACGCAGGCACGGCGAGATCGCTTCGGAGAGATCGGTGAGATCGGCCGCCTCGAGAATCATCGACTCCATCTCCAGCAGATTAAAACTCGGTGTATAACTGAGCTGCAGATCGGTATCGGGCATCAGCTTGCCACGGTTAAAGAGATGATTCGGATCAACGCGTTTGAGATACTCGGCTGTCTCGGCCAGCAAGGTTTTGTCCATGTACTCCAGCTTGGTAATACCGATACCGTGCTCACCGGAGATCACACCACCAAGTTCCACCGCTTTGGCCATCACCTTCTCAACCACGCGGTGGGCCTTTTTCATCATACCATAATCGTTGGAGTTAACCGGAATATTGGTATGCACATTGCCATCTCCGGCATGCATATGGGTAGCAACCACAATGCGGCTGGAGAGCGCTTTTCTGTGCGCTCTGTTAACGCCATCAATCAGTGAATCGTGACCGCGCAGCATATCGTGTAGCGGCTTCTGCACCGCTTCGCGATAGGATACGCGCAAAGCAGAGCGCTGAATGACACGGAACAGCGCTTCAGAGCGTTTGTATTTGATACACTCAAGCAGGTGGGCGACTTCCCAGGCGGGCTCATCCATGCCTTTCAGCAGTCGGCACCAGTTCTCTCTGGTCTCGGCAATCAGCGTGATACATTGATCGAGTTTTTCGGTCAGATAGGGATCATCATCAAGATCGAGATCACTGGTCTCCAGGCGGTTACCAGTGATACGCGAACGCGCATCGGTGAGATAGGCTGAAATTGCCTCAATGGCATCTTTCTTATTGAGAATGGAGTTCTCAATATTCAGATGCTCCACGTAGTCGTTATATTCGGAGAGGCGATCCAGCGGAATCACCACATCCTCATTCATCTTGAAGGCGCGGGTATGTTTGGCAATGGCGGCCATGCGGCCTCGATCACCCCAGAAACGTTTGCGATCTGCCTCAGTGGTTGCAACAAAGCCTTCACCATTACCGTTGGAGGTGATACGGCAGATATCAGCACAGGCTCTGGCAACGGCATGTTCATCATCACCGGAGACATCAATCAACAGCACCACACGTGGCGCCTGACGACGTGTGGCTTTGGAGATATATTCAATCGCTTTGACATACTTCTCGTCAAAGTGTTCCAACCCCTCCAGATGCGCACCTTCCAGTGCATCAACGTGGTGTTTGATCTTCACCATCGCTTTGGTCGCTTCACTCAGCTCCTGGCCGAAAAACTCACAGCATACGGTGCGGGTAACATCAAAGGAGCGGTGCAGTACAAAGGTAGCTTCGACGATAAAGCCATCGGTACCCTCTTTCTGCACACCGGGCAGTCCGCCCATCGCTTTACGCGTCACATCCTTGCCCAACCCCGGTTTACGGAAGACCGAGCCTTTGATGGTCAATATCTCTTCAGAGAGTTGCGCACCGGTCTTGGCATCGGATCGGGTCAGCCTGAAACTGCACTCATCCTCATCATGTACCTTGCCCATATTATGGTTGATGCGCTCCACCAGCAGCCAGTTGCCATCAGGTGTCACCATCCTCCAGGAGAGCAGGTTATCAACGCAGGTACCCCAGATCACTGCATGTTTACCACCAGCATTGGAGGCGACATTGCCACCAATGGTACAGGCCCAGAGGCTGGTTGGATCGGTGGCAAAGACATGCGGACGACTCGCTTCCATCACCTTGCCGGTTACCGCACCGGCTCCTGCAGAGATCGTTGCCACCTCACCTTTGCTGCCGACATCCTGAGTCACAATCGGACCGATCTGATCCAGTTTCTCAACATTGATAATCACAGCATTATTGGAGAGCGGCACAGAACCACCACACAGACCTGTTCCGCCACCGCGCGGAATCACGACCAGATCAAGCTTGGCAGTCGCACGCACCAGACCGGCAATCTCTTCAGCTGAATCTGGGGTAAGTACACAAAACGGTGCATGGTGACGCCAGTCAGTGGCATCGGTGGCATGGTGACTCAGCGTATAAGCATCAAAATGGACATTGTTGGCGTGGGTGAATTTCGCAAAAGCACGGCGTGCTTTTTTACGTTTAGCCGGCTCCTGATCAAACCATGCGTAAAAATCTTCCAGCATGCGCCCTGTGCAGGCAGCCATCTTCTGTGCGCGCGGATTATCCGATGCACCCTCTGTGATACGAGCCAGACGATCAAAATGGCGCCTGTGCATCTGCTGGCGCCGCTTCTGATTATTCAGCAGATCATTGCGCAGAAATACGTTGCGCTCGACCACCCAGAGGTCACCAAGAATCTCAAACAGCATGCGCGCTGAACGGCCGGTACGGCGCTGGGTGCGCAATACATTCATATCATCCCAGGCATCCTCACCCAAAAAGCGGATGACAATTTCCCGATCAGAATACGATGTATAGTTGTAAGGTATCTCGCGAATATTTTCGGACAAACATATCTCCATATTTGGGCGTTATATTACGACGCGCGGACGCAGCATAATAAGCATGCGAGATGAATAAAACCTTAATTCTCAAAAGCAGTTATAACAGTTGCGATTTATAGCACACTTCAGCGGCCAAAGCAGGCCTGATCATAGCCGGGTGTTCATTCACACTTCAGGCCGCTAATATGGCGCGCATAGACCTTTTTTTGTGGAGAGTTGCAGATGAAAACCAATACCCGTGTCATGGATATCATTATTTTCGGCATCTGCCTGTTTACCATCCTTCTGATGTTCGAATATAGAGCCGAGGTCGGCCCTAACATGCAGTGGGGTGTCTCCATCCTATTGGGTCTGATCGGCCTCTTTTTCGGTTTCCGTGCCGCCAATCCTGATATTGTTAGAGGAGAAAAAGAGGACTGATTCACAACCCTCTGATCTGTCAGGGCGTTCCGAGCTTCTAAGAGAAGCTCTTCAGTAGGTCAGCAGCGGTGTCTGGTGGATGTATGCCGGATGTTCAAGTTCTTGCAACATAAAGTGGGCAACATCAGCACGGGATATTTTCCCCGTTTTAATGCCTGTCAGGTCAGTTAAAACCCGGTATTTGCCTGTAAACTCTGTTCGCGTCAGTAGCGCTGGCCGCACAATAGTCCAGTCACAACCACTGGCTCTAATCAACTCTTCCTGACGGTTCTTGTCGTCGTACACATGTCTGAGCAGCACCGGCCTGGTCACTTTGTCGTAAAAGAAACCGCCGTGACCTTCACTATCCCCCGCTCCGATACCTGTAACGGCCAATAGTCGTTTGACACCAGCTTGCTCCATGCCACCAAGAGCGTTTCTGGTTCCATCGGAGAAGAGATTGACCGGCTTACTGGATGGCACCATACCAACCGTGATACAGACTGCATCCTGCCCCACGCATGCCCCCTCAACGATCTTCCTGATCATGATATCGCCCACACGCACCTTGAAATTCTTGTGCGCATGCCCCTCGAACACGCTTTTATCACGAACAAGTGCTGTAACCTTATGCCCTGCATCAATCGCCTGCTTGACCAGCTCCAGGCCGATACCACGTGATGCACCGATAATCAGGATTTTCATCTCACCCTCCAGCCAGTATACAGAGAGCAGACACTATATATTTGCTATCCGTTAACACCAGAGCCACTTGAAAAAGTCTGAGTGGATGAGTTGCAATTGCACTTCGTGTGCATTTTTTGGGAGTGGGATGAGGGGCATGGTGGTTCCATTCCCCGAAATTCCAATTCAAAAATGCGCCGGAGTGGAGAAGTAAATCGCCATTCACGACTTTTACACGTGGCTCACAAGCTTCAGCCATAAAAAAAGCCCGCCGGACTAAATGTCAGACGGGCTTTAAAACTTGATACTGTTTAATCAGGCGATTGCTTTTACACTCGCATTAAGACGAGATACACGGCGGGAAGCCTGACGCGCATGAATCTGATTCTTACGACCAGCACGATCCAGCAGTGAAGTTGCCTGACGCAGTGCTGCAGTTGCAGTCTCTTTGTCACCGGCTTCTACTGCAGCCAATACCTGCTTGATAACAGTGCGCATAGTAGATTTCTGCGTACGGTTCTGCAGACGTTTTTTCTGATCCTGACGTGCACGTTTCAGTGCTGATGCATGGTTTGCCACGTATTCTTGCTCCTTGCAGCCTCTCAACTGCGCTTGATATGGGCGCGGAACAATACCGTCTCGCAATGCAGTGTCAATAGATTCTTGCCGGATAAAGCGGGTGCACAAAATGAAAATTAGGTCTATCCTCGCCGCTGTAATGCCTCGCATTACGCTACGTTTCAAATGTATAGGGGGAATCATGAAAGTTTCTGATGTCATGTCACAGGGATGCCTTACCTGCAAAGCAGGTGATACGCTGCATGATGCAACACAAAAAATGGTAATGCGCCGTTGCGGTTCACTGCCGGTTATCGACGACAACGATGCCAGCAAGTTGATTGGTATTATTACCATCCGCGATACCATGCTGCCACTTTATCCTAACTTCGGTGAATATATTCACGATGCAAAATCGGCGCGTGATTTTGAAGACATGGAAGAGAACTACAAACGCGTGATGTGCATGAAGATCAAGGATGTTATGACACCTGATCCGATGACTGTCGCCTCTGATACTCCGCTTCTGAAAGCCGCTTCCTACATGGGCCTGAAGAACCTGCGCCGTATCCCGGTGGTTGATGATGGCAAGCTCACCGGCATGGTCAGCATTGGCGATATTAATCGTGGCATGTTTATCCACAACGGTTAACAGATTGCTGACACACAAATATCAGGCTCCGGTTTTTACCGGGGCCTGTTTTGTTTGCAAGGCAGATTAAACATGGAATCAGTTCCAAACCACCTCAAACCATTCTTTGATCCGGCCATCTATCCCCATCCGGCAGAGCAAATCGAGATGATTCAGACCCACATCTCATGGGTCTTTCTGGCAGGTGAATACGCCTACAAATTCAAAAAACCTGTTAATTTTAGTTTCCTCGATTTCAGCAGCCTTGAGAAACGCAAATATTTCTGTAAACGCGAACTGGAGCTCAATCGTCGTATCTCCCCTGCCATCTATCTCGGTATGCACCACATCTGTCGGCAAGGTGAGAGCTATCAGCTGGATGGAGATGGAGAGGTGGTTGATTACTGCCTGAAGATGCACCGCTTCAGTCAGTCTGATCTTCTCAATGAGCGACTGAATAATGGCAATTTTGATGCCGCATGGATGGATGCGCTGGCTTGTGATACGGCAGGCTTTCACCATAGCTCTGCAGCCAACAGGGAGATCGATCATATCGCCCTCTTGCAGAACCATATCGCGCTCAATCTGGATGCTGCATCCCGCCATATCGGCACCGGGCTAAACCGACAAACCATTCAGAGCCTCACTCAGTTTGCCAGGCGTGAGTTGGCAACGCTGCAGCCACTGCTTGAAGCCCGCCAATCAGATGGCCATATCCGCCACTGCCACGGTGACCTGCATCTGAAAAACATCACCTTGATCGATGGCTACCCACGCCTCTTTGATTGCATCGAATTCAATGATGATTTCAGCACCATCGATACGATGAGTGATGTCGCATTCCTGATTATGGATTGCGATGCCCACGGCAGGCCGGATCTCGGTATGCGTTTTCTCTCCCGCTATCTCGAATTTTCAGGTGATTACAGTGGTCTGAAGCTGCTACCGCTCTACCTCTTCTACCGGGCCACAGTGCGCGGCAAGGTAGCATGCCTGCTGGCTGATGAGTTGGAGGGAGAAAAGAGGTCGCTTCAACTCTCTGAAGCAGCCGACTATTTCGAACTCGCACTTGCCTGCACCGGCAGAGAGCAGAGCTCACTGTTTGCCATTGGTGGACTCTCCGGCAGTGGCAAAAGCCACCTTGCACTGCTCGGCTGCGGGGTAGAGCGGGCCATCATGATCCGCAGTGATGCCACCCGCAAACGCATCGCGGCCAACCACCCTGATCTGGAGCTGTATGGCAATCAGATGCACATCAACACCTACAACGCCATGTTTGCAGCTGCGAAAACCACCATTGATGCTGGTTTTTCTGTGATTCTCGATGCCACCTTCATCCACCCCGATTCGCGTCTTCATCTTAAACAGCTGACTGACAGCAGCGCCGCCCCGCTTCATTTTTTCTGGCTGGATATCGAAGAGACCATTTTAAGAGAGCAGATTAAGAAGCGGCAAATCGCTGCCAACGACATCTCCGATGCCGATCTGCATGTACTCGACCTGCAGCTGGAAGAATATCGGAAACCTGCTGAAACGTGGGTTCAATTTCTCACCTCAAACAGCATCTGGCCACGTAGTCATAGCCGGTAATCCGGGTCACAGAAACATTCTTCCTCCATCCCATATTTCTTCGTCTATAATATCTATATGAATGTGACGGGACGAGATGATAATCAACAACAGAGAAACATGGATATAGATCATATGTCTGTTCGCCACGATATCGATCTGGCCAATCAACTGATTGTTACAACCTGGAGTGGCAAGGCTTCAGACAATGACTTCATTGATGCCTTAACCAGCTACCAACAGGAGATCAAAGGTCATCTTGACTATCAGCTGTTTAACGAGCTTCTCGACTTTCGCCACATCACTGATCTCAACCTCTCCACAAGAGGTATCATTGAACTCAGCAGAATCGCTCAACGTTCAGATCAACATGAGATCCAGACCAGACTTGCCATCGTCGTAAGCTCCACCCTGGCCTTCGGTCTGGCACAGATGTACATCACCTATCGAAATCTGGTGCCTAACAACAACAAGAAACTGAGGGTATTCAAAAGCTATGATGATGCCTTTGATTGGCTCACTACAACAGTTAATTCAGATCAACCCCATTAGGTTTTCTTAAAGCACCTCAACCGCTCTGGATGCCAATCTTGAGCGCTCACTGGCTTTCAGCGCGATATGACCTGCATGCTCCCAGCCTGCAAAGGCCATCGTTGCCTGTGTCAGGCCATTGGTATGGGCAGTCAGATAAGGCGTATCGATCTGAGCATTGTTACCGAGCAGTAGAATTTTCGAATCCTCACCCATACGTGTCACAATCGTTTTCATCTGATGTGGTGTCAGGTTCTGTGCCTCATCGACTATCAACCAGGTTTTGGTGAATGTGCGACCTCGGGCAAATGAGAGGGCCGCGATCTCAATCCTGTGCTGACCAAGAATATCACCGATATTCTGCGCCTCATCACCGAGAAGAATGGAGAGGTTATCGGTAATCGCCCCCATCCACGGCTCCAGCTTCTCGCGTTCTGTGCCGGGAAGGAAGCCGATATCCTGCCCCATCGGCACCGTTGCACGAGTCACCAGTATCTTCTCATACAGCCCCACATCAAGCGTCTGATGCAGACCACAGGCCAGTGCCAGCAGGGTCTTACCTGAACCGGCAAGCCCGAGCATCGCCACCAGATCGAGATCTGCATCCATCAGCAGGTTCATCGCCATGTTCTGTTCCAGATTTCTGGCTTTGATACCCCATATGGCGTGGCGATCATTGCGGTAGGATGTAATGTCACAGAGGTGAACTCTGCGCCCCTCATCAATCTGTGTGCACTGAACCGCCACCTCGCGCTCACCGGGCAGCACTACAAAACTATTAAGGAACGGTAGCTCCTTCTCCTCAGGCCAGGTCACGATATAACGGTTGCCGTGGTCATGCTCACCGACATCCATATCCTCAGCCATCAGACTCCACTCCGCCTCATCCAGTCGCTGTTTGCCGCTGGGCAGGATAGAGAGATCAGTGACCACGCGATCTGAACGGTAATCCTCAGTTCTAAGGCCGAGTGCGCGCGATTTAATACGTAGATTGATATCTTTGGATACCAGAATAACGTGACGATCCGGATGCTGCTGCTGCATCGACAGGCTTACCGCAATAATGCGATTATCACCACCGCTTCTGGCCAGTGAGTCAGGCAGAAGTTTTAGCGATTCAATCGTCGACATCTCGAAATAGAGCCTGCCACCACCGGGCAACAGACAGCCTTTGGAGAGGTCTTCGCACTCAGCGCTGAGTTCATCAAGCTGGCGCGAGACATCGCGCACGTTGCGGGCCAACTCATCCAGCCCCTTCTTAATCTTGTCCATCTCTTCAAGCACGACAATCGGGATAACCACATCATGCTCATCAAAACGCTGCAGCGCGTTGGGGTCGTGTACCAGTACGTTTGTATCTAATATGTAGATCTTGCGCTTCTCGGTATCGTTCAAGATTCGTCTCCCTGAAAATAGATATGAGTCATGCCAAATGTAGTTGAAGCTTTGCGGTTAATATTACTCGTTGGAACCAGATAGTGAGATATAATCTGACGCAATTGCTACCCGAAAGTCAATGCTTGACACTCCCCGCTCATTCGCCATTATTCGCGCCGTCTGCGGGTATAGCTCAGTTGGTAGAGCGCGACCTTGCCAAGGTCGAGGTCACCGGTTCGAGCCCGGTTACCCGCTCCAGATTAAAGGGTCCGCAAGGACCCTTTTTTTATTGCTTCAGGTTCAGATGGCAGGGTGGCTCAGTGGCTACGGCGGAGGACTGCAAATCCTTTATTCGCGAGTTCGATTCTCGCCCCTGCCTCCAACCTGAACCTGTCTGCTTAACTTCAAAGCATCCCACCCGATAACTGCAAGCTTCAGAGAACTGCAACCTTCATCTTTTTAATTTCATAACATCCTACCTTTGACAATGGCAAAACAGACGGCATTATTCGCCCCGTTAGCGGGTATAGCTCAGTTGGTAGAGCGCGACCTTGCCAAGGTCGAGGTCACCGGTTCGAGCCCGGTTACCCGCTCCAGATTAAAAAGGGAGGAGTTCTCCTCCCCTTTTATTTTAAGTGGTTGTTAACGGCAGGGTGGCTCAGTGGCTACGGCGGAGGACTGCAAATCCTTTATTCGCGAGTTCGATTCTCGCCCCTGCCTCCAACCTTTCACTACTACAATTAACTATTTAGAAGCTGTTTAAATAACGCATGTACCCTGTTCATGCGTTCAATCAACGTATCAGGTGTTGTGATTACTGCATGCCTGCGCATGGTCTCCCACTCGGTGGCCGCCGCATCTTTCGGCAGCTTGCCGATTGATCGCCATAATTCGACACGCAGCGCATTCTCCATCTGCCGATAGTCAAGGTATGTCCCGGCCAGCCAGCGACCCGCCTCTTGCCACATTTCAGGCGCTGACTCCGGAAGATCATTGAGCAGATCAATGGTCCGGCGACCATTTCCGCCGAATGCCAGACGTGCATATTGCGCCAGAAACTCGATATCAACCAGACCACCGGCATCATGTTTGAGATTGATCAGCGACTCTGACTTGCTGGCCAGATGATCGATCATCTTACGACGCATCTCCATTACATCTTTAGCCAGCGTATGATGATCCCTTTGCTGATCGAGAATCTCCGTCACGATATCTTCCACAGCTCTCTTTGCAGCATCAGGGCCTGCCGCAGCGCGTGCTCTACAGAGCGCCTGATGCTCCCAGGTCTGGGCCTCACGCAACTGATAATCGTGGAAGCCGATCAGACTGGTCACCAGCACACCGGAACTTCCCGATGGACGCAACCGTGCATCAAACTCGAAGCCCGCCCCGAACGGCGGCGGTGCAGTCAGATACTGGATGGCACGTCGCCCAATGCGCTGGGCATGCTCACCGGCACTGCGTTTGCCGAACATCTCACGCGGATCGTCATGCACGAAAACAAAGACCATATCTAGATCGGAGACCAGCCCCATCTCGTGCGAACCATGTTTACCCATGGCCAGCGCCACGAATGGAAAGTCTCTGGGTAGATCCATCTGAAACAGGCAGAGACGAATCACCGCAGCCGTTGCAGCATCGGCAATATCCGCCATCCAACCGCCAATGGTCATGGCATCGGATGCATGTGCATCAACTGCCAGCGCGCATAACAGGCGTCCTTTATCTACGCCACGGCCAATATCAGCCAGTGTCTGTTCAACATCGTCAAAATCGTTCAGTGCATCAAGCTCTGCACAGATAGCCCTGATATCCACCTCACCATGCTCGGCCATCAGCGGCCACTCCAGCCATGAAGGGTCTCTGGCAATATGATCTGCCAGATAACGGCTGGCAGAGAGCACACCGATCAACCAGTCCAGTGCCCCCTGATGGGTAGCCAGAAGATCGATCCAGGTAGCACGACCGGAGATGGCGTGGATCAGGTCGGCAAAGGCCTCCAGTGCGGAGAGTCCATTCTCATCATCGAGCCATTTCGGCATCGCCTGTTGCAGAATGCGCCCGGTCTGCACCCTGCTACGCTCAGGCAGCAGACCACGCGAAAGCCACCTGTCAATTCGCTCAAGCGCCAGCCCCATGCGCTCACGCTCTTCCTCTGCCAATTTTTCCATTCCCTGCTGCGAACCGGAGAGCCAATCGATCTCTTCCACAACATCGTCACCAACCGGTTTGACAAACTTTCTGAATGCATCCTCGACAATGGCAGCGTGATGCACCATCTGCTGCTCGATATGATCGATGCCGGTCGCAGCAGTGAGATAGTCGGCATAATCCTCGGGCAATTTATGGGTCTGCTCACCACGGCGAGACTGAATCGCATGCTCAATGCGCCGCCAGAAGCGGTATGCAGCTTTCAGATCAGCCACATCCTCTTCCCCGATCACACCCGCCTGCATGAGTCGGTCAATGGCGATCATGCTGGGTTGAACCCTTAGCTTCTCATCACGTCCTGCATGCAGCAACTGCAATGACTGGATAATAAACTCAATCTCGCGGATACCACCCCTGCCCCGCTTGACATCAAAACCGGGTGCAATGCCGCCTAACCCCGCCTGCCCGTCGATGCGCCGCTTCATATCAGCAAGGGCTGATACTGTGGTGTAATCGAGATAACGCCTGAAAATAAAGGGGGAGATACCATCAATAAAGGCCTGACCCAGCGCCATATCCCCGGCTACCGGTCGCGCCTTGATCAGCATTGCCCGCTCCCAGGTCTGCCCATACTCCAGATAGTGGCTGAGTGTCGCCTCCAGATGCAGGGCAATAGCTGCCCCATCACCACCGGGACGCAGGCGCATATCCACCGGCCAGACGATGCCATCGGCTGTACGCTCACTCATCAGACGAATCAGCATACGTGAGAGATGCATATAATACTCAGGCGCAGGGATCGACTGACGCCCATCCACCGAGCTGCCTTCGCCCTGCCAGAGAAACAGTGGATCGACATCCGAACCCAGATTCAGTTCACGTCCACCCAGCTTGCCCAGTCCGATCACACAGAATGAACCGCCTTCGATACGGCCATAACGCGGCGCTATCAGCCTCTCTGCCATCCTCAAAGCCTCATCCATCAGCCCTGAAGCCAGATCGGCAATGGCGCGGCATGAGTCATCCATATCACCGTTTAATCCCATCTCCCACCAGATCAGGTGGCGATGACCGCGATGTTTGCAGTATCGAAGGTGCGACAAACAGCTCACCAGATCACTGCTCTCACTACCTGGCACCCAGCTTTCACTGCCATCGGGCAAGCGGGCTTCATCAAGCGGTCTGAACAGAGCGCTGCACTCAGCCTCATCAGCGTTGCGCATCAGTGTCGAAAACTGCTGCGATATTGCACAGAGACGCCGAACATCGGCATGTAAACTTGCGGGGCTATGTTGAAGGATGAAATCGATCTGATCACTCATTGCATGAGTATACCCATGCAATCGGAAGAGGAAAACCTTCGCAATCGGCGATTAAATTTCCATCTCTTCAGACCGATATATAAAAGTGAAAAGGTGAAAGCAGTTCATCTGCGATAAGCAAAGGAGACTCGGTGATGATGCAACAATCAGTCCAGTTAACCGGCATCTCGAGCTTTGGCAGCGACTGGGCTAACAGGATGGGGAATCCATGGATCGTAAGAAAAATCACCGATCACGTGCTCTTCTCTGCGCAACCGGGCCCATGGATGCTGGTTGAGCGCGACCATTTTCAACGCTGGGTCAATCTCAGCGCAGATCGCAACTTCCTGATCAGCTGGGTGGGTTGGTTAAACCGTTAAGTCTCCCCTTAAGATTTTACCGGACAAATAAAAAGGCCGCCCATTGGGCGGCCTTTCAGTTTCGATCTGATCAAGCGTGATTAGACAGAGTAGTAGAGTTCGAACTCTTTCGGATGCGGACGCATACGAACTTCGTTGAGCTCTTCCATCTTCAACTCGATGTAGGCATCAATCATATCGTCATCCATGACACCACCGACTTTCAGGAAGTCACGATCTGCATCCAGTGCATTGAGCGCCTCTTCCAGAGAACCACAAACAGTAGGAATCAATTTGCCCTCTTCCGGTGGCAGGTCATAAAGATTCTTGTCTGCAGCTTCGCCCGGATCGATCTTGTTAGCAACGCCATCCAGACCAGCCAGCATCATAGCAGTGAATGCCAGATACGGGTTAGCTGTGCAGTCAGGGAAGCGAACTTCGATACGGCGAGCCGGATCAGAGTTTACAACCGGAATACGGATGGAAGCTGAACGGTTACGGTTGGAGTAAGCCAGCATAACCGGTGCTTCAAAGCCTGGAACCAGACGCTTATATGAGTTGGTAGAAGCGTTGGTGATGGCGTTCAGTGCCTTGGCATGTTTGATGATGCCACCGATATACCACAGTGCTTCCTGGGAGAGGTTGGCATACTTGTCGCCAGCAAAGAGGTTCTTGCCTTTGAGCCACAGAGACTGATGCACATGCATGGCAGTACCGTTATCACCGTAGATCGGCTTAGGCATGAAGGTAGCAGTTTTACCGTGTGCATGTGCCACATTGTGGATTACATACTTGTACCACTGCACCTCATCCGCCTTCTGGATCAACTCAGCAAACTTCATTGCCAGCTCACACTGACCAGCCGTTGCCACTTCGTGGTGATGGGCTTCAACTTCGATGCCGATATCAGTCAGAACCAGTGACATGTCGCTACGAATTTCATGCAGGGAATCAACCGGAGGAACCGGGAAGTAACCACCCTTCACGCGTGGACGATGACCGGAGTTACGCATCATGCCTTCAGAAGCATCAGCGAAGTTCTTATCGGAGTTCCAGGCCGCCTCTTCAGACTCGATCTGGTAGCCACAACCACCCATGTCGTTATTGAAGCGTACACCGTCAAAGATGAAAAACTCAAGTTCAGGACCGAAATATGCAGTATCAGCGATGCCGGCAGAACGGATGTAGTTCAGAGCACGCTGCGCCACCTGACGTGGGCAACGGTTATAATCCTGACCAGTGATCGGATCGATAACCTGGGCGATCAGAACCAGCGTGGAAGCCTCAAAGAACGGATCGATATTGGCACTTGCCGGATCTGGAATCAGCGCCATGTCTGAATTATTAATATCACACCAGCCAGCAACCGATGAGCCATCGAAGGCAAAGCCGTCTTCGAATGAATCTTCACTCAACTGATGGATTGGATAGGTTACATGCTGCCATTTGCCACGTGTATCGGTGAAACGTACGTCAACAAATTCGCACTCGTTCTCTTCGATCAAATCGAAAACTTTTTTGATAGCGTCACTCACAACTAATCTCCTGTTCTGTTTTTAGAAAGTCCCACCCGGTAAAATGGATGCGCGACTGTGTCATAATATGGTTAAAAAGGCAATCTCAGAACTTGCTATAGCGCCTCGTGATCGCGCTCGCCAGTACGAATACGGATCACCTGCTCAACAGGAGATACGAAAATCTTACCATCGCCCACCTTGCCACTTGATGCTGCAGCGCAGATCGCTTCCAGTGCCTCTTCGATGCGATCATCACCGACAACCACCTCCACCTTCACCTTGGGCACAAAATCAACCACATACTCGGCGCCACGATAGAGCTCGGTGTGCCCCTTCTGGCGGCCATGGCCTTTGACTTCAGTGATGGTCATGCCATCGATACCCAGTTCGCCCAGTGCATCTTTGACGTCATCGACTTTGAATGGTTTGATGATTGCTTCGATTTTCTTCAATTTATTCTCCTTCCAACAAAAAAAACTGCTATCGCGCGCCGGGAACACCGGCGCTTGCTACTCCCAGAAACCGTGGGTGATCGGATAACGGCGATCACGGCCAAAGGCGCGTTCGGTGATCTTCACACCCGGCGGCGACTGGCGGCGTTTATACTCTGCCAGCTGCAACATGCGCACCACCCGCTTGACCTCGGCAACATCATAACCGCGTGCAGCAATTTCTTCCACGCCCAAACGCTCTTCGATGTGAGCTGCGAGGATTGCATCAAGCACATCATAATCGGGTAGCGAGTCGGAATCTTTCTGATCAGGCCTGAGTTCTGCCGAAGGCGGTTTGCTGATCGTATTTTCCGGAATAAGTTCGATATCCCGATTTATCCAGCGCGAAAGTGCAAATGCCTGCGTCTTATAAACGTCCTTAAGCACGGCAAAACCACCGGCCATATCGCCGTAAAGGGTAGCGTAACCCACGGCCATCTCAGATTTATTGCCTGTAGTGAGCACCATACGCCCTGTTTTGTTTGAAATCGCCATGAGTAACACGCCGCGAATACGTGCCTGAATATTCTCCTCGGTCAGATCAGGTTCTGATTTACCCCAGCTTGCAAAGGTATCGCTTAGCGTCTGTTCTATCACATCCACACCATCAGCGATGGGCAGCGTGATCGATTCCATACCAAGATTGTGAACCAGCGCCTGGGCATCAGAGAGCGAGTGGTCGCTGGAGTAACGTGACGGCAGCAGAACACCGAGCACATTCTCAGCCCCCAGCGCCTCTACAGCGATCACTGCAGTCAGTGCCGAATCGATACCGCCGGAGAGACCAATAACCACCTGCTTACAACCATTGCGCTGCACATAATCAGCCACACCCAGCACCAGTGCGCTGTGCACCTGCTCCAGATCTTCCGGCAGGGGTGTCAGCAGTTGGCAACCCACTGCAGCAAGATCAACGACCCCGCTCCAGGTTTCAAACATCGGCGCGCGCAAGAGAAGGTTACCCTGACTATCTGCAACATGAGAACCGCCATCAAAAACAACCTCATCCTGACCACCGACCGGATTGAGATAGACCACGGGTGCCGCAAACTCTCTGGCGCGTCGTGCCACCAGCGCCTCACGCTGCACCTGCTTACCCATATGAAATGGTGATGCATTAAGATTCAGCCAGACGTCACAGCGATTGCCTGCCTGCTCATTTGCCAGTTCATCATGCCAGAGATCTTCACAGATGCCGACCCCGATGGACCAACCATTGACCTCAAAGATGGTGTTATCACCGAGACCCGCTGAAAAGTAGCGCTGCTCATCAAAGACACCGTAGTTGGGCAATTTCTGTTTGTCGTAATATCCAACGACTCTGCCGTGGGATGCCAGCACCACACTGTTGCGCAGTTCGGAGCCGTCTCTACGTGGTGCCCCAAAAGCCACGATGGCATTGCCAGTAGCAGCGACAATCGCCTCTACAGCCAGCTCCACCTCATCCATAAACAGCGGCCGCAGCAACAGATCTTCAGGTGGATAACCGGTAACAGCAAGTTCAGGAAATATTGCCAGATCACAGCAGCTCTTTTGCGCCGCTGCCATGGCCTGATGGATCTGGCGCACATTGCCGCTCAGATCACCGACCCTGGGGCTGATTTGTGCAATAAAGAGTTTCATAGGCGTTCTGACCCCGGCACAAACATCGCATCGCCATAGGAGTAGAAGCGGTAGTTATGTGCTTTGGCAAATTCGTAGGCATCCAATACAGCGTCACGCCCGGCAAGCGCAGAGACCAGCATAATCAGGGTCGATTTGGGCAGATGAAAATTGGTTAGCAGCGCGTCCACAATCTGGAAATGGTAACCCGGATAGATAAAGATGGAAGTCCTGCCTGCACCGGCCTTCAGCTCTCCCCCAACAGCGGCTGCCTCCAGTGTGCGCAAGCTTGTAGTACCGACAGCAACCACGCGTCGCCCCTCAGCCTTGGCCCGATTCACCAGATCAGCTGTTTCAGCAGGCACAATATACGCCTCCTCATGCATCACATGATTGTTCACATCATCCACCTGCACAGGTTGGAAGGTGCCGGGACCGACATGCAGTGTGACATGGGCGAAAACCGCACCTGCATCCTGCATTGCAGCCATCAGCTCAGCTGTCAAATGCAGCCCTGCTGTGGGAGCAGCCACGGCACCGGCATGCTTGGCAAATACGGTCTGATAACGCTCTTTATCTTCCTCACTGTCTGGGCGATCAATATAGGGAGGCAAAGGCATATGACCAAAGGTCTCAATAGCAGCAGCCACATCATCGGCATGCAGCAGCACCTCGATATGCTTGCCATCGCGCTTCAACACCTCGGCACTGAACTCTTCTGAAAATGTAATGATCATACCCGGTTTCAATGGTTTGTTTGATTTTCCCCAGGCCAGCCATACGTGATTCTCCCCTGCCGGCTCCAGAAGCAGCACCTCAGCCTTGCCACCACTGGCTTTAGTGCCTATCAGACGGGCTGGGATAACTCTGGTGTCATTGATCACCCACACATCGCCGGGTTGCACCAGTCCGGGAAGATCACTGATCTTCGCGTCGGCAGGGCCATCCCCTGTTTCAGGCAGGCAGAGCAGACGCGAAGCATCACGCTGCTTAAGCGGCTTTTTGGCTATAAGATGTTCCGGAAGTTCAAAATCGAAATCGCTGACTTGCATGGCGCAGGAGTCTAGAAGCCTGTCGGCTATTTGGAAATGATCAGCAGTGAAAGCAGCGCTAGGCCGGTTTATGCATCACCTCATAGAGTGCGGTTTTCAACTCTTTAGCCTTAAACGGTTTCTGCAGAAAGGCCTCAGGTCGATCACCACTAACCAGTGTCCCCGCCTCCACTTCACTGTAGCCGGAGACAAGAATGATCGGAACATTCGGATTGATCTGTCGCATCCCTGCCATCGCTTCAACACCACCGAGCACCGGCATGGTCATATCCAGCAGCACAGCCACCAGATCATTATGATGTTTCCCGAACTGCTCCAGCCCCTCTTTACCATCATCAGCAGTTATCACCTCGAAATTGAGCATTTCAATAAATGAGCAGGCCACCGAGCGCACGCGAAGATCATCATCAACCACAAGTACCCTGCCATCACCTTGCCACGCCTCCACCTCCATGGTGGTGACCATCTTCTCTTTTACCGCTTGATTGGTAGCAGGAAGATATACGCGGAAGGCAGTGCCTTTACCGGGTTCACTGAATAGCTGAATGGCGCCTTTGTGGCCGCAGACAATACCCAAAACAGCCGAAAGACCCAGACCACTACCGGTCTCCTTGGTAGTGAAGAAGGGGTCAAAAATCTTCGTCTGCATCTCCGGATCAATGCCGCAACCGTTATCACGGATCTCAATGGCGACAAACTCACCCTCATCCAGTTCAGAGCCGTTATACATCCGATCCAGCACGTTGCGATCAATATGTTTATAACCAGTCGACACCTTGATCTCACCAGTCTCTTTGCCGATCGCATCTGCAGAGTTAACAATAAAATTGAGAATCAGCTGCTGGATCTGGGCCACATCCCCCTCAATACCGGGAAGGTGGCTATCGAGTTTCATTTTCAGGGAGATATTGCTACTGACCGAGGCTCTGATCAGTTTACCCATCGATTTCACCATCTCGTTAAGGTTGAGAACCTCCAGCTCATAACTCCCCTTACCGGCATAGGCGAGCATCTGCTTACATAGTTCAGCGGCATGGTCACAGGTGCCGACTATGTTCTCGATATGGCCGTGCAGTGGCGAATCGGGTTCTGCCTTGGCAATAGCCAGCTCCGCATTACCTGAGATGGCAGCCAGAAGGTTATTAAAATCGTGGGCAATGCCACCAGCCAGAACACCGAGTGACTCCAGTCGCTGGGCATGCTCCAGCTGCGTCTTGAGATTATAGTGCTCTTCATCCTGCCGCACCCGCTCAGTTGCATCCTCCAGCGATACCAGGAAGGCAGGGATCCCCTCAATTCTGACAGGTGATGAGAGCAGTGATCCGGTAAAGGAGCTGCCATCCTTTTTCACGATATGGATATCGTAAAGTGGGATCGGTCGGCCGCTGTCACTCATACGGTTGATATTCTCCAACACCAGGCCGTGATCCGAGGCATCAATATAATCAAACAGCGAACTGCCAATCACCTCTTCAGCCCCGTCAGCCCCCAGTAATATAGCTGCATTAATATTACAGTAGATCCATCTGCCATCACTATGCAGTGCTATGGCATGCGGCATCGCATCAAGCAGTTGACGATGGCTCACCTTGCTTTCGGAAAGTGCAATTTCCCCCTGCCTCAGGCGAGACGATGTTTCATTCAGACGAACGCCTTTAAGCTCTTCACTCTTCTCCCTTGAGAGCACTGTGTAGACGGCAACGAGCGTGAAGGCAAAATAACCAAGACCGATATATACCAGCTTCTGCCATGCAACATCCTCAGCTCCGATGCCGAGTGCCACAATGATCAGGGCATAGACCACTGTCCAGGCCAGTCCAATGCGGGAACCAGCGCTCAGACATGCGACAAAAGGAAGGCCTAAACTCCAGATGAAACCGATATCACTATAACCTCCCTGCAGAAACAGAAACGCAAAGAGGGTCACCGGGTGTAAAATATAGAGATGTTTTAGAACAGCTGAGGAAGGGTCTCCCCTTCTGGCCCACCAGTAGAGTGCGGAGAGCGTAAGCACCATCAGGAATTCGATCTGGCTCAGGTCGAAAAGGCCAAGTGTGAAATTGATCGTGGCAAAGATAAATACGAAAGGAATAGAGACAAGCATGGTGAGCAGAAGCGGATCCATCTGCATCACACTGCGCTGCATTCTGCTCCAATTCCCCATGACCAACACCTCTCGTTCGCCAACGTAACTCAAGAATACTCTGACTTCTTCAGAGTATTCTTTAGCTTTAATCCTAGCCATCACACCATATGCTAGTTGTAGCAAATTATCACAGCATATGAAAGTTTTACATTAGATCACTGTAAGTTATCTGTCTCATTGTCAAACATAATACGTATTTTTTCATGTAATGCTTCCGGCGCGTATGGCTTCTGAAGAAAACCTGCCAGCCCCTGACCGACAAAACGGCTGGTTGCATCCTGCTCATTATAACCACTGGAAAGTATGACTTTCACCTCAGGATTAATGCGGCGCAGTTCACGGAAGCACTCTTTGCCATCCATTTTCGGCATGGTCATATCAAGCAGTACAGCCACAATCTCAGACTCATGTTTTCGATATACCTGCAGAGCATCAGAACCATCTACCGCGCTCAGCGTTTTAAATCCCATATCCTCCAGCATCATGGTAGCAACTTCCCTGACCGTCTCCTCATCATCAACAACCAGAATAGTTCCGTCTGCACGCCAGTTTTGCGCTTCTGCCTGCATGGCCTGCTCTTGAACATAATCATGAGATGAGACCGGCAGCAGCACCTTGAATGTGGTGCCTTTACCCACCTCACTGTAGATGCGCAGCGCTCCCTGATGACCGCGCACAATACCCAGCACAGCACTCATACCTAAACCACGTCCGGTAAATTTGGTGGTGAAAAACGGATCAAACATCTTATGCATCACATCCGCACTCATGCCGCAACCGGTATCGGAAACTTCGATAAATGCGTAGCGCCCTTCAGGTAGCTCCATATCGGTAATGGTTTGGCTGAGATAGTTCCGATCTGCATGCATCACACCGGTGGCAAATGAGATCACGCCACTTTTGCTACCTATCGCCTCATTGGCGTTGGTAATCAGATTCAAAATCACCTGCTGCAGTTGTGCCGCATCAGCCTCCACTGGCGGAAGGTTTTCAGCCATGTGGTATTTGATCACCACATTCTTCTCGATCGAGACCTCCATCAGGCGAGTCATCTCCTCAACCAGATGCGACAGATTAACCGCCTGAACCACAAACTTACCCTTACCTGAATAGGCCAGCATCTGCTTGCATAGATCAGATGCCCGCTGGGTGGAGGTCTCAATGCGGGAGAGAAACTCTCTGGCCGGGGAGATCTCATCAATATTCCGCCCTGCCAGTGCCGCATTACCCATCACCGCAGTGAGAATATTGTTAAAGTCGTGGGCAATACCGCCAGCCAGAATGCCGAGTGACTCCAGCCGCTGCACATGCTCCATCTTCTCCTGTTGCAACAATTTCTTCTGCTCTGCCAGCACCTGCTCGGTGATCTCCTGTACTGTACCGATAGAGGTGAGAGATCTGCCCTCTGCATCGCGTTCGGTTTCACAGCGCTCCCGCACATATTTAATGCGACCATCATCAAATAGGAGTCGGTGCCTTACATCATAAGCAACCGACTCTTCAAGATGCCTTGTATAGGCACTATCTACCCTCTCTCTATCATCCGGATGGATGCTCGCAACAAACGCTTCGTATGAGGCACCAAATTCAGTCTGCTCTATCTCAAAAATACGGTAGACCTCATCCGACCACCACAGTGCACTACTGGTCAGATCAAGCTCCCAGCTTCCGACATGTGCCACACTCTGTGCGGCAAGCAGATGTTGTTGAACCTTCTTCACTTCCTGCTCAGCCTCTACCCGGGCTGTCACATCACGAATCACCGTCATGGCCACCGTGCGACCCTTATCCTGAAATGGAATGCCCTGCACCTCCGCCTGGAATTCAGAACCATCAAGTCGCAAAATACCTTGCTGCATCAGGGGGGCAGGCAATGCATCATCCACCTCTTTGCGAATCCGCTCTGCCACCTGATCACGCAGTTGCGGATGTACACGTTCAATTACAGGCGTGCCGATCAATTCATCTTCTGTTTGCGCTCCGAACATCGTCAGCATGGCAGGATTACAATAGACCCAGCAGCCATCTCTGTGGATACCAACGCCGTCCGGAATAAGATCAAACAGCAGCTGGAAGCGCTTTTCACTCTCACTCAGTTGCAGTGCAGCCCGCTGCCTTGCAATAAGTAGCAGCAGTAGATAGAGCAGCAGTACAATAGCCAATGCTGCCAGCAGATACTGGTTACGTTTATTCTCCTCCACCTTGGCAGCAAAATAGCGGTCATAGGCAATTGAAAGCTCCCTTGCATTCTCCGCAGTACCACAGGTTACCACCGTATCGATAGCATCTAAAACTTGTGGTGAATAATTCAGAATCACCTGCAGATGGCGATGCAGCCTCTTTAATCCCAGCTCTTTGGTCCTGTTTAAACCACGTTGAATACGAGCCTTAGCATCCTGATCATTGGGGTAGACACTCCACTGAAACACATCACGATTAAGCTCGGTAAGCCATTGATAATGCTCGGGATAATCTGCTTGCAGCTGTGAAACAAGCGTAGGTATATAACGCAGTGAGTTGGATAAAATGGCATATGAGGCCTTAAATTCTGATGCGCCCTGCAACTGGATCTGAACCGATGTTTTGAGTGAAGCCAGATAATCATCAAACGCACTGTTATTAGAGAGTAACAGGGAGAGCTCTCCGCTGAGGCTTTTCAACTCAGCCAGATCTCTGCTCATAAGATCATAATGAAAGAGATTCCTGCTATAGACCTGCAACATATTCTGTTCGGACTGGGTATCAAGATGCTCCATCCGCTCCAGAATATAGTGAATGTTGTGCGGTTCATTAGCATCAAAACGCTGAACGTTAATCAACTGCATCACCAGCAGCAGCCCCAGACAGGCAATCAACAGAACATGCACTTTCAATGAAACAGCTTTCATCGTGAATCTTTCCTGTTTTTTATCGGAAAAATAAGATGCTCTCTCTCTTTCGGCTCAAGTGATTCACCTTTGAATTCACCGGGCAGCGTGTAGAGGAAGCTGATGATAGAGCGAACATCATCATCGGGAATCTCTCTGCCCAACTGATATTTCGCCATGGTTCGAATTGCATCATAGAGGGAGTCGTAAGCACCATTATGAAAATAGGGTGCAGTCAACACAGCCAGACGCAGTGATGGCACCTTGTAGCGATGTTTGTCAGACACCTTTCCAGTTACATTAAAGCGCCCCAGATCCGAACTGTTTTCAATCGGATGATCATCAAAAAAGTTACCCATTACACCAAGAACCTGAAACAGGTTGCCGCCCACATTGGCACCCTGATGACAGGCAGTGCAACCATACTCTTTAAACTGACGATAGCCTTTTTTCTCCTCAACAGTGATCGCATCGGCCTCCCCTTTCAGATAGCGATCAAATCGTGAGTTCGGGGTAATCAGAGTACGTTCAAATTCAGCAATGGCATGTTTGATATTGGCTGCAGTGATGCCATCGTCATATAACCGGGAAAAGGTTTTTTTATAGTAGGCATCAGCAGTTAGTTTATTAATCACTGCAGGCCATTCAGAGGCCATCTCACCGTGTGCAGTCACAGGGCCGTCAACCTGTTCTTCCAGCGTCTCAGCCCGTCCATCCCAGAACTGTTTGAAATTGAGGGCGGCATTAAATACCGTCGGCGAGTTGGCAAGCCCGACCCGCCCTTCAACACCAAAGGAGCGTTTCAGTCCATCTGCACCACCTTTATCCTCAAGGTTATGGCAGTGAGCGCAGCTGATAGAGTTGTCACCGGAAAGCCTGTTATCAAAAAAGAGTTTCTCACCCAATTCGGCTTTGCCAGCATCATACTGAAGACGATCTGGAATGGGCTGAATCGGTTCAAGGGCAAGATCAACAGCCTGAGCGGAGTGAGCAAACAGGAGCAGGGAGAACAGGGATGTTATCAACATCCCGCAGTGATAAATCCTGCTCTCCCCCAAATCTCCCATCTGTTACTAGATCGTTACCACGCCATCTGGTGTTGCCATCAACACAATATCAGCGCCCTGATGTGAGAAGATACCGTTGGTAACTACACCCGGAATACTATTGAGATGATCCTCAAGACCACGCGGATCTGTGATGGTCATGCCCAGCACATCGATAATGACATTGCCGTTATCAGTAACAAAACCTTCGCGCAGCACCGGATTACCACCCAGTTTTTTGCTTTCGGTCATCAGCAGTTCCCGTGCCATGGGAATCACTTCAATAGGCAGCGGGAAAGCCCCCAGATGTTTCACCTGCTTGCTCTCATCAACTATGCAGATAAACTGATCAGAAGCAGCCGCCACGATTTTCTCACGCGTCAGTGCGCCCCCACCACCCTTGGTCAGATTGCGGCCTGCATCAAACTCATCAGCACCATCAATATAGACCGACAGGGAATCAACCTGTTTCAATGCATCATTGAGACTGAGAACCGGAATACCATGCCCTTCAAGTCTGGTGGCTGTCGCCTCTGAACTGGCAACTGTACCGATAATATCATCTTTCATACTGGCCAGTGCATCGATAAACATATTGGCAGTAGATCCGGTTCCAACACCAACGATAGTACCGCTTTTCACATATTCCAAGGCAGCCTCAGCCACCTGCTGCTTCATTTCGTCCTGGGTCATGCATCCCCTCCTATTCAAAACTTGAACAGCAACCTAGCGATTTAGACCGCGTTGGGCAAAGATAGCTCATAGCATCTCATATTTGCCGTAACTCTCCTTAACCCCTAATCTGCCGCCATGTCTGAAACCATAGCTACAAGTGATATTGTCCTCAGTGGACTGGTGCTGTTCGGCATCCTGCAACTGGCCTGGTTTTCAGTCATGCTCTTACGCCGTGGTGCTCCACCGGAGACCATTCAACAGGCGCTGCCGCCTATCTTCTCAATCTGGGTGCTGATGTGGCCGGTCTACGTTGATGCCAGCTGGTTATGGGCAGGGTTGGCAGCGCTACTCCTGTTCAGCCTTGCTGCAATCAGCTTGAAGAGACCTTTCTTTCAACATTTAAGAGTGGCCTGGAGCCCGATAGTCAATGAAACCGGCAGAGCCATGCAGCAGCGGCCTCTGCTGATGCCACTCACCCACACTATCACTGCCCTGCTCATCGCCTCGCTCTGGTTTCAAGCCATTCCTGAGTTCGGTTTTGGACTGGGCCTCTGTTTCTGCATCGCATTTCCGGCAGCCTACTGGGTTGACCAGCTTGCCACCCTGAAATTCAACCACCGCACACTTGGTTTCCCTGCCCATCCCAATCAGACGCTGGCAGGCCATATTACGCTAATTGCTGTCTCTACAACCCTGCTCTGCTGGGCACTGCACGTCTACCACGGCACCGCCTGGCAAGCGCTGATCATTGCCACCCTGATCGCCGCCATGACGACATCAGCCACCCGCGCCCTGTTCCCCGGACGCTGGAATGGCCCTGCCGCGATGCTGACCACCGGCTTTGTAATGTGGCTGTTATAATCGTAAAAGCAGCCTATTATAGCATTAGTGACAAATCTCACGGAACCTTTTCAAACCGGTGACAGAGTTCGCACCATAAAATTGTATAACTGCAGATCACAAAGGTCTGCAACAGTTGCTTTAACAGGAGAAACAGATGGCAGTTGATATTTCATGGTTGGAAAAAACCATTCTTAAGCGGGATCTTACAGATTCCGAGCACGGCGCACTGAACTGCCTCACCGTATCCAATATTGCTTCCGGCGAAAAGATTATCACCGAAGGTCAGGCTGGCGGCACCCTGGAGATTATGCGTTCAGGCAAAGCCAAGGTTGAGGATAACAATCGCTACGAAGGGCGCGTTATTCTTGCCGAGATTGAAGCAGGCACCATTTTTGGCGAACTCAGCTTCCTCAATAACAAACGCCGGAGTGCAGATGTAACTGCACTTGAAAATTGTGTGATCTACACGCTTTCGCATGATGATTTCACAGAACTGATGAAAAACCATCATGAACTGGCCTACACAATCCTCACCGCTATTATGGATCGTCAGACCAGTGTAATCATGTCTCAGCGTGTTACCCTTGCCCCACTGCTGCGCACCCTGAAAGACAAAGCCCAGAAGCTGCCTCTGTTCATTAAAGTTGCCCCTCTGGTCTTCATTGTCCTCTACATCACCGCCTTCTTTTTCATCTCATGGAAGGATTTCAATTACGGCAGCTAATGCAAAGGAGATCCTTTCCATTATCAATTAAACGGGTGCACTTTGTGCGCCCGTTTTTATTTACCCTGCTTGAGATATAGCTGATGCCCCAGTTCTAGTCCTGTGATTCCACAAAAACCCTCGGGGTCAGATACCGTCTTGGCAGTCAAACGTTTTTCACCTGAAAATCAGGGTTAAACGGTTGGTTGTTTTTCAACACACCATAAATGATATGGATCAATTTACGCATTACCGCTCCAACAATCAGCATCTTAGGTTTGCCTGCTTTAA
>NZ_VWNC01000011.1 GCF_013387455.1 Mariprofundus sp. NF
CTCGATCAACCACCTGTTTTACTGCTTCAATCTTGAATTCTTCTGTATATCGCTTGCCACTCATCGTGACCTCCATAGAGCTAATTTGTCACGCTCTTGGGTGTCTAGCAATACGGTAGCGATTCAATCCTTGGAAGAAGCATGAATCATAATTAAAGAGTTTTTATCTTTTGCAGAAACATCTTTTGTAGCTGACATTACGCATGCTGATAGCATAAAGAAAAGAAGAAGAATAATTAATTTAAAAGGCACAGGCCCTCCATATGAAATTGAAAGGTAGCTTCTTGCGGCAACAACTCAAATGAAATATTTCTTTGAGTTTTCAACAGTATTAGAGGCTATTGTGAATAACTGTTTTTTTGCAGAACTCAGCCGGTCACTTTCTTGCAGTAGCCTACCGAATTCAATTGCACTGGCATGTCAGATTAGTGCAACCACTTGCCTGCTTCTCTGTAACCTGCGTGCTGGAATATACTGGTGTTTTTAATATATCTATTTTATAACGGAAGCACTCTAAGGGGAGGGTATTACTGCTCGGAATCAAATAACTTCACGTTGCATTTCACATTGGTCAATTAGTTACTATACTCAGAAAGGAAATTTGGCTTTCAGTACCTCTGTTGATTTTGTCTCAAACGTGATGGATAAACAGGCCAAAGCTTACAATGAGAGTACTTTCTAAATAGGGATGCAGATGGAATTAGAATCAACCATAAAACGTCTAGAGGAAATAGAGGATGAGCTGCAATCACTTCGAGTACAGCTAGAGGGTTCCAGGTGTGATTGTAAAAGTCACTTGGAAATCAGAAGGCGAGAGTATTCAAACCGAAGCATTCATTATGTATATCAATGTACGAACTGTGGTGAACAGAATGGGAATCCAATAAGTAAAAATAATGCCATGCTGAAACTGGGCGAGCAGTTACTGAAGCCTTTTGATGATCAGATTCTGAAGGCTCGAAATTCAGAACGGGAAATTGTGAATGCTCAGTTTATCCATCTGATTCAAGAAAGAAGTGAACTTCATGGATATGAATACGATCCATCATTAATAATACAGAATGCCTCAGAGAAAGAACGGGAGACAACCACACAGCTAGAGAAGTTGATTGAGCAAATAGTATCTGATTATGATCGGGAACGTGCGATTAAATTTACAATTGATCAAACAAATCGATTAAAGAAAGATCAGTTTGAAGAGTTGTCACTAGCGTTGAATAGATTCAAAAGCGAAGATGAATTGAAAGAGTGGTTTGTTGCTCATCTTTCAAATGATTTCTATCTTCATACAGAAGTTAAAGGCAAGCACTTAGCTGAAAATGTAAATGTGAGAATTGACTATATTCTTTACCCAAAAAATCATTTAATCAGTGAAGGGTTTGAAAGTGCTCCATTTGGTGTGGAAGTAAAATACATTAAGCAGGAAGAGGGATTTACCCGAAAAGCTAGCAGAGCTTTTTGGCAAACCATTAGCTATGGTGACTGTGAATTTGAAATTAATAACATGCAGATTAAGCCCAAGGTGTGTTTACTCTTTTCAAACCTTTCCTTTAAAGATGAGGAGAAGTTACTTTGTGATTTCAATGGTTATTATTCTAATGACCACTCCGAGTGGAGTGGTATGCTTCATTTAGCTAACCATGCCAAAGCTGGGCGACTTCTTGTGAAAGGAAGTAGGTCTGATTATCGGGGATGGGAGATGAGGTTTGCTTCTGGACTGTACTTTACATGTGCTAAAATCAAAGGGAAATGGACATACAGAGTCTCTAATGAGGATGTGATTAATAAAGTGCGAGTAGGAAACTTCTAATCCTAATGGAGGATAATTGTCTTCGGTGAAACTTGGATGGGGCATGTCTCATTCTGGCAAAATGCTTCATATTTCTGTCGTATCTCGCGGCAAGGCATGTAACTGTGTCTGCCCAGACTGTGAAGGGCAGCTAATTGCCAGGCATTGCAAAGAGCGATCAGACCATTTCGCGCATGCTTCATTGTCTGAATGCAGTGGAGAGTCAGCTCTACACAAAGCTGCAAAGCAAATTCTTGAAATAGCATCCAAGGAAAATAAAAGGCTATTAATCCCTCCTCTTCATGGTATCGAAGAGTCGGAAGATTACTGCGGGATCCCTCACATAAAAGCGTGGGAGGTTGAGCAAGACCATATACTGATGGAATCAGCCCAACAGGAAGTATCCCTGGCTAATGGTCAACTAGTAGCAGACGTATTAGTAACCGAGCCAAATGGAGCAACTGTTGCTGTCGAAATACATGTCACCAACAAGAAAGGTTACGAGGAAATAAACAAATACAAATCTATAAATCAAGAAGCATTTGAGATTAATCTCTCAACACTGCCTTGGGATGCAACTGAAGAGGTGATTCATAATGCTGTGTTAGAAAAAGAAAACAGGCATTGGTTATATAGTCACCGGGAAACATCGTTAATTACTTCTACACGAAATCAACTAGATCGAGATATTGATGTAATCAATCAGAAGTATTTTGATCGCTTTGAAGCCGAAATGAAGCTATTTAGAGAATCGAACAATCTTCTGGTAAAAGATCTAAATTGGCCTCTTCTTGAGCAGCTAAAAAAAGGTGTAAGTGTTTATGGAAAAAGTGTATCCAAAAAGGCAGAGGCTGTTCCAAAAGTGACAAGCATTTTAGGCGAATGGGAAAATCAAAATGGAGGATGGAAAGCTGACGGGATTGTAAATGGGAAGACAAAGGTTGAGGTATACTTCTTACTTTGTGGGTCTTCCAATGTTGTTGAACAAGCAAAGCGTCCTTCACTTATAGTTTGGTTTAATCCCATTGCTTCTTATTCTGATCCTGTCTTCATTTTAAAATGGGTAAATATTCAACATTGGATAGAGGAATTATCTCATCGAGCAACAAAGAAACTCACGTCTGAGTTAGAAGAGTTAAGACATAAAAAGCGTCGAGAAGAAGAATATGCAAAATATTTTTGCTTACTCAGCGACCAAGAGAAAATATACAATGTTTCGGCTCGCCTCTCGATTCCATGCCCTACAGTAACAGCAAAACCCATGCATTCATGGAATTGCTCTAGACCAGTTTGGAAAAGCCTAATTTGGTATTATAAAATAAAAAGACAACAAGGTGGGGCCATTAGTATCAAGCATATCGCGGCAGATGAGTGGCTAGCGAAAATGCTTGGTTGGTCGGATGATGAACTGTTGATTGAAAAGCGTTCAAAAGATCTTTGGTTTTGGTTCCAAGACCTAAATCAGTTTGGATTTCTTGAACATACTGGTCGCCAGAGGTTTTCAATTTCGAAGAAGTTGCCAAAGGATTTTGTACCATGGCAGCGAGTATATCCGTAGGCCATATACTATCTGTTCAATGAATGCAGATTGCATTCAAACCCGACACCCATTGCAATTTTCAGGTGATTGCACTCCAAACCAGCACCCTGCAGCAATCTAGCGAACGGTGACGTTTGGCCAATTTCTGATGATCGCATTTTCAACTGACGCTCGCGAAGGGGATAAATTTGTCCCGCTTGCGCTGCTTGTTAGAAGGCAGCTGCAAGTAGTTCAACACTGTTTGTTGCTCGGTCTCCCAAACCAGCCCCTTCTATTAGAGCCTTAGCTTTCCCACGAAGACGTTCTTCGCCAGATATTAGAAAAGCTCGTTTGAGGTAATCTATTGCTAAAATAGGATTACGATCTAATTGGTCAGCAACCAACTCATAATGATCTGCTTGCTCAGGAAGTGAGTTCAAGTACGAATTAAAGGTTTTTTCAAAGTCTTCATTGAATTCGATGTATTCGGTTCGGACAAAATCGCTAGGTACTTTTGCTAAAGGTGATTTGATAAGCAAAGTTTCCTTACCTAAAGCTTGCGCAACGCCCAACTCATAATAAATATTAGCTTGCGTTGATTGAGCGATATCCTCGTGGCATATGCCAATTGATAAAGGAGCTGAAGCAATTAGCTTCCATATTTTTAATAAAAAATCTCGCCCCGTAACTCTTGAACTAGCGTCAATAACTTGATAGTCGAAATTATTGCAAGCTTCCGTGACAGCATTGCGAATATCCTGCACTGGCTCAGGGACAGGTTTACCAAGCCTAGTCATTAGGAAGCAATGCCGTGGATTACTAGGGATTGAGCTTGTGAATGCATCGCCATCAAGCGGATTGTATACAATCATTTCCGCTTCCTTGCGACCGGCACACCTTTATAGGGTCCATCAGACTTCTTGTGGGATACAATTTTTCCTGCACTTCGGTCGATCTTTACATAGTGTCCCGATTTGGGGTTTTTTACCTGCACGATATCTCGTTTTCCTGACCCAGTGGATTTTTTTGTTGCCATAAATTTACCTCGATATTCTCTCGCCCTCTAACGCCATGCTCAGATGCAGTTATTTGTTAGGCTTAATGATTTTATTCTCATGCAGGAATAAAGCCATATCAGCTTGATTCACGAGCGCTGTATTTTCTTGAATTATTTTCATTGCATCAAAGTCATCATCTTCAATTACAATCTTGTCGTTGTCTCTATCATCTATGTTAAACAAAGCATCGACGTCATATGGTTCTATACCGTCAATTTCGAGTTTTGGGCTATCTGACATTTTTCTAAAAGAGAGGTCAATCATGTCAATTAGGTCATTATATGCTTTGTACCCAATACTTAGTTGGCCGATTCCAGCAATAGATCTATCATTTATCGATTCAATTTCTTGCTTTGATTGAGAGGATACGTGATCACGTGTTGTCACTAGGTATCCGTTTGGGACGTTATTCACTAGCATACTACCAGCTAGCTCTCTTATTGTACTAATTGATTCTGCTTTATTTATTTCCCTTCTCCATTTCACCTGAATAATGCTCGTAATATCGTTGTTTTTTAACAAGTAACCATCAACGCCGCCGTCCTTTGATCCGCCAACATATGTCACGTCACATTCAAACCAATCCCCTAATAAATCCATAACAAACTTCTCGGCTCTAAATGGATTCATATGTGTCATATTAGAGTGGTGGCTGGAAAGGTATTTCAATAGACTTACTGTTGATATTTCTCTAGAATCTAATGGTAATTTTCTTATTCTCCCATTGATTCCAAAATCATGTATTAATTCGAAAAACGTGCCATTTAATAGGCGACTATTATCAAAGCATGCTCTGCCTTTCCAGTACCCACATGAAGGGCATATTAAAATGTAATAAAAATCTTCGTCCAGGCTTTCCGTGTGGTTCTTTTCAAATATCAGGCTTTTGTTACAAATGTCACATTTCTCAGTGGCGATCAAACTTTTAAAATGATCGTCTGAATCATAAATGGCCGGAGAACCCTCTGGCCATAAAAAAAGTTTTCGTCTGTCATACGTGGCTATTCTAGGCGTCTTATCCATTTTCCTTTCTAATACCTTAAAGCCTAACTAGGTAATACGTGCACTTGATTTTCAATGTATTACCCTCCTGTATACGCCCTTGTTTTCCATGTTATTGCATACTAAAGGCAAAACAAGGAACTCCTCCTGATTTCCTTAAGCGGATTTTCGATTTTTACAGAAAGATTGCTGACTGTCCATTTATGGCCGCACCTAGCCGGTCGCGACACAGGCGATAGTCGGCCATTAGCGCTCATTCAAGAAATCAGCATCTTGGCCAAGAGAGATTTTTTTGGCGATTAAGACCTTAGCAATCGTCCCCATAGACTCAGGGTGAAATGGTTTATCCACATGCTGAAATACATGTGCTTCATTGATATTATTGCTGTCCCGATGAGCAGAAAGAACTACAATTAAACGATTAGGATAACGATTTATGACTTTTTCTATCATCTCATAGCCACCCATTTTAGGCATATCAATGTCAGTAAATATTGCTACAGGGCAGATATATTCAGGGGAGTCCATGTGTTTGAGGTAATGTAGACCATTCTCAAATGAAACCATTTCGTGTCCGAATGATTTCATTATCTCAGAAAACAGTTCACACAATCCTTTGGAGTCTTCGACATGATGGAACAGAGCCAATCTTCGCCTCCTTAGTTAGAAGCGACATCTTGGGCGGTCAAATTAATATTTAACTCAGGGTGAGGTCTCTAGCAGTGCAATAAATCATATTCCAATTTATATTTGTTGTCGAATGTCCATAAGTGGCCGTGGGCTGCCTTTTCATCTGGCTTGCGGCCCAAGGGCGCATTGGGTAGGGAAAGAGCGTCAGGGCCCCTTGTATAGCCTGGTGTTCTAGCTATTTCGACTACTCGCGGCTAACAGCAGGTATTTAGACTTAAATAATATGTCCTCAGATTTTTTTCTCTACAGTAGATATTGATGAAACTCCTCAACTTATAGATTTTAGGCTATGATCTAAGTGGATGGAGGGAAAGTGAAATGCATATATCCAAAGCTAGCTTGGTGAATTATCGAAATTTTTCCAATACGAGTTTCTTTTTCAATAAAGGAGTGAACACGGTCATTGGTGAGAATGCTTCGGGGAAAACCAATCTTTTCAGAGCAATCCGACTATTGCTAGATGATTCAATGCCTCGCTCAGTCATCAAGCTTGATGAAAAGGATTTTTTTAGAGGACTGGGTGATTGGCGCGGTCATTGGATTATCATCAGCTTGGAGTTTGATGAAATCTCCCAAGATGAATCGATTCAAGCGCTATTCCTCCATGGTCTAGGAAATATTGAAGGAGAAACAGTTAGTAGAGCAACCTACAATTTAATCTTTCGACCTAATGCATCGGTTCGAAGTGAGCTATCTCAACTTACGTTAGGAGATACCGTAGGTCTTGGACTCATACTTGGAAGACTAAGTCTTGATGACTATGAGGCTGTTGTAACGGGGAAAAGCAGTGCTGATTTTAACGATTCAAGTGTCTACAAACGTCTCGTTGGAGACTTTGTAGGTGTCCAGTTCCCCGCCCAACTAGATCCCCCCGAAATTGGAAGTAGAATGCCTCCAATTTTATCCATGAGTAAAGAAGTGTCTTTCACCTTTATTCAAGCATTAAGAGATGTCGTTTCAGACTTTCATAACAATCGACGGAACCCTTTATTGACCCTTCTGAAAAGAAAAAGTGGTGAAGTCGACCCAGCCGAATTCGGTCCGATTGCGAATCAAGTAGATGTCTTGAATAGTTCAATTGAAGCTCTGTCTGACGTAATTGAAATTCGGGGTGACATCCATACCACCATCAATAACACAGTGGGTGATGCCTACTCACCAGTCTCCTTGTCGATTAAATCTGATCTCTCAGATGAAGCAGAACAGTTATTTCAATCTTTGAAATTGTTTATTGCAGAATCTGATGATGGGCACGAGGGCGCTATTCATGAGATGAGTTTGGGCGGAGCAAATTTGATTTACCTGACACTTAAGTTGCTTGAATTTAAGTATCAAAAGGCTAATCAGTCTATTGCAAACTTTTTAATAGTTGAGGAGCCAGAAGCTCATATCCATACTCATATTCAGAAGTCTTTATTCGATAAGATTAATTATACAAATGCGCAAGTAATTTACTCAACACACTCATCTCATATTTCAGAGGTTAGTAATGTAAAAAGCGTCAATGTTATAGGTAAGGTCGATGGAAAATGTGAAGCATTTCAACCAGCAGCAGGATTATTGCCAAATCAAATCGGAAGCGTTCAACGCTATCTAGATGCTATTCGGAGTAATTTGCTTTTTGCTAGAAGCGTAGTGCTCGTAGAAGGCGATGCGGAAGAAATATTAATCCCCATTTTAATCAAAAAAGTGATGGGTGTCAGTCTCGATGAGCTGGGTATCAGTCTAGTGAATATCCGGAGTACTGGTTTTGAAAATGTTGCTTTGTTATTCCATGATGATCGGATTAGAAAGAAGTGCAGTATTATTACTGATCTGGATGAAACTTTTTTTGATACCACTGAAATTGTTGGAGACACCAACGCTGTAAAGAGTGCAAAAAAAAGAGCACTGGGTTCTCGCGCCTCTGGCATTGCTAGAAAGGCAGCTCTTGATGCATTCTGCAATGGTAACACTTGGGTTAGACCATTTTATGCCCCACATACATTCGAAGTTGATTTCATTGCAGTTGGGAATAGTAAGAGTCTTGTTAGTATTTTACCGGATGTCTATGTAGATACTACTACCATTGCCACATCAGAGGCTGAACTCGAATCAGGTGACATTGCAATATTTGGAAAGCGTGCTCTAACGATGGCGAACCATTCAGGGAAAGGATGGTTTGCAATATTATTAGGTAAGGCTGTCGACTATAATACGATTATTCCAGAGTATATTGTAAACGCGATATTTTTTGCACATGCACATATCAGCAATGATGTTATTTTCAAAATTCTGAACCACCGTTTATTTTTGTTTGCTAAGGAATTAGACGCGAATAGAGCTATGGTGGATGCAGCCAGAGGGCAAACAGAACAATGGTATTCCAGTTGGGAAACATATATATCAACTAACCGAGCCGCTGTATTGGTATTGTACCCGAAGTTGAAAGGTTTCCGTGATGGAGTATTGAATTTCAACCAAATTCGATCCGATATGCTCACACATTTGCCTAATGATAAAATCAACCCCATTCTTGCAAGGCTCTGATCAATGTTTATGTGGAATGATAGTGACCTGAATGATGAACAGGTAGAGGCCATTGAGGAGGAAAAGAGCGTTTTCTTGGTGGCGTGCCCTGGTAGTGGAAAAACAAGAACGCTGACCTACAAAATAGCTCGCGAGCTATCAAAACTGAAAGAAGAAAAGAAATGGGTGGTAGCCATAACGTACACTCATAGAGCTGCTGATGAGATACATGAGCGCATTGAAATGCTTGGGGTGGACACTTCAAAGCTTTGGATTGGCACAATTCATTCTTTTTGTTTGGAGTGGATATTAAAACCTTATGGTATTTATCACGACTCATTGAAGTATGGATTTAGGGTGATCAATTCCCATGACACAGAACAGAAAATTACTGAACTATGCTTACCTTTCCGAAACCCTAAAATAACAGTTTGGAACTGTGGCCATCATTACACATCAACGGAACGAGTTCTGACTTGTAGCGCTGTTCAAAGACCATATGTCGAAAATATTCTGGATCAGTATTGTGCGAACTTGCACGATAATCAGCAAGTAGATTTCGAACAGATATTGTTGTTTGCTTACGAGTTAATTGTTCAGCACTCATCAATTAGCAAGCTACTTAGTTCATTGTTTTCTTACATATTGGTGGATGAGTATCAAGACACTAAAGAAATACAATATAGGATTGTAGCTGAAATTATAAAAGCGGGTCAGGGGAGGGTTAAGTCGTTCATTGTTGGTGACCCCAATCAAGCAATCTACGGATCTCTTGGTGGTTATGCGATTACAGCTAGAGAATTTCAAGCGATGGCAAATATTGAACAAAGAGAGATGAGTCTATCGCTCAACTATCGTAGTTCAAATCGTATTGTTGAATATTTTAGTCACTACAACGTTTATGATACGTCTATATCGGCGGAAGGTGAATTCAGTGACTTCCCAAGTGTGATTACATTTGACACATTAACAGAAAAGAGTGAATTGGTAGAAATGCTAACTCAACTTATTCGACACCAAATTGAAGTGGAGGGTGTACCTCAAAATGAAATTTGTATTTTGGCCCCGCAGTGGATCTTCTTAGCTAGTATGACTCGAAGTCTGATGACTGCTTTACCCGAATATAGTTTTGATGGCCCTGGTATGGTTCCCTTTACTCGTGATATTGATAACTTTTGGTACAAGTTAACGAGGATCATTTTATCCGAGCCATCTCCAACGATGTATGTTCGTCGTTTGCGATGGGCTGGTGAGGTATTATCATCATTAGAAGATGCAAATGTTGATATATCTAGCATCTCTAGGCGGATGTTACTTAGGGAATGTAACACGATAATGCTGGCTGAGCAGGATGGCCTTGAGTACCTAGAGCAGTTTATGGATCAATTGTTCGAACGATTAAATATTGATTATAGCGATTTCCCTTCCCTTGTTGAGCATCACGATGCATTTTTTTCAAGTTCACGTGCTCGAATTCAACGTATCCAGAAAGAGGGCACTACGTTTATCAATACAATTGATGCATTTCGTAAAGTATTCGAAAGTCGAAGTGGAATAACAGTCTCTACAATCCATGGAATAAAAGGTGGAGAATTCGATGTTGTTATAGCTTATGCCTTGCTTCAAGGATTGGTGCCTTATTCTGGCAATTCAAATGATAGTGCGAAGAAATTACTCTATGTGATTGGTTCCAGGGCTAGAAAGCACTTACATCTAATTTCAGAGAGAGGGCGACGAGATGCGTACACTAGGACAGAACGCATTCCTACAGAAGTTTTGAACGCCTGTAGCTTTGACTACGATGGGGAGCGTCCTTAAAATCAACTCTTTCAATATGTTCAAGTCTTATATCCACAATCAATCACGGCCAGATAAGGGCATGTGACTTTGTAAATTTTTCCTGAATGAGTACTATTAAAATGCTATGTGATGACATCAATTCTACGGTATAATTTACGGTATATATCATTAATAATAAAATAATATCATTTAATATTAAGTGTTTATGTGGCTAATTCGAGTCCCTGAAGCGCCACCAACAAAGAAAGGGCAGAGTAACTTAATGTTACTCTGCCCTTTCGCGTTAGGCCTGTATCAACTAAACAACTGACCTCATATCACTTCAATGACTACGTCAGGTTTTTCTATTACCATCATATTTGATCGAAAAGGCCGCCACGGGTATGATGGTTTTTTGACGATTTATTGAGAATTTGTTGAAAATAAAGGGTTTTCCTTGTCCCCCATATGGGGGATTGAAGAATCTGGCGGTGCGATCAGGCTTCCCATTCGTCTCGGAAGTTGCGAGACAGGTTCAGTGTCGATCGGTATTCATTATTTTAGGGAGAGTAATGTTACCGGTTAACCAGGCAATGAGCCGGGTTATGCAGGAAGCTCCATATGTTTCGAAGAGGATCTTCAGCCGTTTGAGTTTTTATGCCGATTTGGTGTGGAATGATAACGAGTATGGGTAATGTGATTTGCTTTGATTTTATGTCGATAAAGGCAAATCAGGTTTGGGGAGTAGCTATGGCAAGAAGCCATTTAATTCTAATTACGATGTTGTTTGGCTGGCTATTGATGCCGTCAGCGTCAGCCGCCGAATTTGAAGGCGCAAATCAGATCAATGATGACCTTTCGCTGCTGTTTGAGGAGGATGAACTGTTCATCTCCGCGACTCAGTCAGCGCGCACACTGGGCAAAGCCCCGGCAATCGCCACAGTCATCACCGACCACCAGCTGGAGAATATGGGCGCACGCAATATTTTTGATGCGCTGGTCACCGTTCCCGGTTTCGGTTACAGCTACCTGAATACCATCTCGACTGAATCAGATATTGAAGTGCGAGGCATCAAATCACGTATGGATAAGGTGCTGTTGATGATTGATGGCCACCGCATCAATAATCCATTCCAAGGGAGTTTTAGCCACCTGTTTGACGAATTCCCGATTGAGCAGATCAAACGTATCGAGGTGATTCGAGGGCCTGGTTCAGCCCTTTATGGCGCCAACGCTTTTGTCGGTGTGATTAACATTATCATGAAAAAACCGGGTGACTTTAAAGGGGTTAAACTTAAAGCCGGTGGCGGCAACAATAGTCGCAGGCATGGCAACCTGTTGTTAGGGCAGGGTGATGCAGATGGCGGTGTTGTTGCATCGTATGACCGGCTGGACACCGACGGTAGCAGGCAGTTTGTCGCATCTGATGCGCTGGGTAACAGTGGTTATACGAACTTCTGGCGTTCGACTGATACAGCGCACTTGATTGCCAGCATGGATAAGTTCTCATTTTCAGCCCTTTACCTTGATAAACGCCGAGGTACACCGCTTTCCATCACCAATATGATCGATACGCGAACCCGTACCAACAATCGACAGGCCTATGGAAACATTCAATACAGAGACCGCCTGGGCAGTGTTGATGTTGAAGCAAGAGTGGGTGTTGATCAGTTTGAGTGGGACACCGAGTGGCAGATCAATCTGCCCGGTTTTACTACAGGTCATCCACTTCTGAAGAATCGCACCTATTCGGGAGAGCTGCGGTTACAGTTTGAACCTCTTCAGAGTCACCACCTTACCATGGGTGTTTCTCAGGAGTTCCAGCGCCAGTTCGATGTGCACCATATTGTTAATGGTGCCGATGTCTCAAATGTTTTTAATCACAATAAACCGGCCAAACGGCAGGTATCGGCAGTTTACCTGCAGGATGAGTGGGAAATCAGAGATGATTTAATCCTGACTGCTGGTGTCCGCTTTGATCACTATAGCGACTTCGGCAATACGACCAATCCGAGATTAGCTCTGGTCTGGTCTGCCAATGATAATCTCGATATCAAACTACTCTATGCCACAGCTTTTCGCGCGCCGAGTTTTATTGAGATGTACGAAATCAATAACCCGGCATCGGTAGGCAATCCGAATCTAATACCGGAGAAAATGCAGACCTTTGAAGCAGGCCTTGTGTGGAAGCTGACACATAATTACCAGCTGAGCGCGAATCTGTTTCATAATCGTTTCACCGAACGAATTGTACCAACGACGCCATTAACGATTAACTCTGGTGGAGCAACGATTTGGGGTGGAGAGGTTGAGCTTAAAGCTGATTGGCAAGAGTATCTCTATGGATATTTGAACTACTCCTATCAGAAATCGAAAGATAATCAGACGCAGCTAATATTGCCGAATGTACCTCAGCATCGGATCCGAGTCGGGGCTAATGCAGGCCTGTTTGATGATTGGGTAAATATCAATGCTGCTCTGCGCTGGGATGGTAAACGTGGACGTGGAGCCGGGGACACTAGGGCAGCTATGCCTGCAACTACTGTGGTCGATCTGGGGGTTTCCACAGAGAGGCTGATGAAAGGGCTTACACTCTCATTCAAAGCGCACAACCTTTTCAATACGAAAAATTATGACCCATCACCGGTAACGGTTGCCAATGGTTATCCTCGGCCTGGACGCACACTGCTAGCTGAGGCGGAGTATAAATTCTGATGCCAACCTTTTTTCCACCGCGGCCGAAACGGGAATCTATTCGCACAACGATCTGTCATGAAACATCTTCTGAAACCAATCCGTTTGTTGCCGAAAAGACTCTCTGGCACGGCTACGCTGCCGAGAAGCTGAGTGCAAATTATGGTTGGACTGAGATGCTGTTTCTTATGTCTCAGGGCGAATTGCCTACACCTGAGCAGAACCTGTTACTCAATAAGGTTATGGCTTTTTTAGCTAATCCCGGTCCTCGAGATGCAGCTGTACGGGCTGCGATGAACTGCGGAATAGGAAAAACGCCGTTACCAACGATTTTGACTACGGGGCTTACCGTAAGAGGTGGTATGGCGGAAGGCGGAATGCACATTGAGGCGGCTATGCGCTTACTGAATGGGCAACTGCCTGCAAATGAAAGTCGCTCTAATCACAAATCCACCTATGCGAAACAACTTATCCACGATTACCGGACGTTCTGGAACGATCACAAGGATGATGAAATCATACCCTGGCCTGAAATACCTCCCGGGTTTGGTCTTTATTATGGGGAGCGAGACAGAAGGGCTGAGAAGTTAATGACCTTGATTTACGGATTCGAAGGTGAAGCATTGGCTTTAGCACGATCAATTGAATTGATATTGTCAGAAGAAAAAACTCCGGTTTATCTTTCATTGCCCGGAGTGATTGCAGCCGTGTTAAGTGATCTTGGATTTAGTCCTGAACATGGTGCCGGTATTTACATGATTGCTGGTTCGGCAGGGATTCTCGCTCATGGGGTTGAACAACTACCTCGCAACTGGAACGAATACCCTTTTTGGGCTGACCCATCATATTATAACTATGAAGGCCCTGAACCTACGAAAAAAGTAGGAAGTGAAAAATGAGTTGGAATGAATTTTCTGAGCAACGTGACCGTGTTACATCCAAGTCAGGTGGGTGGACTATCGGAGGAGATGCGACGCTTCATGGTTTTAACCTTCATCAAGAATTGGCATCTAGAGCAACGTGGATGCAAACAATGGTATTGTCAGCAACGGGACAATTTGTATCAGCAAAGCAAGCTCAGTTGATCGAAACTGCCTTCATCATGACAGGGTACCCTGACCCTCGCCTTTGGTGTAACCGAGTGGCCTCTCTTGCGGGATCAGCAAAATGTACTGCTACCGCTTCTTTTGCAGCTGGAATCGCCAGTGCTGAAGCAAGCTTGTATGGAAGACAATCTGATTACAAGGCGGCGTGTCTGTTACTGAATGCCAAGCGAATCTATGACGCGGATGGCAAAGAAGGACTATCATTATTTATTCAGTCGCAACTTCAAGAAAAACGCATTGTGTATGGCTTTGGTCGCCCCTTGCTTCGAGGTGATGAACGAATTGCTCCCTTATCAGCGGCGGCAGCAAAGCTTGGCATTGATGATGGAAATTATCTCTCAGTTGCTATGGAAATAGAGCAGTTGTTGCGGAAATACAAAATGATCATTAATTACGGCGGCTACATGATGGCTCGCTTCCTTGATATGGGGTTCATGCCCAAACAAATCTATAGGATGTTGTCATTAGCCTTTTATACAGGTGTTGTTCCTTGTTACATCGAAGCCTTTGAAAACGAGTCAGGGACGTTTCTGCCGATTGCCTGTGAGGACATCCTCTATGAAGGCGTAGAGGAGCGAGAGCTACCCTGATGAGTAATGTAATCAAATACCCGGTGCCTGAAAAAGTGCCGGATGAGATTCAGAATGGCGATCTTCTTGTCCACTACCTTGAGAAAGAGGGGGTGGAATATGTATTCGGTATTCCCGGTGGCGCACTTGAACCTGTCTATAACGCTTTGGCAAAAGCCGAGCTCAGGGGTGGCCTTAAACCTATCCTGACCAAGCATGAGCAGGGTGCTGCATTCATGGCTGATGGATACTCCCGTGTCAGTGGCACCCTTGGCGTCTGCTGTGCAACGACAGGTCCGGGTGCAACCAATCTCTTTGCAGGTATTACCACCTCCTATGCTGATTCGATTCCGGTGTTGGCTCTGACTGCCCAGATTCCGATCAGTAAATTCGGTAAGAGCGCTTTTCAGGACTCGTCGCATGAAGGCATAGATGTGGTCGAAATATTCAAGAAGAGCACCAACTACAGTGCGATGATCATCAACGCGTCGCTTGCCGATGATATGTTCCGTAAAGCGATCCGTATGGCACTTTCGGGCAAGCGGGGGCCTGTACACCTGAGCCTTCCATCCGATGTGATGGCAGAGAAGGTAGATGAGAACGCCATCTCCCATTCACTGTTCAGCAGTTACAACCAACCACAACATTTTGACCGCAGTTCGGTTAAAGAGGCGGTTAAACTGATTGGTCGGGCCAAGAAGGCGGCCATGCTGGTTGGCAGTGGCACGCTCTGGTCGGGGGCTACAAAAGAGGTTAAAGAGCTGGCCGAGCTGCTGACGATTCCCACTGCGACCACACCCAAGGCCAAGGGGACATTCCCTGAAAATCATGAGCTGGCACTGGGCTGTTTCGGTTTTGGCGGCTCACCGAGAGCCGATGCCTATCTGCTGGATGAGGATGTCGATCTGCTGATTGCTGTAGGCACCAGCTTTAATGAGTGGGCCACGCATGGCTGGAGTGAGAAGCTGGCCAGAGGCAAAACCATTATCCAGATCGATATCGACCCGAACCAGTTCGGACGCAATTACGCCTCTGTGATACCGCTTTCCGGTGATGCCAAGGTGGTCGTGAAAGAGCTGCTTTATGAGCTGGAACGGATGCATCGGGTGACCAGCGTGGAGCGGCATATTCGCACCAGACGGTTTGTTGAGTTTGCTGATAAACATCCGATGATGCTTGAGTTGGAGAAGATCACTTCAGAGGCCTCGCCGATTAAACCGCAGCGACTAATGGCTGATATCAGAGCTGCAGTGCCGGATGAGACCATCTTTTTTATCGATATCGGCAACAATCTGGCCTGGGCTCTGCACTACCTGCCGATTATAAAACCGGGAACCTTTTTTGCGGCACTTGGTTTCTCCTGTATGGGATATGGAGTGGCCGCTTCAATCGGTGGCAAGCTGGCTGCAAAAGAGCGGCCAGTGGTGGCTATCGTCGGTGATGGTGGATTCCTGATGAATGGTACAGAGCTCTCCACTGCCGTGAGTCACTGTATTCCTGTGATCTGGGTGATTCTCAATGATGGTGGGTTGGGCATGGTGCGCCATGGGCAGTCGATGTCGGAGCAGGCGATGGAGACATCACACACCTTTGCCTCTATTGATTTTGTCGGCTGGGCCGAGAGTTTTGGCGCAGTCGGTGTTCGCATCAACAAACCCGGAGCGCTGAATCGCAAACTTATTAATAAGCTGATTGCACTGAAACGACCGGTTGTGATTAATGTGCAGATCGATCGTGATGAAGTGCCACCGATCGGTAGTCGCCTGAGCGCCTTGCGAGAGGTATACCGTGAGGAGTAGTGGGTTCAGCTACAACAGACTCTTTTCGCTTGTCGGCTTGTTGCTCCTGCTGTTGCCAGCTACTGCGACGGCCAAAGAGGTGGTTGTGCTACTGGATCCCAATGTGCGCCCCTATGTGGAGGCGCTGGCGGGATTCAAATTAACATCAGTCGCCAATACCAAGGTGTTTGCTCGTAAAGAGGATGGCGATTTGAGTGATGAACGCGCCATGATCGGCGCAATCAGGGCTCGTAAACCGGATCAGATTTTGGTGATCGGCAGTGAGGCTATGCTGGCGCTTGCCGGAGAGGTGACCGATATACCGATTCTGTTTGTTATGGTGTTAAACCCTCATGACCGATTGCAAGTGATGCCGAAGAATATGACCGGTGTCTCTATGAGTGTCGCCCCGGAACGACAGATGAAGGTGTTAAGTCAGCTGCTTCCGGATGTGAAACGTGTGGCTGTGGTGTATGACCCTGATCAAAGCAAAGCTCTGATTCGCCGTGGAGAAAAAGCCTGTCTGGCGGTGAATCAACAGCTGCTTGCTAAACAGGTGAAATCGACGACGGAGGCTGTGGAGCAGGCTAAGCTGCTATTAGCCGAGCAGAATACAGCCTACTGGATGATTCCTGATCAGTTGATGCGCTCCAGGGATGTTGTGCGTTATCTCTTTTTTACAGCCCGTGAACAGAACCGGGCATTGATCGGCCTCTCTGATAAATATGTGCGCGCCGGAGCACTGTTTGCATTCACTGTTCAGAATGAGACGCTCGGTCGTCAGGTCGGGGAGCTCTCCAATCGTATGTTGGCAGATAGAAACATGAACCACTTTCCCATTGAGATGGCGCGTGATGCCGATCTTTCGATCAATCTTAAGGTCGCCAAAAAGATGGGCATTACTGTGCCGGAAACGCTTCTCAGGCAGGCGAGGGTGAGCAAATGAAACGCATCAAACTGGGCTTTGGAGCCAGAATCTACCTGTTGGTCGCGCTGCTGATTATGGCCATTATGGCTGCCGCAGCCAGTTACTTTCTGGTGACACAGAGTCAGGCACTGAAAGGTGCATTGAGCCAGCAGGCGCGCTCCCTCTCAGAGAGCCTTGCTGAAGGTGTACGTCTGGGTGTCGTACTGGAGGATGGTGAGTTTGTGCAGCAGGTCGCATCGGGGATGTTGGGGCTGCCCAATATTCTCTATATCGATATCTATCTGGCTGATGGCACGCTATTGCAGAGACTCGGTGAGAAGAAGCATGACTTGAAACTTCCTGAGGCCATGAAAGCCAGGGCGCTCAGCACCGGCTTTTCTGAAAGTAAAAGTGAGATTAATCAGAGTAGCAGCGGTTACGTGGATTTCATGGTGCCTGTGCGTTTTGAAGGAGAAGAGAGCCAGGTGGCTGGTTTTGTGCGTCTGGGCCTTTCAACAACAGGAATCACAAAAAAATGGCAGGAGACACTGATCACTACCATTTGGGCTACGTTGCTACTGATGATGATCGGTTGCGCTCTGATCTATCTGCCTATGCGACGCATCATTAAACCGATTGAACAGCTATCGGATGGGGCACTGAAAATCGGCCAGGGTAATCTCGATTTCAAAATTTCCGTCGATCATAAGGATGAGATTGGCCGTCTGGCCGGAAACTTCAACGATATGGCATCCTCACTACGTAAACAGAACCGTGAGATTCAGAAGAAAACGCATGAACTGGAGAGAAGTGAGCGCAAATTCAGAGAGCTGTTCGAGAATATTGCTCAGCCTCTCTATATCAATGCGTTGGATGGTCAGTTGATTGACTGCAATATGGCTATGGTTCATCTGTTCGGTTTTACCGATAGAGCTGAGATGATCCAGGAGATTCGAGATGGTGCTCTCATCTATGCTGATCCTGATGAACGTCAAAATGTGATCAGAGAGCTTCTGGCCAAGGGGGAGATTAAAGAGCGCGAGATTGAGTTTAAACGCAAGGATGGCGCCATTCTTAAGACACTGGTGACATCACGTGTACGTTTTGATGATGAAGATGAGGCGATCGGTTTTGAGGGTATTATTCAGGATGTGACCCAGATGCGCAGCCTTGAAGAGCAGCTTTTCCATGTCCAGAAAATGGAATCCATTGGCACGCTGGCCGGCGGCATTGCCCACGACTTCAATAACCTTCTGGCGGCCATTTTGTCATCGGCAGAGATGGCCAGAATGAAAATCGAAGATCGCGAAAGCGTTGAGCGTTATATCACCACCATCACCTCGGCCTCCTTGCGTGCAGCCGAGCTTACCAAGGGGCTTCTTGGTTTCGCCAGAAAAGGAAAAACCAGAGTGGAGGAGATCGATGCCGGTGCTCTTGTCGCAGAGGTTGAGGCGCTGCTGCGCGAAACGATAGATCGAAGTGTGCGCATCTATACTGATGTCTCTCCCTCTCTCTGGCCGATCAGAGGCAATCCAACTCAGGTACATCAGGTATTGGTGAATCTCTGTGTGAATGCCAGAGACGCAATTCTTGATGCCGGTGGCCATGAGCTGAAAATCTCACTGCGTAATGAGGTGATAGATCAGGCCTTTGTTGATACTCACCCCTCAGCGCTATGTGGCAGTTACGTGTTGATCGATGTGACTGATGATGGCGGTGGCATTCCCGATGACGTGCGTGATCAGATTTTTGATCCGTTCTTTACCACCAAAGCGATTGGTAAAGGCACAGGTCTGGGGTTGGCAACGGTTTATGGCATCATCAAAAACCATGGTGGTTTCCTCTACCTGGACAGTGCCCTTGGCAAGGGGACAACATTCCATATTTATCTTCCTGCGGCCATTGAAGAGGAGATAGTAGAAACTGAAAGTCTGCTTCATACTGAAATCGGGGAACTTTCACCTTTGCCTGAGGGAGAGATGAACGGAGCCATTCTCTTTGTTGATGATGAGGAGGTATTAAGGTTTATTGTCTCCGAGTTTTTGAAGGAGAGGGGATACCACGTATTGCTTGCAGAGAATGGTAAACAGGCGCTGGAGATGATGGCTAAATATAGCGATCTCATCGACCTGATGGTGCTGGATCTGATCATGCCGGAGATGGGGGGTGAAGAGGTGCTCAAGGTGGTCAAACGAGACTATCCTGAAATTCCTGTGATCGTGGCATCCGGTTATTCGGCGCAAAGCCTGGATCGTAAAATGGTCTACCAGAACTATGATGGATATCTTGAAAAGCCCTACGATCTGGCCCATTTCAGCACGGTTATTGAAGAGGTGATTAGCAGCAGTTGAGGGGGGGCTGGTTAATTGCCGGCCGCATGATTACAGGCCGGCAATTAATTATACCGGTTAGTCGGCAGCCGACGGATTGAGAATACGCTTCTGAATTGCAGCAGGAACCACATCGTAGTGATCGAACTCAATGGTGTAACTGCCTTCACCGCGAGTCATCGCTTTGAGCTGTGCCTGATAGGATTGAATTTCTGCCATGGGCGCCTGGGCTTCGATGATGGCGCTACTGCTTTTCATATCCGTGGCGAGAATCTGAGCCCGGCGTGAATTGAGATCACCCATAATATCACCGATATGATCCTGCGGCACTGAGATGGCCATTTTCACAATCGGCTCAAGCAGTACAGGCTGGCACTGTTTAAAGGCCTTTTTGAAGGCTTTGTGTCCGGCGATCTGGAAAGCGATATCCTTGGAGTCGACGCTATGGGTTTTGCCATCCACCAGGGTGACACGCACGTCTGCTACCGGATAACCGGCCATTACACCCTCCTGCATGGCCGCTTGCACCCCTTTATCCACTGAACTTCGGAACACCGCATCAATGACGCCGCCATGGATTTTATCGACAAATTCATAACCTTCACCGCGAGCAAGTGGTTCCACATTGATCACCACCCGTCCGAACTGCCCGGCACCGCCGGACTGCTTTTTGTGTGTATAATCAATGCCTTGCACAGCCGCCGTAATGGTCTCCATATAGGCGACTCGAGGCGTGGACGTATCCACCTTCACCTTGTAGCGGCGTTTGAGTTTATTGAGGACCAGACGCAGATGCAGGTCAGACATGCCACTAATGACCAGATCGTGGGTTTGTGAATCACTATGCACCTGGAAGGTGCGGTCATCATTTTCAAACTCATGCAGGGCCATGCCCAGTTTCTGGTCATCCTTAGTTGTTTTGGGGCGGATTGCCAGCGACACCATAGGCATCGGAAACTTCATCTCATCAAGTTTAATATCGGTTGTTGCATCAGTAATCACATCACAGGCGTGCATATCGGCAACTCTGGGTATGGCCACAAGATCACCGGCTACGGCTCTGCTGATATCCTGCTGCTGTTTGCCGATCACCCGGAAGATATGACCCGCTTTCTCCTCTTTTCCAGAGCGGCGATTGATGAATGTATCGTGGGCTGAGATGGAACCGGAGAGAACGCGAAGATAGGAGATGCGCCCGACAAATTCATCGGATTCAGTATGGTAGACATAACCCGAGAAACCTTTGATATCGTTAATCGAGACAGGCTCACCACACTGCTCAACGATGCGTTCAATCTTATCCGGAGCCGGGGCCAGATCGCTCAAAAGATCCAGAAGCGCCCTGGTGCCTGTTTCATGCTCTCCTGCAGTCGGTATGACCGGAAACAGGTTGCCATGCAGTAGCGCCTCTTTCAGGGCGCCTGTAAGCTCGTTTTCACTGATTGTCTCACCTTCAAGGTAGCGTTCCATCAGATCATCATCGGTTTCGACAATCGCCTCAACGATCTGCTCATACGCTGCAGCCGTTTCAGCGTTGGCATCTCTGTTGTGCAGTACCGAATAAACCTCGGTGAATGCTGCAGATGAGGCGTTGGGAATGTAGAGAGGGATACAGCGGTTACCGAATTCAGTTTTAACCGCTGCAAGTGCGGTCGTAAAATCTGCCGTATCCGCATCAAGTTTGGTTAGCGCGATAATGCGTGGAATACCGCGTTGGCTGGCCAGTCGCCACACCCTGCGCGTATTAACCTTGACGCCATCACAGGCATCCACACAGATCAGGGCTGACTCGGCTGCATGCAGGGCGGTCATTACTTCGGCGATGGCATCGGGTGAACCCGGCACATCAAGACAGTTAAAATGCAGATCGTTGTAATCAAATGAGAGGGTGGAGCAGTAGAGTGACTTCTCATACTGCTTCTCATCAGGATCGAAATCACTAACGGTGTTGTGGGCATCAATATGGCCCATGCGGTTGGTCACGCCGGCGCTGTGCAGCATCGACTCCAGCAGCGTGGTTTCACCCGCGCCTTCGTGATCCAGTAGTGCAATATTTCTAATTTGTGAGCTGTTTAACCGGTCCAAGAGAGCCTCCCTGATGTGGGGAACATGGTAAAGATGAGCGTGACCTGATGAATCAGTGAGACAGCTTTGATGGCTATGATGAGCTTGGTCATGCCTGTTCCCGATGATTAGAAAAGCATACAGAAAAGATGGATCAGCGTCTATCCGTTTTGACTCTTCCGGCGTGAATATAAGATGCTGCCATGATGGCAGTAAGCTGCGTCGTTACGTGTCGTGAAGTGGTGGCAGGCAGTGCGTAAAGCTGCAGGTGAATTCCAGAAAAAAAGCGGATAGGGTCAGGGGATGGGAATCTTCAATAAACATTTCCGCAACTATCTGCTCTATCTCTGGCCGCTGCCGCTGATTTTTGTGCTCGGGCAGTTGGTGATGCGGGTCAATGGTAACGCCTCGGATCTGGGCATCTCTTTTGTCTTGTCACTACTCGATATTTCAGTGTTTACCGTACTCTTTTGTGGTGCCGCATGGTGGTCCTTTCAGCCACTGAAAACATTCCTTATCTCGCGTGATAACCCGGAAAAACATCGGCGTCTGATCGAATCGGTGATGGCCGATTTTCCCTGGCGAACACTCAAAGCCTATACGATAGCCGGCTGGATTTTTGCCTTTTATCTGATCATTGTGATCAGTTCAGTGGCATTGATGGGAGAGCACCTCTTCACATGGCGGATGTTTCTCGCCCTGACCCTGAATTTTAGTTTCGGTGCCGGTGTGCTGGCTCCGGCCCTGGCAGTTGCAAGTTCGGTTGTTTACAGCACGCGCCTGCGGGCAAAGTTTGCCCATCAGGGTTTGTTTGTCTCTGAATTGGGCAGTGAACATGTGGAGCGCTATCTCACCTCATCGCAATATCGACCCTGGCTTGTTTTTCTGGTCACCGGCTTTATTCCAACGCTGATTCTCGGCCTGTTTGTTTATCTCTCGCAGGAGGGGCAGGTCGCGGAGGAACATTTCATTCTCGCCCAGGCGATGGTTCTGCTGGCCATGAGCATCACTGCCGGTGTGATTCTTGTTGGTTTTATCAGCCATATTCTCAAGCAGGTGACGCTGTCACTGAAAACCGGCCTTCATCACCTGACTGAAGGCCAGTTTAGCGGGCGGGTGCCGGTACTGCTCGATGATGAGTTTGGTGAGCTGGCCAGAGGTTTGAATACCGCCATGCTTGGTCTGCAGGAGCGTGAGGATCTGAAAGATTCACTGGCCATTGCAGCAGAGATTCAGCAGGGATTGCTACCCAAACATGCACCGGTTATTCCATATTACAAGCTGGAGGGGTTTCAGCAGACCTGTTATTCGGTCGGTGGCGACTATTTCGATTACATCGAGCTTGAGGATGGGCGTGTATGGCTGATGGTGGCTGATGTGTCCGGTAAGGGTTATCCGGCGGCATTGACCATGGCCAACCTGCAGGCGATGTTGCGCGGTCTGGCGGCTGTGGACTGGCCGATTGAGGTGGCAGCCAACTATCTCAATGAGACGCTCTGTGACTCCATGGCTGCCGGTCGTTTTGTGACCCTGTTTATGGGTAAATTGCAGCCCGAGACCCATTCGCTGGTCTGGATGAATGCCGGACATGTGCCGCCACTGCTGGCCAATGCTGAGGGAATCAGGCCGCTTGAGGCCTCTTCACCACCGCTGGGTTTGATGAAAGGCATCACCTATGAGGTAGTGCGAACCGAGCTTGAGCCGGGAGATACTTTGCTGGCCTATACCGATGGTGTCACCGAAACATCCAGTCGGCTTGGCAAAGAGATGTTTGGCGAGGCCCGGTTGAGGACGTGGTTAGCGGATCATCTGGAAGAACCGCTTGATCACTATCCAACCATGCTGTTGGATGAGTTAAACGAATATGGACGCAATGAGCAGGATGACGATTTGACCATCTTGTGCGTTAGACGGGAGAAGTGATGTCGAATATGAGAGTAGAAAAGGATTCGATGGGTGAGATGATGGTGCCCGAGCACGCCATGTATGGCGCTTCAACGGCGCGTGCAGTGGAGAATTTTCCTGTTTCTGATCTGCGTTTCCCGCGCGAATTTATCCGTGCACTTGGCCGCATTAAGCAGGCATCGGCCACAGCTAACAGTGCACTGGGTAAACTCGCTGCAGATCAGGCTGAGTTGATTGTTCGTGCCTCTGCTGAGGTGGTAGAGGGAACATGGGATGAGGAGTTTGTCGTTGATATCTTCCAGACCGGTTCCGGCACCTCAACCAATATGAATGCCAATGAGGTGATCGCCCATCGCTGTGCCCAGATCGATGAGAGCATCTCCGTACACCCCAATGATCATGTCAATATGGGGCAGTCTTCCAATGATGTAATTCCTACTGCGATCCATCTGGCCGCAGCCGATCTGCTGGTGCATGAGCTTCTGCCTGCACTTCGTTACCTGCACAGTGCGCTGGAGTTAAAGGCTACTGAAACCATGGATGCCGTGAAGATAGGGCGCACCCATCTGATGGATGCTACACCGATTACGCTGGGTCAGGAGATCTCCGGCTGGGCACGTCAGATCGAACTGGGTATTAAACGGCTTGAATCCACCTTACCAAGAGTCACCGAGCTGGCTCAGGGTGGTACAGCGGTTGGTACAGGGCTGAATACACATCCGAAGTTCGGTGCAAAAGTGGCTGCTGAACTCTCCAAAAGTTACGGTATCGAGTTCCATGAAGCCGCCAACCATTTCGAGGCACAGGCAGCTCAGGATGCTGCTGTTGAGCTCTCAGGACAGCTGAAGACGGTGGCTGTCTCTCTGGTCAAGATTGCCAACGATGTGCGTCTGCTCAATGCCGGCCCACGCTGTGGCATTGGTGAAATCACCGTGCCTTCTGTGCAGCCCGGTTCATCGATTATGCCGGGTAAAGTCAATCCGGTGATTGCCGAATCTCTGGCTCAGGTCTGTGCACAGGTGATCGGTAATGATGCAGCCATCGCTTTTGGGGGTGCATCAGGCCTGCTCGATCTGAATGTGATGTTGCCGATGATGGCGCATAACCTGCTCGAATCAGAGCGTCTGCTGGCCTCTGCCTCGCGTATGTTTACCGATAAATGCATCAACGGGCTTGTGGCAAACAGAGAGCGTTGTGCAGAGCAGATTGAGTGGAGCATGAGTATGGTCACCTCACTGGCACCGGTGATTGGATATGACAGGGCATCACAGATTGCCAAGCAGGCGGTGAGTGAAGGTAAAACCGTGCGTCAGGTATGTCTGGATGAATCGATCCTTGATGCCGATGAACTTGACCGCCTGCTTGATCCGCTCACTATGTTAAAACCGCAGGCATAAACTAGGAATCCATGGAAGGATGAAACTATGACGCTGACGATTGCAGATATTATAACGCACAATGTGATCACGGTTTCACCTGAAACCACACTGAGTGCAGCTGCACATCTGATGGCCAGCCATAAAATCAGCTGTCTGGTGGTTGTCACCGATGCAGGCAAACCCAGTGGCATTATCACTGAAAGTGATCTGGTACATGCTGGTAGTCAGCAGCGGGATGTGGATAAGACACTGGTCTCTGAGATGATCAAGCACGATCCGGTAACTGTGGAGAGTAACCAGAACGTCTACGAAGCCTTTGATTTTCTTGCTGAGCACCATATTCGACACCTTCTGGTGGTGAATAAGCATGGAAAGCTTGAAGGGCTGGTCACCTTCACCGATATTCTCAGAGCAGTCTCCTATGATGATTTCCTGAAAGCCAAACCGGTTGCCGATGCAATGAGCCGTAATGTGGCGACCGTAGAATCTGAAGCCAGTCTGCTTGATGCGCTCTCCTTGATGCATGATCGCTCGATCAGTTGTGTGGTCATCAGTAGTGGCGACAGAGCAGTTGGGATATTTACCGAGCGCGATGCAGCCAGACTGGTGGCTGAACGCGTTGACCTTGCTGAGATTACTGTCTCTGAGGTGATGACATCACCGATCAAAACGATGCTAGGAAGCGCCTCTCTTCTGGAGGCTTCTGTGACCATGCGCGAATCAGGTATTCGGCGCATGGTGATTGTCGATGATGAGGGTAAACCTGCGGGCATTTTGACCCAGTTTGATGTAATTCGTGGTCTTGAAGGTGATCGCATTCAACGTTTTAAACAGCTTTATGAGCAGGCTGAAGAGAAGCTGGTTGAGAGCCAGAAGCTACTGGCCCTGAAATCTGAACTGGAGCGCATCGTTGCCGTTTCTCCGGCTATTTTGTACCGCTGTGAATGGCGGCAGGTGGAGGGCGAAGGTACGTTTGTACCGACCTATTTCAGTCCCCAGATGCAGGATGTTCTGGGTTACTCCCCCTGCACATTTATTGAGACGCCGTGGTGGAAGGAGCATGTGCACCCTGATGATCTCCCCGCTGTAGAAGAATGCCTGAATCGTGTTGTTGAGAAGGGAGAGACTGATTTAACCTATCGGGTGCGAGCGCACTCAGGCGATTGGATGCTGATCCTGGATCATGCACGTGTGATTAAAGATTCGCACGGAGTACCTGTCGAGATGGTGGGTTCGTGGCTGGATGTTACAGGTCGCAGGCAGGTTGAACGCAAGTTGAGTGATACTGAACAGCGCTATAGTAGTCTGTTCAATGAGGCTCGGGATATGATGCATATTGTAGATGTCGATGGCCGCATTATAGATGTGAATCAGATGGAACTCGATACGTTGGGTTATACCCGGGAAGAGATGATTGGCATGCCCGTGATGGAGCTTATTTGCCTCGAATTCCAGGAGGAAACAAGCAAGCGCATCAAAGGTGTGTTTGCAGGGGAACTCCACCCTCTGGCGGAGACAGCACTGCGTAAAAAGGATGGCGGTTGCATTGATGTCGAAGTCTCAGCCACGCCACAGTATGATGCTGATGGTGTTATTATTGCAGGTCGAGCGATTATCAGGGACATCTCCGAGCGTAAGCAGGCCGAGAAGGCTTTACTCACAAGCCGTGCTCGACTGGATTTTGCCCTGCAGGGTGCCGATGATGGTTTGTGGGACTGGAATCTGGAAACCAATGGGGTCTATTACTCGCCTCGCTGGAAGGCCATGCTTGGCTATAAGGAAGATGAACTGGGTAACACGCTGGATGTGTGGGCAAAACTCGTTGATCCGGCTCAGAAGGAAGAAGTACTAAGCCATGCCCAAGCCTATATCGACGGAAAATCGTCCAAGTATGAAGTCGAATTTCGCATGCGCCACAAAGACGGACACTGGGTAGATATCCTGGCGCGCGCCAGATTGGCGGTAGATGCTGATGGCAAGCCGCTTACCCCTCCCCGCCTTGTGGGAACCCATGTCGATATCAGCGAGCGTAAAGCTGCAGAGAATAAACTGAAAGCATCAGAAGAGAAGTATCGCAAGATGATAGAGTCATCCTATGATGCGGTATTTGTAGCAGAGACCGAAACCGGTATTTTGATTGATGCCAATGAACAGGCTGAAAAAATGCTTGGTTTGCCGCGTAACCAGATTATCGGTATGCATCAATCAGAGCTTCATCCTCCCGAAGAGAAAGAGAGATATAAGCAGATATTTATTGATAATGTCCAAGATGACAGGGCCTTTATGCCTGATCTGCTGGTGCGCCGAGCCGATGGTAGGGATGTGCCGGTAGATATCAGCGCCAATATCACTGCGGTCAATGGTAAAGGCATTGTTCAGGCTGTTTTCCGTGATATCAGTGAACGCAAAACAGCAGAGATCAAGTTGAAAGCATCAGAAGAGAAGTATCGCAGGATGGTTGAATCATCCAATGATGCAATATTCGTCGGTGATGTAGAGACCGGTATCCTGATTGATGTGAATGAACGCGCAGAGAAGATGCTGGGTCTGCCACGTGAGAAGATCATCGGCATGCATCAGGGACAACTACATCCGCCTGAAGAGCTTGAGCATTATAAGAAGGTATTTGCTGATCATGCTCATGAAGAGCGTTCATTTATTCCTGATGTGGTGGTGCGCCGCGCTGATGGTAAAGATGTGCCGGTTGATATCAGTACCAATAAGACTGAAATAAATGGCAGACCTGTACTGCAGGGTGTTTTTAGAGACATTACGGAGAGAAAGTTGGCTGAGCAGAAGGTCGCTAAAACTGCAGAACGAATGCAACGTATTCTTGATGCGGATTTTGATGCGGTAGTGGTGCATCAGCATCAGAAGGTGGTATTTGCCAACAGGGCGGCACTGGAGATGTTTGGAGTGCCGTCAATTGATGCTGCCATCGGTAGTGATGCCCGTGATTATGCCAGTAAACGATTCAGACGTTTTTATGAAATGGCGGATAGACGGGCACACCGTTTTAAGATGCCTATAGGCCCTTCTGAAATCGAAGGGCTCCGTAAAAGTGATGGCAAAGTATTTCCGATTGAAGTAATTGCTACGGCTATGGAGTGGGAAGGTGGGCCTGCCACGGTGACAGTTATCCGTGATATCACCGAAAGAAGAGAGGCGCAGCAGCAATTGACCTTGGCGCTTAAGCAGGCTGAAAGCGAACGTAGCTCCTTACATGCGATATTGAATAACCTGCCATTCCTTGCCTGGCTGAAGGATGAACAGGGGAACTATCTTGCAGCCAATGAAAATTTTGCCAGAGCCTGTGGCATGGCCAGTGCAGAGTCACTGGTAGGTAAAACCGATATGGATGCATGGCCGCAAGAGCTTGCCCTTGGCTATCAATCGGATGACCGTGATGTGATGGCGCGGGGTGAACCTAAGCAGGTGGAAGAGCTGGTGAAGGTGGATGGGGAACTGCGCTGGTATGAAACCTTCAAGTCGCCAGTGTTTGATGCTGAAGGGAATGTAGTCGGTACTGCTGGTATCGCGCGTGATATTACCGGGCGCCTTGAGCAGGATGAGAAGATGCGTCTACTGACCAGTGCCATAGGATCGGTAAGTGAGAGCATCATCATTACGGACGCTGAAGGCACCATTCAGTATGTGAATCCGGGATTTACTAAGAATACCGGTTTTTCGATAGGGGACGCGATTGGCAATACACCTGCAATTCTAAACAGTAAGCAGCAGCCAAAAGGATTTTATCAGCAGTTCTGGCAAACCATTAAGGATGGCAAACCATGGGTCGGGCGTATCCTGGACCGTAAAAAGGATGGGACCATTTTTCCTGTGCACCTCTCTGTGGCTCCAATTTTCAATGATCAGCAGGAGATTACCCATTTTGTCGCAGTGCATGAGGATTTAAGCGAGGCTGAATCGATGCAGAAGCAGGTGATGCAGTCACAGAAGATGGAGGCTGTTGGTACCATGGTTGGTGGTGTGGCCCATGATTTTAATAATCTTCTGGCCAGTATTGTTGGCAATCTTTATCTGATGCGTAACCATCACAAGGATGATGCCAGAACAGTGGCTCGGATCAGGAGTATGGAGTCCTCCATGCAGCACGGTGCGCAGCTTATTCAGCAGATGCTTACCTTTGCGCGCAAGGATAGAACTGATATGCATGCGATGGATCTGAAGGTGTTTATGAAAGAGGCACATAAACTCGCACACGCCTCAGTTCCTGAGAATATTTCGTTCAGGCTTGATTACCCTCGATCTGATGAAATGTGGATCAAAGGTGATGCAGGGCAACTGCAGCAGGTGCTACTAAATCTGGTTACCAATGCGCAACATGCAGTAAGCGGTTGTGAAAAACCTGAGATCGAGGTGAAACTGGCAGTGGTAAGACCAGAGAGCGATAGTCGATTAGTAGCCAGATTCCCTGAGATGGCGAATGAAGAAGCCTGGTGCTGTCTAAGCTGTAGTGATAATGGTTGTGGTATGAATGCAGGGCTTCTGGAGCGGGTATTCGAGCCCTTTTTTACAACCAAGCCGGTGGGTGAGGGCACAGGCCTGGGGCTATCGATGGTCTATGGGGCAGTGCAGAACCATCGCGGTTTTATTGATCTGCAAAGTGAACCTGACAAGGGCACGCAGGTTTCGATCTATCTGCCGCTATACAGTGCTGAGCCTGTCGAAATCAGGGGGCATGATGAGGCCGTAGTTGACGGTGCCGGTTTCACTATCCTGCTGGTTGATGATGAAGAGAGCTTGCGTCAGGTGTTGGCAGAGGTGCTCAGGCACAGCGGCTTTAGCGTATTACAGGCTGCTGACGGTGAACAGGCGGTTGAGGTGTTCGAAACACAACAGTCAGAGATCGATCTTGTGTTGATGGATGTTGTGATGCCGAATAAGGGTGGCGTGACTGCAGCCAAAGAGATCAGAGATATCGATGCAACTGTGCCGATCATATTCCAGACTGGTTATGGCGAAGCGACTCAACTGGAGGCCGCTGCCTCCATTTCTCATAGTGATGCAATACAGAAACCCGTTGAAATTCCACTGCTGATGGAGTTGATTATGCGCAGGGTATCGCGCTAATTCAGGATTAGACCATCACTGTTTTCATCACATGAATGAGCGTTGCTCAATTCTTCTGGAAAGGGGCAGGCGCATCGGTCACACTGCCGCCATGCTTGAAGTTCGTAATCTATCACTCTCCGTTTCGATTCAGGGAAAGCGGGTTGAGGCCGTATCCGGTGTTTCACTTCAACTGGAGCCCGGACGTGTGCTTGGTCTGGTCGGTGAGTCCGGTTGCGGTAAATCTCTGACAGCTCAGGCGATTCTGCGCCTTGGCGAGTTTCAGGGTGTAGAGAAGAGCCGCGGCGATATTCTGCTTGATGGCGAAAGCCTTTTTGAGATGAGTGATGAACAGTTGCGTCGCACCCGTGGTGGTCATGTCGCGATGGTCTTTCAGGAGCCGATGACCGCACTCAATCCGGTCTTTTCGATCGGCAGTCAGCTTATTGAGGTGATCCGCCTGCATCTGGATCTGAGTAAGCAGCAGGCAAGGCAGCGAGCCATCGACCTGCTGGATGATGTCGGCATGCAGGATACCGAACAGCTGCTTAAGCAGTATCCCGATTCACTCTCCGGAGGCATGCGTCAGCGTGTATTGATTGCCATGGCTATGGCTGCCGACCCCGATTATATCATTGCTGATGAACCGACCACGGCACTGGATGTGTCGGTGCAGAAACGCATTATCGCACTGCTGCTAAACCTTCAGAAAAAAAGAGGTATAGGGCTCCTGCTTGTAACCCATGATTTCGGTCTGGTGGCTGAGATGTGTGATGATGTGGCGGTGATGTATGCCGGTCAGATTGTTGAGTCCGGTCCTGTAAAAGAGATTTTTGATCATCCCTCCCACCCCTATACGCGTGCATTGATGGGATGCAGGCCTGAGGTTTCGCAAAGCGGTGGTTCACTGCCGGTGATCGGTGGGCAGGTACCACCACCGGGCAGTTGGCCAAGCGGTTGCCACTTTGCACCACGCTGCGCGCTGGCCGATGCGAGTTGTAGTGCACCGGTTGCGGCCGATGCATGGCATGAGGGTAGTCACACTGCCCGCTGCGTGCATGGGGAGGCGGGATGAGCAGCGTACTCAGAGCCACAGGCCTGAATAAAACATTTGCCGCTGGCGGCATGTTCCGCTCCATTGGCGCAGATAAAAAAGCGGTGGTTGATCTCTCCTTTGATCTGCAGGCAGGCCAGACACTGGCTATCGTTGGTGAGTCGGGTAGTGGCAAGTCGACAGTGGCGCGCATGGCGATGCAGCTGCTTGCAGCTGATAGTGGTGAGATTTTCTGGGGTGATGAAGAGGTGACGCATCTTTCAGGCTCTGCACTGCGATCGCGTCGCCGTCATATTCAGATGGTGTTTCAGGACCCCTTTGCCAGCCTTAATCCGCGTATGAAAATCTGGGAGAGTGTGGCAGAAGGGTTGAAGGTGCATCAGCCATCGATGAATCGAGGTCAGCGCCGCGATGCGGTAGCTGCAGTGTTGAATCAGTGCGGTCTTGATGAGGGTGGCATGGATCGATATCCGCACCAGTTTTCAGGCGGTCAGCGCCAGCGTATCGGTATTGCCCGGGCACTGATTGTGGAGCCCAAGGTGCTGGTGCTTGATGAACCGGTTTCAGCTCTGGATGTATCGGTACAGGCTCAGATTCTTAATCTTCTCAATGATATCCAGAAGGATCGTGGTCTCTCATATCTGTTTATCTCGCACGATCTCTCAGTGGTGCGACATATTGCCGATCATGTGGCGGTGATGTTTGCCGGCTATGTGGTGGAGCAGGGGGCTGTGGCTGATGTTTTCGGCAACTGCCGACACCCCTATACCGATGCCCTGCTTAAAGCGCGGCCGATCGCCCATCCTGATGAGCGAACTCCGGTTGATACGCTTGCAGCTACCGATGAAGGTGTGGCTGAGAGTGGTTGTCCGTTCAGAAATCGCTGTACTGTTGTACAGAGTGATTGCGCTAGCTTTGATGCCAGACTCAATGCACAGGGTTTCGCCTGCCTGCACCCACTGAATATTACCACCGATGAGTAGTCTGGTCGGCACTGTCCGGCATGATTTCGATGATGCGTCTGCATTGGTTGATAGCTTGCCCGGTTATGCCCGGCGCGAGGAGCAGATCAAGTTGGCCGGTGAGATTGCCGCAGCCTTTGATCAGAAGAGTATGCTGCTGGCTGAAGCGGAAACAGGTACCGGCAAAACGCTGGCCTATCTGATTCCTGCACTGCGTTCCTCCGATAAAATACTTATCTCAACCCATACCCGTTCTCTGCAGGATCAGCTGGTGCATCGTGATCTGCCTGCCGTGCAGAAGGCGCTGGGAGTCCGGCGCAGGGTGGCGCTGTTGAAAGGGCGCAGCAACTACCTCTGCCCGCAAAACTTGCGTCGTTCGGCCAGTGGTGCGCAGCTGGAGATATGGCAAAAGAAGTCGCTGCTTAAGGTATTGGAGTGGTCGCAGACAAGCAGCGATGGTGATCTCTCGGGGCTCGATTTTGATGTTTTTGCCAAAGGCATCGGCCAGATGGTCACAACAACGGCTGATCAGTGTCTGGGCTCAAAATGTGGTGATTTTGAGGAGTGTCCGCTGATGAAGGCGCGCCAGAAGGCGCAGGTAGCTGATATCGTGGTCACCAATCATAGCCTGCTGCTTGCCGATGCCGCGCTGAAATCGGGTGAGTATGGAGAGATTCTGCCCGGTTTTGATGTCTATGTGATTGATGAAGCGCACTCACTGCCTGAATTGGCCTGTCAGCATTTTGGTATCCAACTGACCCGCCTGACCCTGATTCAGTGGCTCAATGATATGCAGGCGCTGCTTGATGAGCTGGGTGATGAACCAGCCCTGAAACAGGATGCTGTTCTGCTGGGGCGAGAGCTTCTTGAGGCCTGGCAAAAGAGTGATCTGGAAGCTGTTGATGAGTATTGGCACCAGATGACCAAACTTGCCGAATCGCGACGTGAGCGCAGCGAAGAGCTGGCTAGAATGGCTGATCGTGCTGTGCAGATTGTTGCTGAAATCGCCATGGTTCGGAAACCGGCTGAAGGGTTCGTGGGCTGGAGTGATGGCGATGCAGATAATCGCCGTTATGTGGTGGCACCTGTAGAGACAGGGCCGGTTCTTAAACAGCATCTCTGGGAGCGCCCCTCTGCATTTATACTGGTGTCTGCCACCTTGCGGGTATCCGGTTCATTTGCCTATACAAAACAGAGGCTGGGCTTTGAGGATGCGGCTGAAAGCTTTCACGCCTCCCCGTTTGATTACGGAACTCAGGCGATGATCTATCTGCCACGTAATCTGCCAGACCCCCGTTCAGAGCAGGGTTTGGATGCGATGACCGATGAGATGGAGACACTGATCCGTGCCGCCCACGGTCGTGCCTTTGTGCTGTTTACCTCATGGCAGGCTCTGAATCAGATTGGCCCTGAACTGGCCCGACGGCTACCGTGGAACGTGTTGATTCAGGGTGAGAGTGGTAGCCGCGATGCTATTCTCGAAACCTTTCGCAACGATACCCACTCCGTGCTCTGTGGAACACGCAGCTTCTGGGAGGGGGTGGATGTGCCGGGTGAAGCGTTAAGTCTGGTGATTATCGATAAAATGCCATTTGCGCCACCCAATGATCCGCTGCTGCAGGCACGTATCAGACGCTGCGAGGAGCAGGGAGGAAATGGTTTTGGCGATATTCAACTGCCCGAAGCCATTGCCACGCTCAGGCAGGGGGCAGGGCGGCTGATTCGCTCGGTTCATGATCGCGGTGTCATGGCGCTGCTTGATTCCCGGCTCTATGTGAAGGGTTATGGCCGTGAAGTGGCCAGAAACCTGCCGCCAGCTCCGATCAAAGATGATCTCTCCGAAGTCCGCTGGTTCTTTGAGGAACAAGATAATTAAAGCCATGGGATGGCTTTAATTATCGCGTTAGTTGTAATAGAACAAGCCATGGGATGGCTTTAATTATCGCGTTAGTTGTAATAGAACAAGCCATGGGATGGCTTTAATTATCGCGTTAGTTGTAATAGAACAAACCATGGGATGGCTTTAATTATCGCGTTAGTTGTAATAGAACAAGCCATGGGGTGGCTTGAGTTGTCGCGTCAGTGATAACAGAACAAACCGAAGTGGCTGTTTAGATAGCAGGTCATTCAAGAAAAATTATCGTCTAGGTAATAATTCAAATTCATATAATCAGCTGTCGGGTTTTCTTTGTTGCCTTGTTTAGGCATAGTTTCAACATACTGGGGAGAGTAAATCATGAGACAGGTACTAATTAAAATATCGCTTTTCATTGCGTTGTTGCTGCCAGCTCAGCTTGCCTTTGCTGAAACTGAATCGGCAGGTATCGATGCGTTTTTCGGCACGCTTAATGGTTATCTGGCATCGGTTCTTTTTTATGATGTGATGCCGGGTAAAGGTGCCATGCCATTTATTGTGGCCTGGCTGATTGTCGGTGCTGTTTATCTCACCATCCGTTTTGGTTTTATCAATCTGCGCATGATGGGCCATGCCCTGCAGGTGATCAGGGGCAAGTACCGTTCATCTGATGATGTCGGTGAGGTCTCACCATTTCAGGCGCTGACCACAGCACTCTCAGCAACCGTGGGTCTTGGTAATATCGCAGGTGTGGCTATTGCCGTGAGTATTGGTGGTCCCGGTGCAACCTTCTGGATGATTGTAGCCGGATTCTTCGGTATGACCGCCAAGTTCACCGAAGTGACACTGGCCCAGATGTACCGAGAATTCCGCCCTGATGGCCATGTCATGGGTGGTGCCATGCAGTATCTCTCCAAAGGTTTTGCCGAGAAGGGGATGGCCGGAATGGGTAAGGCTCTGGCTGTGCTGTTTGCTATTCTCTGTGTCGGAGCATCACTGGGCGGTGGCAATGCCTTTCAGGTATCTCAGGCGCTAGGCGCGGTTCAGAATGAGATATCCTTCTTCAAAGATTATCCGTGGGTGTTTGGTGTGTTTATGGCCACAGCTGTGGGTATCGTGATTATTGGTGGCATCAAGCGCATTGCCCATGCTGCTGAGGCACTGGTGCCCACCATGGTATTTATCTATCTCACGGCATGTCTGTGGATTATCCTCACCTCTATCAGTGATGTGCCTGCTGCCATCACTCTGATTGTTTCTGAAGCCTTTGCACCGACAGCTGTTGCCGGTGGCCTGATTGGTGTGCTGGTGCAGGGCTTTAAACGAGCTGCATTCTCCAGTGAAGCTGGAATCGGATCTGCGGCTATTGCCCACTCTGCTGCATCGGTGAAATATCCGGTGCGTCAGGGTTTTGTAGCACTCTATGAGCCGTTCATCGATACCGTGGTGATCTGCACGATGACGGCACTGGTGATTGTTCTGACCGGTGTCTACAACGCACCGGAACATGCTGCTCTGGTAGAGGCGAGCAAGGGGGCAGCCCTTACTGCCGTGGCCTTTGGCTCGGTCATCTCATGGTTTCCGGTGATTCTCTCCATTTCAGTCGTGCTGTTTGCCTACTCCACAATGATCTCATGGTCCTATTATGGCGAGCGCTGCTGGACCTATGTCTTCGGGGAGCGTTTCTCGATGGTATATCGATTGATGTTTCTGATGTTTATCGTACTGGCATCGCTGGTGAGTGCAGGCAATATCCTTGATTTCAGTGACCTGTTACTGCTCTCCATGGCATTCCCGAATTTCCTCGCCCTCTATCTGTTACAGGATAAGGTGGCCGATGCGTTGAAGGATTATCTGGCCCGCCTGCGCAGCGGTCAGCTGGATAGAGAGGTGGGGCGGTAAATAGTTCTTCATCTTATTGCAGTTGAGTCGGGTTAGGCAGTTTCGTTGTTTTATGCTATAACTGATAGAGGCTGTCAGGGAGTTCAAAAGGGATAGCACAATTTGATAGGGCATAGGAGTTGCCATGGTCCAGGAGAGACAGCTGTAGATGCATCGGATATTCTCAGGATACGAAGGTGCTGCACCTGATGAGCGCAGCCAGCATGGTCTGTTACTCGTCTTTTATTCGTTCTCTGTTCTGCTTGAGACCGTTTTCAGTTATATCAATTACATGCATGGCCTGCAGCTGCTCTCACTGGTGCAGATAATCTCCGTCGTTGTGTTGGTGCCGTGGTTGGTGACGGGGCTGCAACAGAGATGGTTACCTTATCCTCGTGAAGTTCTACTTAGTTGCATCTTTATTGTCTTGGGCATGCTGATTGTTGATGGTGGCATTGGTAATACAGGTATCTACTGGGCACAGATGTTTCCCTTTGCTGCATTTATGTTGATGGGGATTCGTCTGGGTTGGCATTGGAGTGGTGCATTTATCATCTTTTATGCCACGCTGCTTCTGTTGCATGGTCTGCAGGTCATCGATTTTACATATGATCACGATACCCTCAATTATGCGCCCTCCATGTTTTTTGTTTTCACATTGACCGCATACCTGTTTCAACGTCAACAGGAGCGGCGACAGTTTGATCTGAACCGTGTTAACTTAAGTCTGAAAGAGAGTGAGCAGAAGCTTACAGAGGCCAAAGAGGATCTGGAAAACATAGTGCAACTGCGCACCATCCAGTTGCAGCAGATCAATGAAAAACTCAGCAGAGAAGTGGACGAGAAGATTGAGGCGATTCAGCAGCATGAGCTTGCAGAGATGAAATATCAGCATGCCCAGAAGATGGATGCCCTTGGCACACTGGTGGGTGGCATTGCCCACGACTTCAATAATATGCTCTCCGGTATTTCTGCAAATCTCTATCTTCTGCAGCGCAAAGTGGAAGCGCCTGATCTCAAGAAGCGCATTGATAAGATCGGTGATCTGACCATGCATGCGGCTGAAATGATTCGTCAGCTGATGACCTTTGCCCGTAAAGATGATGTAGATCTAAAGGTGTTTAATCTGGGGCTGTTTATCAAAGAGGCGTACAAGCTGGCGAAGATATCCATCCCTGCCGATATTCGCTGTGAGTGTCAGTTCCCTCAGGAGGATCAGATGATCAGGGGAGAGGCGACCCAGATCCAGCAGATTCTGATGAACTTGATGAATAATGCCCGTGACGCGCTTAAAGGTGTTGATGCTCCTTTTATATCAGTCTCTCTGACGCCGAGCAGGGTTGATGAATCTATTATCATAAATCAGCAGGAGATATTGCCGGGAAATTATACCATTCTCTCTGTTCAGGATAATGGCTGTGGTATGAGCGAATCTGAAGTTAGCCATATTTTTGAACCCTTTTATACCACCAAGGCGGTAGGTGCTGGAACCGGGCTCGGGCTCTCAATGGTCTATGGCGCTGTTCACTCTCACGGTGGTTATATTGATGTGGTCAGCTATCCGGGCTCGGGTACACGCTTTAGTATCTATTTCCCCATCGTGGATGGGCAGGAGGGCATGCATCTGAAAAGCAGTGTAGTAGAGCAAGGTCATCAGGAGACAATCCTTCTGGTCGATGATGATGAATCACTGCTTGAGGCAAATGAACAGCTGCTTATCGAGCTTGGTTACCAGGTGATGACGGCAAAAAATGGATTTCAGGCTGTGGAAGTTTATAGAAACAAAATTGATAGTATCGATCTTATTTTGATGGATGTGGTGATGCCGGTACTCGGTGGGCATGCTGCTGCCGAGCAGATTCGTAAAATCAATCCTGAGGTGAAGGTACTTTTTGTCACTGGTTACGACAAAACACATGAATCGACTTGTGAAATGGTCAGCGAATGGGAGATCGTGCTGAATAAACCACTGGCTGTTGATGAGTTAAGCAGGGCAATCCGTGAGAAACTCTCCTGAGTAATCTGTAGTAATATCAACTATTCTGCGTGTGACACGACTCACATCCACCTCTAAATTTATCTCTAAGATTCGCTCCATGAGCAGGTGACCGGATTGGTTATCTGGCAAGGAGGTCAACATGGGTTTTCTTAACAGTGTGATGGATAGTGTTGCAATGAACAGACTCAAGTATGAGAGCGAACTGGTGGCCGCAACCTCAATTTGCCAGATATTCGGTGAGGAACCTGCTGATGCCCATGGTTATGAAGATAGCGCTGGTGAGTGTTTTTACACATCTTATCAGGTGATGATCTGACCATAAAAGGCAAGCCGCAGATATTAAGAGGGGGATCAAATGAGTTTTCGGAAAAAAACAGTGATTCAGATGGATGATCGTAGCGATGAAGTGTTTCAGCGCGCCTATAACGGTGTGATGTATGATATTCCTGAGTGGTTGAACGGTTTCTAATCACAACATGAGTTAATTCGACTGCACGGTTTTCATATTAAGGTGCTGATGCGGTCCAATAGCAGAGCTGACAGGGCAGGAGTTTATACTCCTGCCTTTTTTATGGTTTGAAATAAGTGGAGATTTAATCTGCCGCTGCCATATGATCCCTGCATGCGCCTGTTTACCGGTATTGAAATTCCAGACTCTGTGAAAGAGCAGTTGATGCTCTGGTGGTCGGCATCATGCCCTGCACTGGAAGCTGAGCAGTGGCGAGCGGTCTCACCACACTTGTGGCATCTGACGCTGGCATTTTATGGCGAAGTATCGGGACATGAGGCTGATGACATTGCTGAAGAGCTGGCCCAGTGCACATCCGAAGCAGCGCCAATCAGCCTGAAAACGGGTGGATATGGCCTGTTTGCAAAGCCATCAAAAGCGCGAGTGTTCTGGGTGGGGGTTGAGGAAGATCCCGATTGCAATAGCCTTAAACATCTTGCCCGTTGTTGCAGACGGGCAGGGCATGCTACCGTTCGCAAACGCACGGCCAGAGAGGCGGCTTTTCAAGCCCACATCACAGTTGCCCGATCCACTGCCCAGCATGGGTTTTTGGACCTGCAGCGACTGCAGATGATGGCCGATGTGCCAGAGATTAACTGGCGTGCGGACAGGATTAACCTGTACCAGTCCATATTAAAGCCTGAAGGGCCGCAATACCGGCGACTGGAAACATTTGAATTGAACAGTTCGAGGTTTCGAACGAGGGGAAAATATGTCTGATAAAAGCAAAGCACTGGAATCCGCACTGAGCCAGATTGAACGTCAGTTTGGTAAAGGCACAGTGATGCGTCTGGGTGATAATGCCAAGGTGCCTGTTGAGGTGATCCCCAGCGGTTCACTGGCACTGGATGTTGCCCTCGGAATTGGTGGTTATCCGCGTGGCCGTGTGGTTGAAATTTACGGCCCTGAGTCATCGGGTAAAACCACGATGGCGCTGCATGCGATTGCAGAAGCCCAACGTATGGGTGGTTCAGCTGCCTTTGTTGATGCCGAGCATGCACTGGATCCCAATTATGCTGAAAAGCTTGGCGTGGATGTTGATAACCTGCTGGTTTCACAGCCCGATTCCGGTGAGCAGGCGTTGGAAGTGGTGGATATGCTGACCCGCTCCGGTGCACTCGATGTGATCGTGGTCGATTCTGTAGCTGCCCTGACGCCGAAATCAGAGCTGGAAGGTGACATGGGCGACTCGCACATGGGCCTGCATGCACGTCTGATGAGTCAGGCCCTGCGTAAACTCACCGGTTCTATTTCCCGCTCCAATACAACGATTATCTTCATCAACCAGATTCGTATGAAGATCGGTGTGATGTTCGGCAATCCTGAAACCACTACCGGTGGTAATGCGCTGAAGTTTTATGCTTCAGTCAGGCTGGATGTGCGCCGTACAGGTTCGATCAAGAAGGGTGATGAGATACTTGGCAATGAGACCCGAGTGAAAGTGGTGAAAAACAAGATGGCGCCACCATTTAAGAAGGCGGAATTCTCGATCATGTATGGTGAAGGTGTATCCCATGCCGGTGAAGTGCTTGATATGGGCGTGCAGTACGGCTTTGTGAACAAGAGCGGCGCCTGGTATGCCAAAGATAATGAGAAGATCGGCCAGGGCAGGGATAACACCATCAACTTCCTCAAGGCCAATCCTGAAATATTGGCAGAGATCGAAACCAAGGTGCGTACAGAGCTGGGTTTGATCGATGAGGTTGCAGGCGCTGAATAAAGAGGAGCTGGCAGCATACACATATGCTGTCCGACTACTGAGCCAACGCGAGTTTAATACCCGTGAGATGGCTGATCGTCTTGCCAATCGCGATTATGATGCAGAGATCGTCACTGAAGTTATCAGGCAACTTAAGTCTGATAACTACCTCAGTGAACAGCGTTATGCCGAAGCATTTCTGCGTTCACGCCTGAAACGGGGCGAGGCGCCATGGCTGGCGGCTCAAAAAGCAAAGCAGAAGGGCGCTGAATCTTCAGCCCTGCAGGCAGCGCTTGCTGAGATTAGTGAGGCTTACGATGATGAGCAGGTCTGTTGTGAGTTGCTGGATCAGCGTGATCCGGGCGGCTTGAGATTTGATGATGAGCGGGTCTGGCAGCGTCAGGCCCGTTTTTTGCGGAATAAGGGGCACAACAGTGCTACGATTCTGCGCGTACTAAAACAGCGATGATGGTGGGACTGAAATCCTTACACAGCTGTTATTTGAATAAGGTGGAGGATTCCCGGTGAAAACATCCGAGATTCGACAGAAATTTTTAGATTACTTTGCAGGCAAAGGGCATGAGGTTGTGGCTTCAAGCTCGCTTGTGCCGCATGGTGATCCAACCCTGATGTTTACCAATGCAGGCATGGTTCCGTTTAAACATGTTTTCCTCGGTAATGAATCCCGCCCTTATGTGACTGCAACCTCCAGTCAGAAGTGTGTGCGTGCCGGTGGTAAACACAACGATCTGGAAAATGTCGGTCATACTGCCCGTCATCACACCTTTTTTGAAATGCTGGGTAACTTCTCCTTTGGCGACTATTTCAAGCATGATGCGATCCGCTATGCTTGGGAGTTTCTCACGGTTGAGATGAAACTTGATGCCGACCGCCTGTTTGTCACCGTCTTTGAAGAGGATGATGAGGCTTACGATATCTGGGTTAACGAGATCGGTGTTCCAGCTGAGAGAGTTGCCCGTATCGGTGCCAAGGATAATTTCTGGGCCATGGGTGATACAGGCCCCTGCGGCCCATGCTCTGAGATCTTTTTCGATCACGGCGCCGATGTCTGGGGTGGCCCTCCGGGAACACCTGAAGAGGAGGGCGACCGTTATATCGAGATCTGGAATCTCGTGTTCATGCAGTATAACCGCGATGAAGAGGGAACACTGACGCCGCTGCCTAAACCCTCTGTTGATACAGGCATGGGGCTGGAGCGCATGACTGCGGTGATGCAGGGCGTACACAACAATTACGATATCGATCTGTTCAAGGGGCTGATTGCTGCTGCATGCAGAGAGATCGGCATTAAGTTTGGAGAGAATGCCGAGTCTGATGTTTCACTGCGTGTTCTGGCCGATCATCTGCGCTCAGTAGCGTTTCTGCTTGCTGATGGTGTGCTGCCCAGCAATGAGGGGCGTGGTTTTGTCCTGAGACGAATTCTACGTCGTGCCTGCCGTCATGGCCGTCTGTTGGGTAAACAAGAGGCATTTATCTACAAACTGGTGGATGCACTGGTGATTGAGATGGGTAGTCACTTTGTTGAACTGCGCGAAGGTCAGGCCAACATTGAGCAGGTGATCCGCATCGAGGAAGAGCGTTTTATCAAAACACTGGATAAGGGATTGAAACTGGTGGAGCAGGCTGTAGCCGATGCAGGTGAGGGCGGCGTGATTCCGGGTAAAACCCTGTTCACGCTTTACGATACCTTCGGCTTCCCGACCGATCTGACTGCCGACATTCTTAAAGGTACGAATACCGGACTGGATATGGCTGGTTTTGACACCTGCATGCAGGAGCAGCGCACCCGTGCGCGTGCCGCATGGGGTGGAAGTGGCGAAGCCAGTCTGCCCAAAGCACTGTTCGAGTTGCGCGAGAAACATGGCCCGACCGAATTCCTCGGTTATACAACCCTGAATGCTGAAGGTGTGATTACGGGCCTGATCAAAGATGGCGAAGCTGTTGAATCGCTGAGTGAAGGCGATGAGGCGTGGCTGATCTGTAACCAGACACCATTTTATGGCGAGTCCGGTGGCCAGGTTGGCGATACCGGTGTGATCATCTCTGGTGATGCCGAGTTTGTGGTCAGCGACAGCAAGAAGCTGCTCTCGGATCTGTTTGTGCATGTCGGCAAGGTAAAGCGGGGCACGTTAACTGTTCAGGGTATTGCTAATCTGTCCGTTGGTGGCGAACGCCGTGATGCAATCCGTCGCAATCATACGGCAACGCACCTGATGCATTCGGTACTGCGTGAGGTATTGGGCGATCATGTGAAGCAGGCTGGATCTCTCGTTAATCCTGAGAGATTACGATTTGATTTCAACCACTTCCAGCCTATAGCTAAAGAAGAACTGCATAAGATTGAGGCTGCAGTGAATGCGGCAGTCTGGGCTAATGACCCGGTCCAGACCAAGCTTATGACTCAGGATGAAGCGGTTGCTTCAGGTGCTATGGCGCTGTTCGGCGAGAAGTATGGTGATGAGGTGCGCGTGGTCTCTGCAGGCTTCTCCACCGAGCTTTGTGGTGGCACCCATGTGAAACGTACCGGTGATATCGGTCCGTTCCGTATCGCGTCGGAAACCGGTATTGCAGCAGGTGTACGCCGTATTGAAGCGGTGACAGGCCCGGCAGCTTACCAGAGTTTTATTGCTGATATCGATACCCTGAATGAGACGGCCGGTGCCTTGAAGGTGCGTCCGTTTGAAGCGTCTGATGCGGTATCAAACCTGCAGGCTAAGTTGAAAGAGACAGAGAGAGAGCTGACCAGTCTGCGTGCCAAACAGTCAACCGGTCTGTTGGATGATCTGATTACATCGGCTGTTGAAGTCAATGGTGTGAAGCTGCTGGCTGCAGAAGTATCCGGCGTGAAGGATATGCGCGACTTCATGGATAAAGCCAAGGGCAAGATGAAATCCGGTGTTCTGGTGTTCGGCCAGAAGAGTGGTCCGAAAGTTCAACTGGTTGCCGGTGTTACTGCCGATCTGGTTGGCAAATACAATGCAGGTAATATCGTACGTGAAGTGGCGATCATCTGTGGTGGTAAAGGCGGCGGCAAACCCGATATGGCCATGGCAGGTGGCACTGAGCCTGATAAGCTGAAAGAGGCGCTGGCGGCTGTTTCAGGGCTATTGAAAGGGTAACCATTGATTGATTGGGGAGTACTCAACGAGCCTGTAGCCATTGGGCTACTTATTCTGACTGCACTATTCCTGCTTGGCTGGCTGCTTACCTATCATAATCAAAACAGGAATATCAGCGAACTTGAAGCGGATTTGGCTTCGAAGGAGCTGCTGGTGGACTCCCACATTCAGGAATCCACTGAACTGAAGATAAACAGTGTTCAGCTCTCAGAACAGCTGCGCAATTCAGTGATGCATATTGGCGATCTTGAGAAGAGGCTGGCAGCGAGCAGTGCCGCTGTTGATGGGTTAAACCGGGAAATGTCCGATGCCAAGGCCAACATCCGCGAACTTGAAACGCGCAGTAGCGAGGAGCGTAAATCGTCGGCTGAGAAGCTGGCACTTCTTGAAGATGCGAAGAGTAAACTCGGTAACGAATTCAAAATTCTGGCTAACCAAATTTTTGAGGAGCGGGGTAAAACCTTTTCCGAACAGAACCGCAATAGCATCGATGAAGTGCTCAAGCCGATGCGCGAACAACTCAGTGAGTTTCGTAAACGAGTGGATGATGTCCACCTGACCGATTCCAAAGATCGTGCCTCTCTGAAAGAGCATCTGGCGCAGTTGGAGAAACTTAATCGTCAAATGAGTGAAGATGCCGTTGGTCTGACTCAGGCACTCAAAGGCGAGAGCAAAGCGCAGGGTAACTGGGGAGAAATGATTCTCGAGCGGATACTGGAGACTTCCGGTCTGCGTGAAGGGCATGAGTTTCTGCGTGAGGACTCCACCACGATTGATGTGAACAGACGCCTGCGCCCGGATGTGATTGTGCGCATGCCCGGTGAAAAGCACATTATTATCGATTCCAAGGTATCACTGACCGATTATGAGAGGGCGATATCTTCTACCGACACAAGTGAACGGAGCAGACATACAAAGGCTCTTGTGGGCAGCATGAAGAGCCATATCAAGGGGCTCGCTGATAAACATTATGCGCATCTTCCCGGCCTGAACTCACCTGATTATGTGTTGATGTTTATGCCCATTGAAGGTGCCTACATGATGGCGATTGAGGCAGACCAGGGCGTATTCGAAGCGGCCTTTGAGAAGGGGGTGGCAGTGGTAACCCCTTCTACGCTCTATGCAACACTTAAGCTGATTGAGCAGCTCTGGAGAGCAGAGAAGCAGAGTGAGAATATGGTGAGGTTGATTGATCGGGCCGGAAAGTTACATGACAAGATGGCCTCATTCGTGGAGTCGTTTGAAGAGATCGGCATGCGTCTGGATCAGGCTCAGAAGGCCTTTGATACATCACTGAATCGTATCAAAACCGGCCCGGGAAATGTGATCAGCCAGATTGATACGCTGGGTAAACTTGCAGGCAAGACCAAAAAAGAGCTGCCCAAATATCTAACTGAAACAGCAGCACTGCAGGATCAGACAGAAGAGAAGCCGTGAGCTCAGGTTCCTCTCAAAGAAACTTGCTCGGATTTATTCTCTGGATCATATCATCGCTTCTGTTACTTGCCGGCATGGTTCTGCCGATGTTCTCATTTCATAAGTTCTATATTTTTGATGATACCTTTTCGCTGTTTGGCGGTGTGATCTATCTGCTGGAGGAGGGGGAGCTGTTCCTGTTTCTGATTCTCTTTGCATTCAGTATTGCACTGCCGATCTACAAAATGGTTCTCTCGTTTCTGCTGGTGAACAACAGCATCAAAGAGGCAGAGCGCAAATTAAAAATAGTGAACCGATTGGCTATTGTCGGAAAGTGGTCCATGACAGACGTTTTTGTGATCGCCATTCTCGCTGCCACGGTGAAGCTGGGCATGATCGCTACCATTGAAGTGCATACCGGGTTGTTTGTCTTTGGTGCTGGGGTAATCACCAGCATGCTTCTTGTACATCGACTGCTCGCAGGTTATGAACTAAGAGCGGTTTAGTGCTTGTCGTGGTTCTAATAAAAAGAATAAAAAACTTACTTCAATAGTGATAGCGGCAGGAGATGATGGTTAAGCGATTATCATCGACGGCATAAATCAGACGGTTGGTTTCATCAATTCGGCGTGACCAGAAGCCGGAGAGGTTTTCCCGCAGCGCTTCGGGTTTGCCGATACCTACGAAAGGGGTGCGTATCGTATCCTGAATGAGTCTGTTGATACGCTTCAGAGTTTTATGATCCTGTGTCTGCCACCAGAGATAATCACTCCACGCTTCATCAGTCCAGCAGAGAAGCTTAGTCATTTGTCAGTGGGTGCTCTGCTGTTTTCCCCTGATTGAACTGCTCAATAGATCTTTGCAGATGTGTTGCATTGGCTGATGATCTCAGCAGGTGAACGGTCTCCATCAGGCTGTTAAATGAATCCAGAGACATGACAACGGTATCATCAGCATCACGGCGATTGATGACGGTGTAATCGGCATCTGCAACCACTTCGTCCAGTATTCGCTTCAGATTATTTCGCGCTTCGGTGAAGTTCACTACCTGCATGGTTAACTCCTTATGTGTACAGTTTACTGTGCAAGTATAGTTAGAGCTTATAACATGTGCAATATATTGTGCATGTAAGGATTACATATTAAATAAGAGCAAGTTCTCCAGTTGGGAGCCAATTAATACTGTTCAAGTTTAGTGTGGTTCTGACGGGTCAAAATCGTTGGCTGAGAGGGGATCAAAAAGCATCTCCTCCTGCGTAAACTCCTTCAGGCATTGATCGGGATCATTGGAGCTGGTGAGGATTTTACGCTCCAGCTCTTCGTTGGATTCAACACCGACAGAGTCAAATTGAATCGCAAAATCGCTACCCTGGATCCTTACGACTGAACCCTCGGCAGTGATCGGCAGTTCTTGCTGGTAGTGGCCAACCATGATTCGAATCTGACACTTTTGCCCGATCTCCAGTAGCTTCTCGGCATGAACCATGATGCCATGAAGACTCAAATCTTTGACCTCAACCTGCATCGCTTCGCCACCCTCGGGAATAAGCTCAGCAGCTATCGATATTTTGGATCGTGAATACTCTCTGCTCTGATGTTGTTGCATATTCAAGCCTCCAGTAACCAGCGATCAAACCCCAGACAGGTCCATATATATCCAACCTGCGCAACTCCATACTTTGAATCGCTCATCACATTGTCAAATATTTACAGGCATGGGCTGCAAACAGGTTTGATTCACGGCCTTGATTTATAACCATATCAGCCAGAATGGTTGTTATTATCTCTGTATGTGAATAATCCGTCATGACTTCAATTCAGACACGGCGGTAATATGAACGATTTCCCTGAAAAAACCTGCGACATCACGCGACTTGTGCGCCATCCAAAACTGGTTGCAGCAGCTCTGGATGGCAGTAAAACCGAACAGCGTCGTGATGGCGTTTATGCCTATCCTGATGAGACGTTTGAACTTGATGGAGTGCCATTCATTGTGACTGCACTGAAACGACAGAATCTTGGTGATATGAGTGATGCAGATGCAAAAGCTGAAGGTTATGAATCATTTGAAGCTTATAAGTCACTGATTCTCAGAATGCACAAAGGTATGCAGTGGAAGAGTGATGCCCGGGTATGGGTTCACTGCTTCCAGCGTAAGGTTTAATCACTCTGGCTGGGTTCAGGCTCACACAGTTTCATGCGCAGCAGGTAGGTGACGGTAAAGAGGATCAGGGCTGCACCAAAGGTGATGAGATAGGGGTTGGCCAGAGCAAAGGCCACTGAGTAACCACCAAACAGAATCACCGATAACAGTGCAATGCGCCTTGAGCTGCAGGTGATGCACTGGTGCTGCTGCCAGTTGTTAATTATCGGGCCGAAGGTGCGATTGGCTAATAACCAGCGATGCCAGCGTTCGGATGATTTCGCAAAGCAGCCTGCAGCCAGAAGAATGAATGGCGTGGTTGGCAACAGTGGTAGGAAAATTCCAATAAAGCCCAGTCCGAGAAAGAGAAAACCCAATGTTTTGTAGATGACCATAATGGAAACTCTATGCCATTAATCGCCAGAGCCAAGAGAGAAGTAGCTGTTCTTTTTCTAATTAGCTCTATCGCTTTTCTCACAGACGTTTATGTACGATCAGCATCTTTATTAAGATACAGACTTAAAAGCCCTCCGCGGGGAGGGCTTTCTTGTTAGATATTTAGCAGGCTTGCTGTCAGTAGGAGGTCCCGTTTGACCTCTTGCTTCTCATCTCGCCTCAGACGTTTGTTCATGGCTCTTTTCAGACGTCTTTTCTCCTGAGTGTGCCAGCTGTGAAGTTGTTTCCAGCCTACAGTGATTAGCGTGGCCTCCTCAGGTGAGGTGTGTTGGTGTCTACCTAGCATAAGCGTTCTCCTTATTGTGAGATCTACTCTCCAAGCAGGAATATTTATACCAGATTCAGGCGATTTTAGCAATCGATTATTGACAGTTACGAGTCAGGGATCTCTTCTTTGGACGCTTCGCGAACGGCTATAATGTCAACATCAAAGTTGAGTGTCTCACCGGCCATGGGATGGTTGGCATCAACGATGATCTCCTCTTCATTCACCTGCATCACAGTGACCAGCTCAACACCGTTGCCGGTATCGGCCTGAAAGCGCATGCCGGGTTCTATCTCTCCATCAAAATGGAAAATGTTACGAGGAATAGTCTGGATCAGTTCATCACTGCGCAGGCCATAACCCTCTTCAGGTTTCACGCTGACACTGACCCGATCTCCGGCAGTTTTGCCAACCATGGCGCTTTCAAGGCCGGGAACCAGTGCTTGAGTGCCGTGGATATAGGAGAGGGGATCACCATCACGTGAGGATTCAATAATGTATCCACCCGGACGGGTTAGCGTGTAGTGAATGGATACGACTGCATTGTCAGATATTTGCATGTTAGCCCTGCTAATGGGTTGAAGTGATTAGCCGCCGACGATGGCCAGCAGAATGCCCGCAGCAACAGCAGAACCGATCACACCGGCCACATTCGGGCCCATAGCATGCATCAACAGGAAGTTATGGTGATCGGCTTCCAGGCCAACCTTGTTCACAACACGTGCAGCCATCGGTACAGCAGATACGCCTGCGGCACCAATCAGTGGATTAATTTTACCACCACTTAAGCGACACATCAGCTTACCCATCAGCAGGCCTGCGGCAGTACCAACGGCAAATGCCAGCATACCGAGTACGAGAATGCCCAGTGTTTCGACATTGAGGAACTTCTCAGCTGAGAGTTTGGAGCCAACAGCTAAGCCAAGGAAGATGGTGGTGATGTTGATGATCTCATTCTGTGATGCGTTGGAGAGACGGTCTACCACACCACACTCACGCAGCAGGTTACCGAAGGTGAGCATGCCGATCAGAGGTGCAGCAGTCGGCAGGAAGATAACGCAGAGCAGCAGCACGGTAAGCGGGAAGATGATCTTCTCTGTACGGCTGACAGGGCGCAGCTGTTTCATCTTGATTTTACGCTCAGCCTCTGTGGTCAGCAGCCTCATGATCGGTGGCTGAATCAGTGGCACCAGTGCCATGTAGGAGTAGGCAGCAACGGCAATGGCACCGAGCAGATCAGGGGCAAGACGAGAGGCAAGGAAGATGGCTGTGGGGCCATCTGCGCCACCGATAATGCCGATAGCGGCAGCATCCGCGAGACTGAATTCAAAGCCAGGTACGGCATTGAGTGCCAGTGCGCCGAGCAGCGTGGTGAATATGCCGAACTGGGCGGCAGCACCGAGCATCAGTGTTCTCGGCATGGCGATCAGAGCACCAAAGTCGGTGAGAGCTCCCACACCCATAAAGATCAGCAGCGGGAAGATGCCTGTTTCAATGCCGACATGGTAGATCATGCCGAGCATGCCATCCGGGCCTGAAATTGCAGCGACAGGGATGTTGCTCAGGATGGCGCCAAAGCCGATTGGAACCAGCAGTAACGGCTCGAATTTTTTGACGATGGCAAGGAAGAGTAGTAGCAGGCCTACGCCGATCATCAGCAGTTGCCCCCATTCAAAGTTGGCAATGCCGGTGGTTACCCAGAGTTTGTCTAACAGTTCATTCTGCATAGTGACTTCTTATCTCGCTTTGCTTATCGGAATTATCAGGCAATGGTGACCAGAGCCTGGCCAACATCTACAGCGTCACCCTCTTTGACCTCAACGCTGATGATGGTACCGCTGTGGGTGGAACGCACTTCAGTCTCCATCTTCATCGCTTCCATGATCAGGATGACATCACCATCTTTAACTTGCTGGTTAGGTGTAACATTAACTTTAAAGATGTTACCAGCCATAGGCGCACCGACTGCGGTAGCAGGTGTATTCACTGCCGGTGTCGCGGCAGGTGCAGCTGGTGCTGGTGCCGAAGGTGCAGCAGCAGGGCTCAATGAGGTGACTTCACCATCCGGAGAGACCACAACACTGTAATCTTTGCCGTTTACTGTGATGGTATAACGCTCAGCAACGGTTGGCATGGCAGGTTTAGCTGCTTCCTCTTTCTCCAGCCATGGTTCCGGTTCAAAGGCTTCCGGATTGTCACGGTTTTTCAGGTATTTAAGGCCAACCTGAGGGAAGAGGGCATAGATCAGTACATCTTCAACAAGTTTATCGGAGAGTTCAAAGCCTTTCTCATTGGCAATAGCACAGAGTTCAACGGTCAGGCGATCCATCTCATCAGCAATCAGATCCGCAGGGCGGCAGGTAATTGGCTTGCCACCATCAAGAACCTGAATCTGAAGCTCTTTGTTTACATCTGCAGGCGTTTTGCCGTATTCACCTTTGAGTACACCGGCAGTCTCTTTGGTGATGGTTGAATAGCGCGCACCGGTAAGTACGTTAAATACTGCCTGGGTACCGACAATCTGTGACGTAGGGGTAACCAGAGGCAGGAAACCGAGATCTTCACGAACCTTAGGAATCTCTTTAAGTACCTCATCAAAACGGTCGGCAGCGTTCTGCTGCTGCAACTGGCTCTCAAGGTTGGTGAGCATGCCACCGGGAACCTGAGCAACCAGAATGCGCGAGTCGATGCCACGCAGGGAGCCTTCAAAACTATCATATTTAAGACGAATCTCTCTCAAATCACCGGCAATCTCTTCAAGCAGCTTCAGATCAAGCCCTGTTGCCCGTTTCTCGTCTTCCATGATGGCAACAACAGATTCAGTCGCAGAGTGGCCATAGGTGTGGCTCATCGATGAGATGCTGGTATCGGCAACATCCAGACCTGCTTCAACTGCTTTAAGGATTGCAGAGGTGCTCATGCCGGTTGTGGCGTGGCAGTGCAGTGAGATCGGGATAGCAACAGACTGTTTAAGGCGTTTGACCATCTCTTCAGCCACATAAGGTTTCAGCAGGCCAGCCATATCCTTGATGCAGATGGAGTGGCAGCCGATATCTTCCAGCTGTTTGCCCATATCGATCCATGTATCAAGCGTATGTACCGGGCTAACGGTATAGGAGATGGTGCCCTGCGCATGTTTATCTACATTCAGCGTGGCTTTTACGGCTGTTTCCAGATTGCGCATATCATTCATGGCATCAAAGATACGGAATACATCCATGCCATTTTTGGCAGCGCGTTCAACAAAGGCATTTACAACATCATCGGCATAGTGACGATAACCAAGAATATTCTGGCCCCGGAACAGCATCTGTTTACGGGTATTAGGCATCGCCTGGCTTAAGATGCGCAGGCGCTCCCAAGGATCTTCGCCGAGAAAGCGAATGCAGGAGTCAAAGGTGGCACCACCCCACATCTCAACAGACCAGAAACCAACACGGTCCAGCTTTTCTGCGATAGGTAGCATATCATCAATGCGCATGCGTGTGGCAAGCAGTGACTGATGGCCGTCACGCAGGACGAGTTCTGTTATTCCCAGCGGTTGATTCATCTGAAAGCTTCTCCTAAATATCCTATTCGGCTTATCGGTGGTGGTCGGCGCGATAGCGCTTCACAGCTTCTGTAACCACTTCGATCAAATCTTCATCGTTGCCTGTAGCGGAACCGGCAGCACCCGCAGCTTTTGCTTCAAAGCTCTGGATGAGACGGGAAACCAGTGAAATAACAGCTACAAGTAGTCCCAGGAAAAGGAATACAACACCCATTCCCACACCCATTAACTGTAAGCCCTCTGCTAATAGTTCGCTCATTGCTGACAACGCTCCTCATGCTGCTTAAGACCAAAATCTGTTAAAATTAAAAACAGAGGACTCTATGTTATGAGGCTCTAAATTTCCACTTCTGATATGGTCATCCTGATATGAACAACAATGTTCATTGTTCCTATCCCGATTGGTGGCGCATGTTAATACTTCTGGGCTGTGCAATAAAGGTGGAACTGACTATTGTTGCTGAAATCGTAGGGCTTGGAGAGGTAACCATGTTTAAAACCACTGATCTGTATGATGCGCATCTGGAAGCTTTGCAGGTGGCTGCACCGATATTCAGGGATTTCGGCGGCAGACAGCGGTTTCATGGAGAGATTGTTACGCTGAAAGCATTTGAGGATAACACCTACCTGAAAGCTGCATTTGAGACCGATGGTAGAGGCAAAGTGCTGGTCGTTGATTCTGCAGGCTCTATGCAGCGCGCCATGATGGGCGATGTGATGGCGGCGCTCGGTGCCTCTAATGGTTGGGAAGGGGTGATCATCAACGGCTGTATTCGTGATTCAGCTGATGTGGCCGGTGTGCACATAGGTGTGAAGGCGCTGGCAACGATTCCCAGGAAAACTGTTAAACGGGATCAGGGTGTGATGGATGTGCCTGTTCGCTTTGCTGATGTACTGTTTGTTAGCGGTGAATATCTCTACGCTGATGAAGATGGCGTTGTTATCTCCAAGTGCGCCATTGTGTGATTGCTGTTTTCAATTTACGCCTTATTAAATAGTGGCATAGGAATAAGAGTTAATGCTACACATTTCTCTCTCTATCGTGCTAATATCGGGGAGGTAGGCCCCGTTAACGGGGTAGTTTAGGAGATGCTGATTACTGGCTTCTGCCAAAAATCAGCGCCTCCTTAGAGGTGCCTATTGAGTTGGCAGATTATTACCGGACTGGCTGGTGGCGTTGGACTTTTCCTGCTTGGCATGGAGTTGATGACTGATGGTCTGAAGCTCTCAGCAGGTAAATCGCTGCAGCGCATCCTCAGGAGCTCTACCAAAACACCACTAAGAGGCGTGTTGTCCGGTGCTCTTATCACCTCGCTTGTACAATCCTCCAGCGCAGTGACAGTGGCAACAATCGGTTTTGTGAATGCTGGGCTTCTCAAGCTTAAGCATGCCATTCGTGTGGCTTATGGCAGTAACCTTGGCACCACCATGACCGGTTGGCTCGTAGCTGTTGTCGGTTTCCATGTTAATCTGAAAGCTTTTGCACTGCCGGCCATCGGTATTGGTATGTTGATGACACTGCTGATTCAAAATAACCGTTATGCCGCTATCGGCAAGGTGATTGCCGGTTTCGGCCTGTTTTTTCTCGGTATTGATCTGATGAAATCAGGGTTTGAGGGGCTTGAAGGGGCGATATCGCTAGAGGCCATTGAAGAGGGTGGTCTGCTAAGTCTGTTTATCTTTATCGCTGTCGGTTTTGTCATGACGTTGATGATGCAGTCCTCCAGTGCCGCGATTGCTATCACGCTTACTGCTGCTGCAGGCGGCGTGATCACCATCGCATCAGCCGCCTGCATGGTGATTGGTGCCAATGTGGGTACAACCTCAACGGCGGTGATTGCAGCTATTGGTGCAACGCCCAATGCCCGCAGGATGGCAGCCGGGCATGTTATCTTTAATGTTATTACCGGTGGCGCGGCACTGCTGCTGTTGCCACTGCTGCTGTTTGGCATCAACTGGTTTCAGGAATACAGCGGTATGGCCGGTGGTCCGGCCACCTTCCTGGCGTTGTTTCACACCACCTTTAATCTCCTTGGGGTACTGCTTCTCTGGCCATTTACCAGCAGGCTGGTGAAATTTCTTAAACGACAATTTGTCGCGGCAGAAGAGGATGAGGCACAGCCGAAATATCTTGATAGCACCCTGATCGGCACCCCGCAGCTGGCACATGAGGCACTGGTGAAAGAGTTGCAGCGTATTCAGGCAATAGCAATTCGCATGGCTGAGGATGCGATCAATACCGAAGCGAGTTTAAGTCCTCGACTGAAAGTCGATCTGGAGGTGCTGCATAAGCTTTCTGATGCTGTAGGTCTCTTCTGTTCCAAGTTGCGCAGTCAGGGGCTGCCTGAAGAGATTGCCGATGCGCTACCTCTGGCGCTGGCATCAATGCGTTACTTTATAGATGTGGCAGAGATGGCTGAGGAGATCGATCAGCTGCAGAGTAAAGAGGTGACGGGAGTGTTTCAGGAACTGGAGGAGGCTTTGGCGGATATGCGCCGTCAGGCCATTGCGATTCTCGAGGATGTGAAGCAGTCAGCCTCCAGTGAAGAGTCACTGCAGCGAGAAACTGATGCTATTGTGGTGCTTGAGCGCAACTACGAAACGATTAAAGCACAGCTGTTGCGTGCCGGGGCAACCGGTAAATTAACTGCCAGGCATATGGTTTCACTGATTGAGCTGATGAAGAGTATCGAGCGTCAGGCAAGCCACTGTGTCAAAGGGCAGGCTACCCTGCAGCTATTTGCCCAGCAGGCAGTTGATGAAGCTAAATCAGAGGATGACGTTGAAAGAGATGACGTTGAAGGGGATCAGGACGAGGTCACTGACCTCAATCAGGGCGATAGTGAAGAGGTCAGTTTAATAGAGCCTGAGGCTTCAGAAAAAAATATGGGGAATTTGAAAAACTCAGAATCTCCCTAAGCTTTGTTATTTAGGGCGTTTTTTCTGGCCAGCCTGATAGCACTCGATCAGGGCCGCTTGAATATCCTTATGTTGTGCAAGGTCCGATATATTCAGATGTTTTTCGGCAATCGGTTGAACTGCCGTTATAATCTGTTGTCGCGCCCACTGCAGTGCAAAACCATCGAAATCGAATTTTCCATCGCAGATGAATTCGCAGGCTAAGCCTGTGGGCTCTGAAAAGGTGATCTCTTGCATGACCATAACATCGTATTCATATCTGTAGGAGTCCAGGCCAATCGATGTGGCCAGCATGTCATAGAGTTTTTCCAAGTGGCCATTTCTTATGATGGCGCTGTCCAGGTCGACGGTGATGCTAGGAGTGAATCGCTCACCGCGAAAATCGAACTCAAGCGTGGCCTGTAGGCTGTTTTTCATGGGGTATCCTTATGGTTGATATCAAGTGGCACGATATTGATTAGTGATTCGGCATGTTCAAGTACATAGTTTTTAAAGGCTTCCGGTATGGCAGCAAAGCGTTTGCCATTACGATAGACAATGAACCACTGGCGCATAATAGGGAAATCTTCAATCTTTAGAACTACGACTCTTTTCAGCGCCAGTTCCATCTCAATGGTATGAAGTGAGACGATTCCAAGTCCAAGTTCAGCCATGACAGCCTGTTTGATCGCTTCGGAGCGGTTCATCTCCATGCCTGCCTTTAATTGCAGGTCATGAACGGCGAAAAAATTTTCTGCGGCAATGCGTGTGCCTGATTGGCGCTCACGCACAATAAACGGTTCATCAGCCAGATCGCGCAGTGGAATGACCTTTTTCTGTTTGGCCAGTGGATGAGCGGGGGATGCAATAACTACAAGTGGGTTATCCATAAAGCGGATCGCATTCACATTGTGCCCTTTCGGAGGTTTACCCATGATCACCATGTCGGTGGTGTTGTTATCCAGTGAGGCAAGCAGGCCGCTTCGGTTAGTCACATCAAGCGTCACCTGTGCGCCGGGATAGTCGTGATGGAAGGCGGCAATCAATTGAGGGGCAAAGTAGTTGGCAGTCGAGGCCATGGTGAGGTGTAATTTACCCCGCTTGAGCCCCTTGAGCTCCTCCAGCATCAGCTCCGCCTCATCCAGCTGCTGGCGGATATTACGGGCATAGTGCAGTAGCTCACCACCGGCTTCAGTCAGTGATACCTGTTTGCCGTCTCTCTCAAATAGCGGCATGTCGATCTGCAGCTCCATCTGTTTAACCTGCATGGATACTGCTGGCTGGGTCATGAACAGCGCTTTGGCAGCATCGGTATAACTATTATGTTCAACGACCGCTTCGAGTATCTTCAACTGCTTCAGGGTAATGTTCATAAAACCTACCTATAAGTAAAATTTATACTGCGCATCATAACCTTTGATTTTACATTATGGAACCCACTTCTATACTTCACAACGTCGCCAAAGAGGACTAAAGTGCTCTACCGCGAAGGAGGGGGGCTTCAAGCTTCCTTTATATAAAAAAATTTGGAGGGTACACTCTAATGGATCAATCGAATCGTTACGCCGATCTCAGTCTCAATGAAGACGACCTGATCGCAGGCGGCCAGCATCTGCTTGTTGCTTATAAACTTATTCCAGCCGAAGGCTATGGCTTCCTGGAAGTAGCTGCTCACGTTGCAGCTGAATCTTCAACAGGTACAAACGTTGAAGTATCTACTACAGATGACTTTACCCGTGGCGTAGATGCACTGGTATATGAAATTGATGAAACTGCATTTGGCGATGACCCTGTCAAAGGCGGCGGTTTGATGAAAATCGCTTACCCGGTCCCTCTGTTTGACCCGAACCTGAGTGATGGTCACTTCAATGTGTCACACATGTGGTCACTGATTCTGGGTAACAACCAGGGCATGGGCGATCATGATGGTCTGCGTATGCTCGACTTCATGGTTCCTGAGTGCATGATCAAGAAATTTGATGGCCCAAGTACTGGCATTGCTGATATGTGGGAAGTTCTGGGTCGTCCACGTGAAAACGGTGGTTACATCTCCGGTACTATCATCAAACCTAAACTGGGTCTGCGTCCTGAGCCATTTGTTAAGGCATGTTACCAGTTCTGGCTTGGCGGCGACTTCATCAAGAATGATGAGCCTCAGGCTAATCAGCCGTTCTGCCCAATGGAAACTGTTATCCCTATGGTTGCTGAGACCATGGATCGTGTACAGCAGGAAACTGGCCAGGCTAAGATCTTCTCTGCCAATGCTACAGCTGACTGGCATACTGAGTGCATCAAACGTGGTGACTTCATCCTTGAGTCCTTCGCTAAATACGGTAACGAAAAGCATGTTGCATTCCTGATTGATGGTTTCGTAACTGGTCCTGCTGGTGTTACCACTGCACGTCGTGCATTCCCAGACACATTCCTGCACTTCCATCGTGCTGGCCATGGCGCTCTGACTTCTTATAAATCCCCAATGGGCATGGATCCACTCTGCTACATGAAGATCTCCCGTCTTTCAGGCGCTTCTGGTATCCACACTGGTACCATGGGCTACGGTAAGATGGAAGGCCACGGCAACGAGACTGTTCTTGCATACATGCTTGAGCGTGACGAGTGCATGGGTCACTACTTCAACCAGAAATGGTATGGCATGAAGCCAACTGCTCCAATCATCTCCGGTGGTATGAACGCACTGCGTCTGCCAGGTTTCTTCGAGAACCTTGGCCATGGCAACGTGATCAACACTTGTGGTGGTGGTTCATTCGGCCACATCGACAGCCCTGCTGCTGGTGCTAAGTCTCTTAGCCAGGCATACGAGTGCTGGACATCCGGTACTGACCCAATCGAATACGCTAAGACTCATAACGAGTTCGCACGTGCATTCGATTCATTCCCAGCTGACGCCGACAAGATCTACGGCGCTGACTGGCGTGAAAAAGTGGGCGCACACAAGTAAGTCCAGACTTCACAGTCGAAAAAATGAAAAGGCCTCCACGCAAGTGGGGGCCTTTTTTATTTCAAGTGGTGGATACGGGCATTCCTGTCTATAATGGATAGACAACATTACGAGGGAATATGGATGTTCAAGCGTTATTTGGTTTCCAAAAGATGATTCAGTTACGTTTGTAATCTCCATGAATAATATTAATCTCAAGAGAGAGGGGGGGGGGATCTAATCTTTGCTGATACTTAGCAAAATGGTCTATAGTAATGCCATGCGTGCCAGCTCTTTTATTCGGCTTTTATCCTCTACCCTGTTCTGCTGCCTTCTGGTTACGGGGTTTTCAGCTCACCTGTTTGCTCAAAACAGCGCCTATATTACATCATTGCACTTAACTGAAGCAGAACGAGATTGGCTTAAAACAGCTCCGATGATCGAGTTGTTGGTTCCAACCAATCTTGAGCCATACAGTTATATAGATGCGGCAGGGGAGGCCAATGGCGTCACGATTGATGTGGTGAAAGCACTGGGGAAGAAACTGGGCATCAAGTTTGAAATCAAAGCAGTGCATGACTCCGAATTAATCAGAAGAATGAAGCAAAACGAGATTCAGGCAGCTGCCTATTTTATTAAGCCAGGAAACGACTCAAGATACCTAAGCTCATCCGTTTATGCCTCAATTGATCTGGGGCTTTTTGTTAAAAAAGGGGCTGTCGAAAAACCATTTTCTTTCGAATATTTCACAGGTAAAAAGATCGCCATGTATAAAGGGGTGAATCCCGACTGGATTCAGATAGATGCGCTACAGAACAATGAGATTGTCTACTACGAAACGGTGAAGGATGGTTTGAATGCTGTATTGACAGGTGAGGTGGATGCATGGCTTGACTCATATCAGACAGCAGCCTATTTCATCAACAGTGGTTTTCTGGATGAATTTGAGGCGGTCTATATTGATTCTGATGTTTCAGCTATGCGGTTTCATATCAGAGATGACAATCCCGAACTTCTGTCGGTGATGAATAAGGCAGTGGAAGCGATTACGCCTCGCGAAAAGCAGCAGCTTGTCAAAAAATGGGGGGGAGTAGCACTCGCCGCAAGGGAAATCGTGAGCATGCCCTTGTTGACGGCTCAGCAGAAGCAGTGGCTGAAAGCGCATCCTGTGATCAGGGTGGGTGTGGATGCCGACTTTCCACCCTACGAATTTGTTGATCAGTACAATAAACATAGCGGTATATCCAGTGATTATCTCAAAGAGCTGTCAAAGGTCTTGGGTGTTAAGTTTGAAGTTGTAACGGGCCTCAGTTGGTCTGAAGTTTTGAACCATGCCAAAGATAAACAGATTGATTTACTGCCTCTTGTAACGGCCTCGCCGGAGCGTGGAAAATATCTTTCCTTCACGGCTCCTTATATACGCTATCAGCTGGCAATTATGTCGCCAACCGGGGTTGTTTCGGCACAGGCGCTTGCCGATCTGGCGGGTAAAAAAGTGGTGTTGGTTAAAGATTATGCTGCCAGCAAACAGGTGCTTGAGCGGCAGCCGGATATTCAACCCTATTATGTAACCACGGTGATTGAGGGCTTGAACGCTGTGTTGGCGGGAAAAGCCGTGGCGATGATAGCCGATGCAGGCACCATGAGTTACAAAATCAAGGAGTTCGGCTTGACCACCTTGCGTCTTTCCGGTTTTGTGGAGATACCCGTTCAGGGTTTTTCTATGGGAGTGCGTGATGACTGGCCTGAATTGACAGCTATGCTGGATGAAGCATTGAGCGCCATGGCCGAGCATAGGCACCAGCAGATATTGCAGAACTGGAGCAAGTCTGTTGAGGCAGCAGAGAAGACTATTCAGCTGAGCAGAAACGAAAAAGCCTTTATAAAAGATCATACCATCATTCGACTGGGTATCGATCCTGAATTTATCCCGTTCGAATTTATTGATGAGGCTGGTCAATACAGCGGCATGGTTTCCGATTATATCAAGTTGCTTAATGAGCGCCTCGGAACGAATATGGTGATTGCCCATCAAAGCGGATGGAAAGATGCTGTGGCCAAGGCCAAAGCCCGAGAGTTAGACGTGTTGCCCTGTATCGGCCTCACCCAGGAGCGTAAACAATTTTTTGATTACTCCGATGCATATATTCAATACTACCGGGTAGCCATTGCCCGTTCGGATGCGCCCTTCGTAGTGGATTTAAGTGATCTCGAAGATAAGCGGGTTGCTGTGCAGGCCAACAGCTCGCACGAAGGCTACCTTAGAGATCACTCAGCCATCGTTCCGGAAATATTCCCGACGTTGCAGGAGACTATTCTCTCTGTCTCCAAGGGTAAAAATGACGTGTTTGTGGGTAATCTGGCATCGGCGATGTACTGGATTCGGAAAATGAATCTGACTAATCTCAAGGTTGCCGGTGCGGTCTCCCCTGAGGCTGGCAATCTCCATTTTGCAGTCAGAAAGGATTGGCCGGAACTGACCAGCATGATCAACAAAGGACTGGCCACCATCAGTAAGGCAGAGCGCAAGCAGATTTCCGAGAAGTGGGTCAACGTCAAATATGAAGCCATCACAGACTACGCTTTGATTTGGAAGTTGGTGCTGGCTTTTGTGCTGATTATTCTGGGTGTGTTGGTCTGGAACTTTAAGATAAACCAACAGAAACGGTTGGCGCAGGCCGCAAGGGATGAGGCTGAAAAGGCCAAAGATCAGCTTGAACAGGCCAATATGCAGATGCTTGCCATTTTCGATTCGGCCAGTTCCGGAATCGCAATGATTAAAGGCAGAGTGATCACCAGTTGTAATCGTCGCATGGATGAAATGTACGGTTGCGAACCGGGTGAGCAGGTGGGGCAATCCACACGTATCTGGTATGCCGATGATGAGACCTATGCCCGAATCGGGCAGGAGGTGTATGAGAAAATAAGCATTGATGAGACCCATCGCAGCGAGACACTGGCTGTACGCAAAGATGGCAGCCGCTTCTGGGCCCGGGCTGGCATTCATGCACTTGATCATAATGATCTGAGCAAAGGGATTGTGGCGGTCATTGAGGATATCAGCAAAGAACGTGAAATCATGCAGGAGATGGAAAAATCAAAAGGGCAGATTGAGCAGGCCAATATGCAGATGCATGCCATCTTCGATTCAGCCAGTGCCGGCATTGCGATGATTAACAATAGAGTCATCATCAGTTGTAACCGTCGCATGGATGAGATGTACGGTTACGAACCGGGTGAACAGGTGGGGCTCTCCACACGTATGTGGTATGAGGATGATGAAATCTACGCCCGCATTGATCAGGAGGTGTATCAGAAGTTAGGCATCAATAAGACTCATCGCTGCGAGAGATGGGCTGTGCGTAAAGATGGTTCCCGCTTCTGGGCCCGCTCGGGTATTCATGCGCTCGATCATGATGACTTGAGTAAAGGCGTTGTGATGGTTGTTGAGGATATCTCCAGAGAGCGTGAAATTATGCTGGAGATGGAGAATGCCAGAGAGCAGGCCGAAGAAGCAACGCGCGCAAAAGCTGATTTTCTGGCCAATATGTCGCATGAGTTGCGTACGCCGATGAATGCTGTGCTGGGTATGCTCTACCTTGCCCTCAGATCCGAGATGCCACCGGCATTGCATAATTATCTCGCCAAGGCACAGGGAGCAGCCAACTCTCTGCTCTCTATTATCAACGACATCCTTGATTTCTCTAAAATTGAGGCAGGTAAGCTGGATGTTGAGTCGATTGAATTTTCTCTCGATAGCGTGCTTGAGCAGTTAACCGATGCCATCGGCTTTCAGGCTGAGCGGAAGGGGGTTGAATTCCTCATTCGCTATGATGCCAATATCCCGATCACACTGATAGGTGATCCACTACGACTGGGGCAGGTGCTACTTAATTTGTGCAGTAATGCTATCAAGTTTACGGATGCGGGTGAGGTGGAGCTCTCATTCCACTGCCTGAAATCGACGAAAAAGAGCATGACGTTGCAGATTGCAGTACGCGATACAGGCATTGGTATGACGCCAGCATTGCAGAAACTGGTGTTCAATAAATTCACCCAGGCTGACCAGAGCACCACCCGTCAATTCGGAGGCACAGGCCTTGGCCTGGCGATCAGTAAGCTGCTGGTTGAGTTGATGGGGGGGCGTATTTGGATTGAGGATTCTGTGCCAGATCAGGGGAGTACGTTCTGCTTTACAGTGAAGCTTGCTGTTTCCCTGCAGGCACAGGTTCATCGTCATGAACTGGCCGAACAGGCGGGGCCATTACTTAAAGGGGTGCGTGCACTGGTGGTCGATGATAATGAGACCTCATCTGAAATCCTTAGCGAGATGTTACGATTCTTCCATATCGATACTGAAATCGTGAATAGTGGCAGTGCGGCCATTGAAAAACTGGAAAACAGTACCGCCAAACCATTTGATATTGTGTTGATGGATTGGCGGATGCCCGGCATGAACGGTGATGAGGCGACCAAACGTATCCATGCCGATTGCAATATTCAGCCGCAGCCAAAAGTGGTGATGGTTACCTCATTCGGTCGCGAAGAGGTGATGAATCTGGCTAAACAGGCCGGCGTGGATGGGTTTCTGCTTAAACCGGTCTCACCATCTACATTGCTTGACACAACGCTCTCCGTTCTGGGCCGAGGTCGTATTCTTGAGTCGGGTAAACAACAGGTGAAAGATAACCGTTCGCTGGACTCACATGGCTTCGCTGGGGCACATTTGCTTCTGGTCGAGGATAACGACATCAACCGTGAATTCGCCACAGAGCTTTTGCAGAGTATGAATGTAAGCGTGGATGAAGCAGTTAATGGAGAAGAAGCGGTTGCCATGGTGCAAAAACAATCCTATGACGGCGTGTTAATGGATATCCAGATGCCAGTTATGGATGGACTGCAGGCAACAGAGGAAATTCGAGCTTTGCTGGATGAGTCAGGAGATAAGCGCTTTGCTGATCTTCCGATCATAGCGATGACTGCCATGGCGATGGCAAAAGATGCGGAAAAATGTCTGCAGGCGGGCATGAGTGATCACATCACCAAACCGGTTTCGCCGGAGCGTTTAATTCAGGCGTTGAGCAAGTGGCTGCCGGTGACAGATAAAGCTATATCGGCTTCTGCTGATAGCGCTGTTGATACAGAACTCTCCGACTATCCTGCCGATCTGATGAACCTCTCGCATTTCGATGCCGTAGCGGGAATCCGACGCATTGGAGGCAAACCGCAAGCCTACCGCAAGCAGCTGAAACGCTTCCGTGAACGCTATCCCGATGCTGTGGACAAATTACAACAACTGGTCAACAGCAAGAGGATGCAGGCTGCTGAGGATTTTTGCCATGCCATCAAGGGTGTGTTTGGTGCACTCGGAGCAGATGCACTGTTTGATAGCGCAACTGAAATTGATCTATTGCTCAAAGATGGGAAAACACCTGAACTTCAACAGTTTGAACAAATGCGTATGTTGCTTCAGCAAACCATGGATGAAATCGATGGCTTGACCATGCCAGCATCTGAACAGCCGCTGGCTGCAGATGTGATGGAGAGGGAAGAGCTGCTAGCTAAGCTCGCAGCATTGAAAATTCTGCTAGAGAGTGATGTGGGTGCTGCAGAAGATCTATTGGGTAAAATTCGTGCTGGAGTCGCCGGGACGGCCATAGAGCAAGCAGTAGGTGAGATGAGCGCCAGCATGGAGCTGTTTGAGATTGATGGCGTTCTCAAGCAGCTCGAGAGGTTGCGCGAGCAAGTTGGTGAGGATGAGAAGGTAAGCAGAAAGGGGGCTGGAGATGAGTGAGAACAAGGATAAAAAATATAGAATACTCATTGTTGATGATGTGGCTGAAAACCTGCATGGCATGATGAATGTATTACGAGATCAATACTCCCTTCTTGTTGCGACCAATGGCGTAAAGGCGCTGGAGCTTGCGGCAAATGAACCTCAGCCTGATCTGATCCTACTGGACATCAAAATGCCGGGCATGGATGGCTATGAGGTGCTCAAGAGGCTTAAGAGTGATCCTGTAACAGCAATGATTCCGGTTATTTTTGTTACCGCACTGGCGGAGGCTACGGATGAGGCCAGAGGCTTGAATCTGGGGGCAGCTGACTATATCACCAAACCTGTGAATGCTGATCTGCTTAAAAGGCGTGTGCTTACACAGCTTGAACTGAAACACTATCGCAGAACGCCATTGGTATTTGGAATCGATGAGGAGAAGATGACACAAACTTCTCCCGGAATTCTGGTGGTTGATGATATGCCGGAAAATGTACATGGACTGATTTCTGCACTTTCAGACGAGTATCGCGTGCAGGTAGCCGAAAGTGGAGAGAAGGCAATTGAAATCGTCAACAGTACCAACTCACCCGACCTTATTCTGCTGGATATCAAGATGCCTGGCATGGATGGTTACGAGGTGTGTCAGCATATCAAGGCTGATAAGAAGGGGCGCAATATCCCCATTATATTTCTCAGTATCCTGGATGAACCCATTGAAAAGGTGCGCGGTTTTGCCATTGGCGGAGCTGATTATATCACCAAACCATTCGATATTGATGAGGTGCATGCCAGAATTCGAACCCATCTGGAGTTAAGGCAGTATCGCCTCCATCTTGAGGAGCTGGTGAAGCTGAGAACAGCAGAGCTGAACGAGAGTGAAAAGAATTTTCGCCAGGCCCAGAAGATGGAAGCGCTCGGCACACTGGTTGGCGGTATCGCACACGATTTTAATAATATTCTTGCCGCCATGCTGGGCTCGATCTATCTGGCCAGACACTCATCAGATGATTCTGAAATGGTTAACAAATCGCTTGAATCTGCTGATGAACTAGGCTTTCGAGCTGCTGATATGATCAAACAGCTTCTTACCTTTGCCCGTCAGGAGGAGGTGAGCAAAAAGAGATTCTCGCTTGTGCCATTCTTTAAAGAGGCCAACAAGCTGGTAGGCAGAGCGTTGGAGGAGAATCTCCAATTCACTACCAGAATCAACTGTGATGAGCTGTCTGTTAACGCCAACTCTACCCAACTGCAACAGATTCTGTTTAATTTGGTGAATAATGCACGTGATGCCCTGCATGGCAGTGAGGCTCCGGAGATTATTGTTACACTGGAGGAGTTTGACGCTGATGTTGATTTTAAAGAACGGCATCCGGAGATAAAAAGTGAACATTTCGCCGTGATTGAGGTTCAGGATAATGGTGAGGGAATTCCTGATGAGAACCTGCCTAGCCTGTTTGATCCGTTTTTTAGCACCAAAGATGTGGGTAAAGGAACGGGATTGGGGTTGGCGATGGTTTATGGCTCCGTCAGGGATCACGGGGGTGTTGTGGAAGTTGAAAGCAGCGTCGGTGAAGGCAGTCGATTCAGGGTCTATCTGCCTTTAGATGAGGGGGATGTAAGCCATGCTGATCATAACGATGATGATATTCACAAAGGCAGAGGCGAAACAATCCTGCTGGTGGATGATGATGTGCAACTGCGAACAACAAACAAGTCGATTTTGATGAATCTGGGTTATCAGGTGCTTGTGGCAAGCGAAGGCAGAGAGGCCGTTGAACGCTTTACAGCCAATCCCGGCAGAGTTGATCTGGTGATGATGGATGTGGTGATGCCAATTATGAGTGGGCCTGCGGCTGTAAAAGAGATGCGAGCCATTGATCCCAGAGTGAAAGTGGTCTATTTGACAGGATATGACTCTAAAGGTGCTTTGACATCACAGCTGGATCGTAGTCGTGAAGTGGTTCTGAATAAACCCTGCCCAATCAGCTATTTAAGCAGGGTTATCCGGGAGCAGCTGGATTAGTAATCAGTGTAGTTCATCGGTTAGTGCAAAAAAAAGGGCAGCGAAATCGCTGCCCTTTTTTTCTTACCCGTGTCCCGTCCTGAAATAAGTTGACACAAAAAGGACTTATTATGGGAAAGGAAGAAACAGCAAGGCGCAGACGAAGTCAGCGTGATTATACATTGGGCTTTAAATTGAGCATTGTCGAACAGGTTGA
>NZ_VWNC01000012.1 GCF_013387455.1 Mariprofundus sp. NF
TCAACCTGTTCGACAATGCTCAATTTAAAGCCCAATGTATAATCACGCTGACTTCGTCTGCGCCTTGCTGTTTCTTCCTTTCCCATAATAAGTCCTTTTTGTGTCAACTTATTTCAGGACGGGACAGATTGAATTAAAAAAGGCGGCTCATCTGAGCCGCCTTTTTTATGCTGTGATTTTAAAGCTTTAACATCAGACGTGCTGGGCAACCAGCTCCAGCCAGTAGTGGGCCAGGGTCTTGCTGTAGCCCTCTGCACCAGCCGCTTCCAGTTCAGTCAGTAACCCTTCAACATACTCATCGGGGATATGGTAGATCGCACCTGAGGTCTCCCAGGTGTCCTCTGATTGCATCAGGCGCAGACCCACGGTATCACCGACATCAAACATGGTGCTTGATGATGCATCTGCAATGGTGATCTCTTCAGAGCCGTTATCCGGGTAGCACTTGATACTGAAACTCTTATTCATCTGCACATCACTGATCTGATAAAGCTGTAGTGGGCGTTCAGCCAGCTGGCTGAGATAGGCTTTCTGCTCATCATCAAGGCCAATATCGGCACTGAGAATAAGCTGCAGTGGGCGATTTTCGCCTTCGACACCTTCAAGGCTTCCTTCAGCCGTCAGGTATTCGAGAAGGTTAACATCATGGATACTGCGGATTGCCGGATGAGCAGAGCCGATCTCGCCATGCTGATCTTCACTCAGCCCCTCAAGCCAGACATCATCTACCCAGTTGGCAATCGGTTCTTCATAAGCGTGGCTGACCCATCCCAGTGCAATCTGAATGCCGCGACGGCGATTGGCGCGGCCAGAGGCAATAGCGTTCTCTTTGATCTGGCAGCATCTTTTATATTTCTTGCCGCTGCCGCAGGGGCAGGGGTCATTTCGTTGGACTTTGCGGACCACATTATCTCCTGTTGATCTACCTGTGAGGATATTAATGCAGCTACTCTAAGACAAGAAGAGGGCATCTGTTAAGTTAAAACAGCAATTTAGGTAAGATAATTATTACTGCATGAATGCCATTGCCATCTCAAAACTCCATGCTATCTTTCCGCACCTGAAATTCCGGGCTTGGAAATTGGCTAAAAGTCCGGTTCATAAATACGGAAGGGTGACAGAGCTGGCCGAATGTACCGGTCTTGAAAACCGGCGTAGGGAAACCTACCGTGGGTTCGAATCCCACCCCTTCCGCCATTTATCGTTATGATATGCGCTTGGCATATCTGCAACGATGGGACGACGACCCAACGGAGAGATGGCTGAGTGGCCGAAAGCGCGCCCCTGCTAAGGGTGTATAGGCTAAAACCTATCGAGGGTTCGAATCCCTCTCTCTCCGCCAGTCGCCCAAATGCCTAGCCACTGTTTGTAATGGTGTCGGAAGAACGGAGGAGAAGATGAAGAGACGTGCTATGTCGATGATTCGTCCGATCTTCTCTGTTGCTGTTATGCTTGGAGTCACATTGTTGATCTCCGGATGCGAACAGGAGAAGGCAAGTCAGATCGAGTGGCAGCTGCCACTGGAGAAGCCGGAAGATCTGCATGCAGGTCAGAATCACGAGGCGGTTCCTGAGTGGGCTGTGTCGAGAAATGGACATGCTGAGTTCATCTGGTTGGAGAAAGCAACAACGCGCCAGCATAGTACAGTCGTGGCGTTAGGCGGAGCCGCAGAGCTAAATGGTTGGGATATCCGGCTGTTGGGTCTGGCATCGGGATTGAGAGTTCAAAATAGAGCTTTTCTGAACGATGAAAATGTGCATAATCCCGCCGCCTTCGTAGAGGTAAGTCGAGATGGTAAAGGTTACTATCGCGGCTGGCTTTATGAGAAGTTTCCCGAGTTGTTCGGTATGGACGATTCGGGGTGGAAAGTTTGGTTGAAAGGCATTACCTTTCGGCCCCCTTCGGAAACGGAGGGAAAGTAGGCTCCCTTAGCTCAGCTGGATAGAGCATCTGACTACGAATCAGAAGGCCGGGCGTTCGAATCGCTCAGGGAGCGCCATCTTAAAAAGGACTCGCAGAAATGCGGGTCCTTTTTTCTTTTCAGGCACGCACGTATTTGTTGGTGATGCTTGATATCAGTGGGATTCCTCTGGGTGGGGAATCGGTATGGTCGAGGCGTGAGGCCGTTGTTTTCATCATTGTATCGTTAATCATTTGCTACCTGATAGGTGAGACGATAATGTCGATTCTCAATCTGGCATGCTTGAGGGAGAGTGGTTATCCAATTTTCTAGATTAAATAAGATCCTTTTACCTCTCCTTCTGCTTATCCCGCTTTTTATCTGCGCAGAAGTTTCGTTTGCAGCACAACAGGTCCAAACGGTTTCTGAAGCTGCTCTGGATAATGTGGATAAGAAAGAGGCAGCTGAAAGCACTCCTCTTACACAGGCAAAGGGGCTGATCACGCTTGATTATGAAGTGATTCCTGTTCCGGGCATTCAATCGCTTGATCTGATTGGTGTACACTATCTGCATCAACTCAATAGCTGGCTCTACCTTGGTATAGGCGTTCATGCGCCGCTGGTTCAGGGTAATTACGGCGGCTTTATGGCTTTTGACACAACCATCCATGCGCAGCGTAAAATATTCGGGGATCTATTTGTCGATGCCGGTCTCTCACTTGGTGGCGGTGGTGGTGGTTCGACTGTAAAGCAGAGCAGGCAACTCTCCGGTACGGGCGGATTTGTCAAAAGCTACGCAGGTGTGGGTTACGACTTTAACGGTTTCTCTGCCGGGGTAAACTACAGCCACTTTCGATTCTTGAATTCACTGATAAATCACTCGCAAGTTAATCTGTTTGTTCAAAAACCGGTTTCATACATGATTGGTTCATATGCGGATGCAGGCAGCAGGTTCGAGTCTGACTGGGGCTCTGCTGAATCCGGAGAAAACATATTAACATTTGAACTGAACAATATTTTCCAGATTAAACCTCAAGGCACATCCAGGAAAACCATTAACGCCTTCTCCCTACAGTTTTCCCATTTCCTGACTGAAAATCATTATCTGCTTTTTGCAGCTGATATCGGCTACAGTGGCATCCCGTTGTATAATCAGGTGTTAGGCGGGCTGGGTTACAGGTTGCCAGTGTCATCTCGCATCAATATTTATGGTCAGGTTGGTGTCGGCTCAGGAGGTTATGCGCCTGCTGAAATTGATACCGGCCCCGGGCTGCTTGTTTATCCTAAACTTTCGCTGGAATACATGTTGAACAGCGAGCTTGGAGTATCTCTGTCCGGTGGTTATCTGTTTGCACCCAAGGGCTCCTCTAAAAACTTCACCCTCGGCGCTGCTGTAAACTATCACATCTCCGGCAGCGAGAATCACCCGCAGAGGTCCAGTTCAGTCGAAGAGCGGGAGTTTAGAGGCTTCCGCTTTAACCTATTTCAACAGACCGAATTTGATGTTCAGGTTGGCAATAACAGGCATAACAATATAAACATGTTATCGATTCAGTTTGATTATATTCTCAATGATTACTTCTATATCCCAATGCAGGCGAACGTCGCATACAATGAGTTTTTAGGCTATCCGGGTTATGGGCAAATGTTAACCGGATTGGGTGTTCAGACTGACTTCTCAGCGACTAACAGCTTGCAGGGTTTCATGCAGATTCTGGCTGGTGCAGACGTTCATGGCATGGTGTTTAAACCTACAATCGGGGTTAATTTAACGCTAAGTGACCACCTTGCGCTCTATGCGCAATTGGGCAAAACAGTATCACTCCATAAACTGAACCTTTACCCGAAGAGCCTGCGATTAAGCTCCTACTCTGCAGGTTTGGGACTGACCTACCGCTTCTCCCTACCCAATACCATTCTGAAATAAGCTGATTGGAAAAAGCGATGTAAAATATTGGGACTTTATCGTCTATACTAATAATGCCATCTAATAAATAGATGGCTTGTATAGATAGGAGTCAGATATGAAAAATAATAAATTAGTAGCCACAATGATCACCCTGATAGCGCTGTTCTCGCTTTCATTTCAGGCTCAGGCTGGGGAAACCAAGTCGGGAGCAAAAATTGGTGTATTAACCTGTATCACCCAGCCCAATACGGGCATAAGCCTGATTATTCATTCCACTACAGATGTGAAGTGTAGCTTCAGTGCGACAGGTGGTGGCGGCGTTGAAAATTATGTTGGCGAAACCGGTGTGGGACTGGGTATCGATATGCGATTTGATCGTGAAACCCATCTGGTATACACCGTCCTGGCAGTTGAAAAAGTTGGAAGTTATAAACTGGCCGGTAAATATGTCGGTGGTGGCGCTTCAGTAACTGTCGGAGCAGGTGTTGGTGCACAGGTGCTGATCGGAGGTAATGATAAAAGCATATCTCTGCAGCCGGTTATTGAAGGAAGTACCGGTCTTGGCATCAGTGCAGGCATTACCTACCTCTTCCTGCAGCCTGATAAGGGTTCAGCGGCTGATTGATTTGGCCAGGCAATATCCGATGCGATGCCTGGCACCATAGGATTGGCAGAAGGTGTTCTAAGGTGTATATAAATCGGTAGTTTAGAGGTGAGGCTGCGAGAGATCGTGGCCTTTTTCTTTATCTGTAGCGCTGTTTTGACACAGGTTTGGCTAGTGGTGATTCAACTCACGGCATGGGAAAAGTGTGACCCGCAGAATCCGGGGTGTTCGGTGAGAACAGTGAAAAGGAGGATGATATGTCTGTACTATCTAATCTTGAAGACTACACAAAACATTATAAAGAGGAGCACTCATGGGAAGATGTTCTCTTTGCCCTGCAAGTTCCTATTGCACTGAGTGCGTTGGCGATTCTGTTTCTTCTCTCTTTCTAAGTCAGGAATGGTTTCTAAATCACTAAACTTCTCTATACTACTCTGAAGAGATGCAACACAAGGAGAGATGATGAGATATTTTCTAATGTTATGTATTGCCCTGGGTGTGGCGATAAGCGGTTGTTCTTCTGAAAAAGAGCAGCCACCTGCACCCATGACACAGGCTGAAGAGCAGGCTGATGAAATGGCAGTGTCAGAAGAGATCACCAAGGTGGTGGAAGAGGTTGCCAAAGCTGCAGATGAAACCGTAGATGCAGTGGCAGAGACAGCTAAAGAGGTATCAGCAGATGTCGTGGCATCTGGCGACACGATGGTTGATGATGCAAAAGCTAAAATGGATAAGATGACGGCTGACAGTGATGCTGCAGTAGCTAAGGCAGCGGCAGACAAGGCAGCGGCAGCTAAGGCAGCAGCAGCTAAGGCAGCAGCAGACAAGGCAGCAGCAGACAAGGCAGCAGCAGACAAGGCAGCAGCAGACAAGGCAGCAGCAGACAAGGCAGCAGCAGACAAGGCAGCAGCAGACAAGGCAGCAGCGGCCAGTGCAGTAGCCACCAGCTCCGGCAATGCAGCTGCGGGTGCAGGCAAGGTCGGTAAGTGTAAGGCGTGCCATAGCTTTGATGCTGGTGGCAGCCATAAGGTTGGCCCTAATCTGTTTGGAATTTACGGTAAAACAGCAGGTAAGGTCGCTGGATTCAGTAAATATGGTAGCGATCTTAAAGGCGCAACATTTGTCTGGGATGAGGCGAAACTGGCGGCGTGGGTATGCAATTCTAAATCCGCCATCAAAGAATTGACCGGCAATAGCGGTGCAAAAACCAAGATGTCCAAGCAGAATGTATGTGGAAGCGATGCTGAAAATGTGGCGGCTTATCTGAAGTCACTGCATTAAGCAGTCATTAGAGATGCAAAAAAAGGCCTCCACTGCGGGGGCCTTTTTTTATTGTCGCCGTACGCTTGTTGAAAACTATGCAATTTCATTGCAAGCCTGTGCGTAGCACAGTGCCTTTATAGTTTTTGACTCTTGCACGCGGTTAGCCAAAACGCGGCTTTGACGATTTCAATCGTCTGCGTATTGGCTGTGCGAACCTATGGAATTTATTCCATAGTGGTTAAGTTGTAGATTAATGGTTTTGGAGTTCACTCACTGACTGGAGTTTTTACAATGCGAACCCGTTTAATCCAGTCGCCCTTAACACTGAGTACCTCAACCTGCACATCAGCAATAGTCAGGCAGAGCCGGCCTTCGGGCACATCGCCGAGAATCTGAACAATCAGTCCGCCAATGGTGATAGCACCCTCTTCAGGCAGATCACTGTCCATGGCCTGATTGATATCATGCAGGGCCACGGTGGCAGCGGTTACGAGGCTGCCATCGGGTTGTGCCCACATATCCATCTGGGCCGGCACATCCGATTCGTCATGGATCTCACCGACAATCTCTTCAATGATGTCTTCAAGGGTAACCAGTCCTTCAATATCACCGAACTCATCCACAACGATGGCCAGATGCTGATGGTTGGTCTGAAAATCAAACAGCTGAGCCAGTGCATTCTTATTGGCCGGAATATAGGAGGGGGTTTTCCAGATCAGTGCATCACTGAGGCTGACTTCAGGATGTTTCAGCTTAAGCAGATCACGCAGATGTACAATGCCGATCAGATTATCCTGCTCATTAAGGTATACCGGATAGCGGGAGTGGGGGGCTTTGGATACTTCGCGCAGTGCCTTGCCTACCGTTAAGGTGCCATCCAGAAGGTGCATGTTCGGGCGCGGTGTCATCAACGCTTTTACAGCTACCTCATGCAGGGTAAGACTATTGTTGAGCATCTGTTCGCGGGCCTGATCAAGTACACCTGACTCAGCACTGATATCAATCATGCTGGCCAACTCTTTATGGGTCAGTGGCGTCTCTTCTTTGTCCGGGATATGCAGGATGCGTTTGAGCATGGAGATAATTGCAATCAGCACCTTAACCAGTGGGGAGAGTACGCGTTGAATCATATCCATCGGCCCGGCGACTTTGCAGGCGATCGCTTCAGCATGGGCCACAGCAATGGTTTTGGGGAGGATCTCGGCAAAGATCAGTACAACCACGGTCATGGCGATGGTGGCGTAGAGGATGCCGGCATCACCGAATTCAGAGACGAACAGGGCAGTGGCAATCGCCGAAGCGGCGATGTTCACGAAGTTATTGCCCAGCAGAATGGTGGAGAGCATACGCTCAGGATGGTCAAGGAGCGCTTCGGCTTTACCTGCACCCAGATCGCCATGCTCCTGTCGTACGCGCAGTTTGGCGCGCCGGGCACGGGTCAGGGCAGTTTCAGAGCCTGAAAAGAATGCTGAGAGCAACAGCAGGAAAAAGAGGATGCCTACTGCGAATGAAATTGAGATGTCTGCGATGTCCATGGTTAGGGGTTAGTTAATCCAGGTGTTGATCAGTTTGACGCCGAAGTAGGCGAGAATAAACAGCACATAAGCAGTCAATACAGCACGGCTGGCAATGCGGGTGGGCCAGCTGTCCTGATGGCGTTTAATCAGCAGAATAATCAGTACAGCCAGTGTGAATACAGCCAGCAGCACCTTATGACTAAAAAGTGCAAAGTGCTGATACTGGGTCCACTGCCAGAGCAGACCGGTGATGATGCTGACAGCAATCAGGCCGGTTGCCATTTTAACCTGTGCAATCATATGGCGCTCAATGCTTACCAGTGATGGCAGTGCCTGAATCAGTTTGAATGACCTCTTTTTCTTCAGCGCCCGATCCAGAAGGATCTGCATCAGGGCATGAATCGCTGCCAGCGTCAGCACGGCATAAGAGATCAGTGCCAGCAGCAGGTGGCCGGTCTCCAGCAGCGAGGTGGTGTGTACCCAGTTGGGGGCATGCGCCTCAGGCAGAATAGGGGTAAGAAACAGTGGAATGGCAGTCAGTGGCAGCAGGAAAAGGCCTAAACCCTGAATACCGTGGCGCAGAATGCCGAAGGTGTAAACCATCTGCACAATCAGTGTGAAGACAGCTGTACTGGTGGCCAGTGTGAAGTTAATACCATCGGTGGTGACCGACTCCAGCAGATGAATAGCCCAGACATTTGCGCCGATTGCGGCAGCCATAAGGCTGGCAATAGTGCTGGCGATGTTGGTGTTTTTGCGGTCATGAGGTTGTTTTGCATCACGCCATAACATGGCTGCAGCGATCAATGTGATCAGAGCAGCGGCAAAAAACAGAATCGATGACGTCATTTCACTTCCTTAAAACGGCTACTGTCTCATTTGAAACAGGGATCAAACCGATATGATAGCAGGTTTATATCCGATGTATCAGAGCAGTGCAACGGGATTGGCATTTGCAGCGATGCTAACCAAGTTGACCATGCCAGTAAAAGAGAGACAATCGGCAATATGAAAGTTGGCCTGTTATTGCTGGCTGCCGGCAGTGGCAGCAGATTCGGTGGCGAGATTGCCAAGCAGTATGTTGAGGTGCTGGGCAGGCCCCTGTTGCTCTATACGCTTGACTCTCTGGCTGCCGATTCCCGGATCGCGCTGGTGCAGCCGGTCATCTCTGCAGGCGATGAGCGATTTGCGCAGCTGGTCAAAGATCAAAACTACCCTTTTCAGCTTTTGCCACCGGTGACAGGAGGGGCTGAACGCTCACTCTCCATGCAGCAGGGATTAAATGCGCTGCCGAATGATATCGAACTTGTGGCCGTGCACGATGCTGCAAGGCCGCTGCCATCTGCTGAACTGCTGTCCGATGTGATTGATGTGGCGCAGCGCTGTGGTGCTGCAGTGCCTGGGTTGGCAGTGGCCGACACGATCAAAAGGGTAGATGCAGATGGCAAGGTGATTGAGACTCCTGATCGCAACTTCTTAAGAGCTGTGCAGACACCACAGGTGGCGCGTAAAGCATGGTTTGAGAAGGCGTTGGCGCTTGAGGCGGGGCGTCTGCATTTGCACACCGATGATGCCTCACTGCTGGAGGCGGCCGGTTTCGATGTCTATATCAGTCGCGGTGATATCAATAACAGGAAAATAACCACGCCTGAGGATCTGCACTGGTTGGAGTCGCAGTTGCTGGGTAGGAGGGGATAAGGTGAATATTCGCATTGGTCACGGTTTTGATGTGCACAGATTTGCAGAGAATCGCCGCCTTCTGCTCGGTGGTGTGGAGATCCCTTTTGAGATGGGGTTGCTAGGCCACTCTGATGCCGATGTATTGATTCATGCGCTCTGCGATGCACTGCTCGGTGCAGCTGCGCTCGGCGATATCGGTCACCATTTCCCCGATAGTGATGCCCAATATAAAGATGCAGACAGCACGCTGCTGCTCTCAAAAGTTGTGGCGCTGTTATGTAAAGAAGGTTGGAGTATCGGTAATGTTGATATCACCGTGATGGCTGAAGCACCTAAACTCGCCCCCTTTATTGCTGTGATGAGAACACGTCTGGCCGGATTGCTTCTGGTTGATCAGGGTCAGGTCAATGTCAAAGCGACGACCACTGAAAAACTCGGTTTTATCGGCCGCAAAGAGGGCATTGCCTGCGAAGCGGTGGCTCTGATCTGCAAAATCTGAATTAGTGTCAACAGGCGCCTAGCGCAGGCGCAGGCTGAGGGTAAAATTACCCGTGCCATCCGGCACTGATTCAACAACAATAACAAACTCTGTCTGACTATTTTCTGCTGCACGATTCAACGCTCCTGGCAAATCAAAAGGTGTTTGGACGATGCTTTTGGCAGCGGGTTTTTCGGTGATAGGCAGGCTGATGGTTGCCAAAGCCCGATCAGGCTGTTGGTTGGCGTAGAAGGTGACCTCAATGTCGGGGTAGGGCATGCTGCTGGCCAGCAGGTTTTTGATAGTGCCGGAGATCACCATCACCCGGCTGTTATCATCACGAATCACCCACTCGCTCTTCACACTCTGCGGCAGAATCAGCCAGTCTTTCTCTCTGTTCTCAAGCGGTAGGGTCAGGTTGATCAGCGTACTGCGCATCCAGCGGTTATCCAGCCACGCCTCTTGCCGGGTCCAGATGCCTGCCAATGTCACAACGAGCAGGGCAGTGAAAAACCAGGGCCAGAGATGGGCCTGCTCTCTTACCGGTGCGATAAGTTCAGAAGATTCATCGCTATGTGTGTTTTCGTGAATGGTCACTGCTTCATTTTCTGTTTGGTCACGTGTGCTCAAAAATGGTGGTGAGGCAAACAGGTCGGGTGAGTATATCCATGGTTGTCGTTGATCAGGGGTCTGGGACTCATCTGACAGCGGTGAAAATTCACTGCCGCAGTGACTACAGGTGAGACTCGTCAGCTCAATGTCAGTTTCGATGTCGATCGGTTTCTGGCATGAGGGGCAGGTGATAAGCATCTGCCTATGTTGATTGCTGCCCTCTGATTTGTCAGCAACTTGAGTGCTGGTATTACATTGCGGGTTGCAGCTGCTTCAGGCAGGTGACAGCGGCGGGCTGGCAGGCTACCGTTTCCACATGTCGCACGACCAACCCCAGATACAGATGCAGCAACTGATGTTACGTTACCCAACAGGTAAGGTGGCCCTCTCCGGTGTTACGCTGGATATCCATCAGGGGCAGTTTGTCTACCTGATCGGGGAGAGTGGTGCAGGCAAATCATCATTGATGAAGATGCTCTATGGCGGTGTGCGCCCCTCATCGGGCCAGTTGAGTGTGCAGCAGATCGATATGCGTGAGGCGGGTGAAGCGCGTATTCGCGAAATCAGACAGCGCACCGGTATCATCTTTCAGGATCATAAACTGCTCTTTGCACGCACTGTGTTTGAAAATGTAGCACTGCCATTGCGTGTGCAGGGCTGGAAAACCGAACGCTTGATTCCGCGGGTGCGCAAGGTGCTTGAGTATGTCGGCCTTGCAGATCGACTCTGGTCCTATCCGCAAGCACTCTCCGGTGGTGAGCAGCAGCGTGTTGCCATTGCCCGTGCCATGACTGCCAACCCATCAATTATTATTGCCGATGAGCCGACCGGCAACCTTGATATTGAGACAGCCAGCCGGGTGCTCGATTATCTGATGGATCTCAATCGGCAGGGCGCAACGGTTATTATGGCAACCCATGATCTGCATCTGCTGGAGTCGCATCCGGGACGTGTGATTCAGCTGCATGCCGGATCTCTGGCCGGTGGTGACCTGTGAGAAGAAATAGTACGCCTGAATTGATTCCGGATAAGGTAAATCCAAGGCTTCCCGGTGGCTTTAATGTGCCACCCTTTGGCATTCAACAGACGCTGGCGGTCATTATTGTCTGTATTGCACTCTGGGCGGTGGGCGCGATCTGGCTGGGTGTACAGGCGGCTAGCCAGTGGGTTGGTGGCTGGCAGGATGATATCCATATTCATGTCTATCTTGATACCGCCAATGCCAGTCAGGAACCTGAACTGAGAAGCGCACTTGAAGCGATTCCCCAGATCTCCGCACTGCGCAAGATTTCACCGGAGGAGGCTGCCCGCTGGATGCAGGAGTGGCTGGACAATGCCGGATTGAATCAGAAAGAGCTGGTGAGCCGACTACCTATCACCTTTGAGCTCTCCCTCAACGATGAGCAGAGCCAGTTTCTCTTTGATGATATTCGAGATGCCGCGACCCGTCATGGCGGCGCGGTCAATGAGAGTGAAGTGGATATGGCACAGGCCCACCAGTGGATTGCCCAAGCGGAATATCTGGCCTGGTTTGCCTCACTGATTCTGGCTCTTGCGATGGCACTGATTATCTCCAACACCCTGCGCATGATGTTGCTGGCACGAGCTGATGAGATTCATTTGATGCGCCTGATGGGAGCCAAGGAGTGGTTTGTACGCATGCCGTTTATTCTTGAAGGTATGTTGCTTGGTGGTATTGCCGGTATTGCCGCCTGGATTCTGCTCTGGCCGCTGTTACTGGGCACCGGCGAGTGGCTTGAGATGTTGCAGGTAGATCTGAATATGTGGGTGCTGTTATTGCCGCTGCTGCTCGGCGGTGCACTGGTCGGCGCTTTTGGCGCTCTGGTTGCAACGGCACGGGTAGATTCAAGCGAGAAAGCCGGATAACTGTTTTTCAGAATTGACGAACGTGATTGATGCCATTATTGTGCGCGCCCACCGTCACTGGGGGATCGTCTAATGGTAGGACAGCGGTCTCTGACACCGTCAATCGTGGTTCGAATCCACGTCCCCCAGCCAAACATAAAAAAAGGGCCCCTCGCGGGCCCTTTTTTTATGTTTACTGTGGAACTAAGGATGCGAACCATGGTTCGACTATCCAGCAGGATAGCTGGATAGATCGCCACAATGTGGCGACCCCGAAGGGGCGAGGGCCAAGGATGGCCCGAGTAATCCACGTCCGGGGCAGGAAGTCTGGAAGAACAAAATCGCTTTAGCGATGGCCCCAAAAGGGCGAGGGATCATGGACAGCCCGAGTAATCAGCCCTGACACTACATATCCCAAATCGGCTTAAATGACTGGATTTCGATGCCGTAATAACCCGGTAGGGTGTGTGTCATTATTGAGTCAGGTGGCTCAGGTTCATTTACGTGATGAGTGCAGAGTCGTAGCCTTAGGATTTAATGGGTTCAATAGATCATCGGAGTTATTTTTCAGTGTCAAATACAATGGTTCTGGTCATCAATACAGGCAGCTCTTCGATCAAAATGGCGCTGGTGGAGATGCCGTCGGAGAAACTACTCAGTGAGGCTGTGACTGAGCGAGTTGGTGAGGCCGGTACAATTCTGAGCTGGAAGGTTGCCGGTGAAACACAACGCTTTGATCTTGCCGGTGCAGACCATCATGTCGCTATGGCGAAAATGCTGGAAATCCTGTTTGCCAGCGTGGATAGAGCGAGCATTGCCGCAGTGGGGCATCGGGTTGTACATGGCGGCGAGAAATTTATAAAGCCGACTCTGCTGGATGATGCTGTGATTGCGGAGATCAAGTCCCTCTCGCATCTGGCACCACTGCACAACCCTGCCAACCTGTTGGGTATTCAGGCAGCGATGAAACATCTGCCAGTTATTCCCCATATCGCAATTTTTGATACCGCTTTTCATCACGCTATGCCACCCCATGCATGCCTCTATGCGGTACCCTATAGCTGGTACAGTGACTACGGTGTGCGTCGTTACGGATTTCATGGCAGTAGTCACCACTATGTGGCGCAACAGGCCGCGCTGTTACTTGGCCGTGAGTTTGATGATTGTAATCTGATCACTGCCCATCTGGGTAATGGTTGCAGTGCTACGGCCATCGCCAACGGCATTAGTGTGGATACCACGATGGGTATGACACCACTGGAAGGGTTAGTCATGGGTAGTCGCAGTGGCGATGTCGATCCGGGACTGCATGAGTATATGGCCAGAGTCAGTGGTGCTTCGCTGGCAGAGATCAGCGAAGCTTTGAATCGGCAATCCGGGCTTCTGGGCTTATCGGGCCGGAGCAATGATATGCGCACCTTGCTGGATGCGACCGAAGCTGGCGATGAGAGGGCGGCGTTGGCCGTAGATATCTTCTGCTACCGCCTGGCAAAATCACTGGCAGGGCTTGCTGTCGCGTTGCCTCAAATTGATGCCATCGTCTTTACCGGTGGCATTGGTGAACATGCGGCAGTTGTGCGGGAGAAGACAGTGGCACAACTGGCCATTCTGGGTGTTGCACTTGATGCCGAGAGAAACAGACAACACGGTAGAGCGTCGCATGGCTTTATCAGTAAGGCTGAGGGTTCTGTTCCTGTTCTGGTTATTGCCACCAGTGAGGAGACCATGATCGCCCGTTATGCATACGAAGTGTTAAAGCGAGAGGAAAATATCACATGAGTCACGCATTTCTACTTGTTTCTACCGGAGCCGGGGCAGGTTTGACAACAGTCAGTCTCGGCATGGTGCGGGCGCTGGATCGCATCGGCATTCGCGCCGGCTTTTACAAGCCGATTGCTCAGCTGCGCGATAGTGATCAGGGCCCGGAACGCTCAACGCGTCTGGTTGAGCACATGATCGACGTCAAAGCACCGCAACCGATAAGTCTCAGACGGGCCACCTCGCTGCTGGGATCGGGAAGGGAAGGGCTGCTGATGGAGGAGGTGATTGCACTTTATCAGCAGAGTTCTCGCCATACCGATGTCGTGATTGTCGAGGGATTGGTCGCTGATGGACATGCCGGTTACGCCACGCGCCTGAATGCTGCCATCGCCCGGGCGCTGGATGCGGAGGTGATACTGGTTGGTAAACCAGAACCTGATCTGGATGAGTATATTGATATTACTGCCAATGCTTTCAGTGATGCCAATGGTAGCGCGCTGGCCGGTATCATTATCAACCAGCTGGGAGCACCTGATGATCAGGAGTCACAGGTGCTGCAGGCTGATGCACTGCAAACCTGTTCCGACAGGCCTGATGCACTGCAAGCCAGTGGTGAGATGGGACGTCGCTTAGCCAACAGCTCATTCTACAATATTGGATGTATTCCATGGCAGCCGTCATTAATAGCGCCGCGCATGTGTGATATCGCCAGCTATCTTGGTGCCAAGGTGCTCAGTGAGGGGGATATGCGGTTGCGGCGAGTGCAGCGTATGGAGTTATGCGCACGCACGCTGGCCAATATTCACAGTGTTTATCAGCCGCATACGTTGTTGATCTTCCCCGGTGATCGTGACGATGTTTTCGTTGCAGCATGCATGGCGGCTATGAATGGCGTGCGTATTGCCGGTATTCTGCTGACCGGTGGGTTGAGGCCGAGCTTTGGCATGATGAATCTCTGCGAGCAGGCTCTTCGGACAGGTATCCCACTGTTGCTGGTGGAGAGTAGCTCATTTCAGACCGCATCAAAGCTGGCTCGTATGCCTGCTGAGGTGGCGGCTGATGACTTTGATCTTATCGATCAGGCGGTTGATCATGTCGCCAACCATCTGGATGCAGGCTGGCTTAAGGCGCGCTGTGCGATTGAGCGTAAACCACGCCTCTCACCGGCAGCATTCCGTTATCAGCTGATTCAGCAGGCATCTCAGTCAAAGCGGCGCATTGTTCTGCCTGAGGGGGAAGAGCCGCGCACGATTATGGCCGCCTATCAGTGTCAGCAGCGAGGTGTTGCTCACTGCATACTACTGGGGAGCCCGGAAAAGATTCACCAGATTGCATCCTCTCAGGGCATCACGTTAAGTGATGAGACGATGATTATTGATCCGGTGACTGTGCGGCAGCGATATATTCAACCGATGGTGACCTTGCGAGAGCATAAGGGGATGACCAGCCAGATGGCGGAAGATCAGCTGCAGGCTCGAATTGTTCTGGGCACGATGATGCTGGCTATGGATGAGGTTGACGGACTGGTTTCAGGTGCGTTGCATACCACCGCTAATACAGTGCGTCCGGCCTTTCAGTTGATCGGCACCAGTGCATCCGCTGAGCTGGTCTCCTCCATCTTTTTCATGTGTCTGCCCGATCAGGTAGTGGTCTATGGTGATTGCGCCATTAATCCTGATCCTGATGCCAGTCAGTTGGCTGATATTGCTATTCAGAGTGCGGACTCAGCCAGTCGTTTTGGTCTGCAGCCAAGGGTGGCGATGATCAGCTATAGCACAGGTGAATCAGGAGCAGGGCTGGATGTGGATAAGGTGCGACAGGCTACTGCCATGGTCCGAGAGCGCAGGCCGGATCTGATTGTTGACGGGCCACTACAGTATGATGCCGCAGCCATTGTTTCGGTGGGCAAAAGCAAAGCACCGAAAAGTCAGGTGGCAGGTCAGGCTAACGTGTTTGTATTTCCCGACCTTAATACCGGTAACACCACCTACAAAGCGGTACAGCGAAGTGCTCATCTCGTCAGTATCGGGCCGATGTTGCAGGGCTTGCGTAAGCCGGTGAATGATCTCTCGCGTGGTGCATCCGTCGAAGATATTGTCTATACCATCGCCTTGACAGCGATTCAGGCGGGCTGATTTCCCTCGTTCTTTTACTTGCTTATTTCGGCTGAAAAATGTATATTGTTTTCAGAAGCTGCAGTGGCGTTGTGGCTTATATACTTGGGTCGATACGCTATAATTGGGAGCTTACCTATTCCGGCTGTGTGAATGCCTTTACTGGCGTACCTGATGTCGGAATGACGCGCCCACCTGAGCAGAAAAGGGTTCAGTTTATATAGGCCACAGCGCCACTGCAGTTACTAAGAACTCCTCCAGGGCCCGCTCTATCGCGGGCTCTGTTTTTTTCTCCGCCTGTTGTGGATGGGCTCTCGCGATTGCTCGTCATTAATATGAATAACTTTTAACAGATGATTAACCCACCTCTTAGATGGAGCTCGCTACGGTTTGTCGCGTCTGGCGCTACTCCTCCCTCCCCTCCCTAGTGTTTCGCGTCAGACATTAGGCTCCGGCATCTGCCGGAGCCTTTTTCGTTGCTGCTGCAAGCAATGATCGTCGCAAATAAAAGTCGGAACAGTTATTGCTCAGGTGAGAGAAACAGTCAGCATCCCTTAGCATGTATATTGGCGATGTTGAAAGAGCTTCCAGAGAATGAATCGAAGAAACTCCCTTGCAGCCACCTTTTTCCGCAAATGTTTAAGGGAAATAAACATGCAATAGATATCTATCCGGTTGATACTGAAGCAGATTATTAACGTCGAACAAGTCGCCATCTGCTGTTACACTGCCGCCTGATGATGTGTATTTGGCGATGCAGATGGGTGAACGTGATCCCGCTTCTGGCAGCTCTTTTTGTTGCTGTCTGTGGAACTGCATCTGCAGCGGAAACGGACACATTGAAGGTGCAGATGGATGAGAAGGTCATCTATTGTGCTGCCACCTTAAAAGATAGTGATGAAGTTTTTTTCCATGCCCTGAAAGATGGCATTCCCGTTGCCACCGTATGGAACGTACAGGTCGACAGACTCCGGGAGTACTGGCTGAATAAAGGTATAGCCGGCATTGTGGTAGTTCGCCGGGTGGTCCCTGATCTGTTGTCACGCAGCTGGTTACTGGAGGATCAGGCCAGTGGCATCTCCCGCCGCGTCTATACGGCTTCCGAAGTGAGCCACTTCCTTTCAAATCTTGATCATTTCCCGGTTCTGGATCGCACTCTCCTTACTGCCAATACAGTTTATCTGATGCGTGCATCAGTGGAGCTGCACACAGGTGAAATGAATGATGCCTGGTGGAATGAGTTGATGAAACCGGCATATGCCACCATGCAGCAGGAGTTTTCGCTGCCGTGAGGCGATTGGGTGTTATGCGGCTGATCCCGCTCTTGATGTCTCTAACGCTGTTGACGATTACAGTCATTCTGTGGCCAACAGCAGAGGGTGAGTCGGGCCTGCTTGCGTGGGTCAATGTCGGGCTGATGCTGATTCTATCACTGCTGCTGATTCAGTACGGTATTAAGCTTGTTCGTGAGCGACGGGAACCACCTCCGGGTTCACGTCTGCGTGCCAAACTGGTCATTGCTCTGGTAGGCATGCTGCTTATTCCGGCCATGGTTATTCAGATGGCAGCCAACCAGATGGTCGAGCGAGGCATGGATGTCTGGTTTGATGTGCGTGTGGATACCCTGCTGGATCGTGCTCTGAATCTGGCGCAGGGTTTTTATGAACGCGTTGAGATCGATATGAAGCGCAGCATGCTTAACTATATCAGCGATAGTACGCTGATTGAGGCTGCCTCGGGGAATCTGGGTTACAGTGCTGTAACCACCTATCTCTCTGGAATTCGAGGTGTTGAGGGGTGGCAGAAAGCCGAATTGTTCGATATTAATGAGCTTCTTGTTGGTGGTGTGCAGCTGGGTGAGCTCAGTGCGCTGCAGGCTGAACCATTGAGTGAATCGGCAAAACTGTCCATGCGACTGGGCAGGGTGGCGACAGAGCTTTTGACTCGCGATGGTGGAGAGGTGGCAGTGGGTTACGCCCCGATTGTTGGCCCGACCTCAGTGATTGGTCTGTTACGTGTTGAGATTCGCCTGCCTGCCGGTGTGATTCAGAATGCCCGTGCGGTCGAGTCCGATTATCGCAGCTACCGTCAACTGGAGCATAATCGCCAGAATATCCGTGAGACATTTACCCATGTGATGCTGTTTGTGACACTGCTGGTTGTACTGGTAGCGGGTCTGGTTGGTCTTCTATTTGCACGCAGGTTAACCGCGCCGGTCGGGGATCTTGCCGATGCACTCAGACGCGTCACTGAAGGGGATCTGAATGTCGTGATTTCCGAATCCTCCCAGGATGAGCTGGGTTCTCTGGCACGCTCCTTTAATACGATGGCAAATCGTCTGAAAATGAATGTGGAGGCGATTGAGCAGGCACAACAGGATCTGACCAAAGCGCTGGATAATAGTCGGCAGCGGCAATATGTACTGGAATCACTGTTGGCCAACCTGCATACAGGCGTGCTTCTGGTTGATGGTGGTGGACGGGTGCGCCTGCTTAATCAGGCGGTAAGGGAGATTCTACAGCTGCCGGATAACTGGATGCCAAGTGTCGATATTTTGCAGGCGACACAGGGAAGTCTGCACGATATTGGCGAATTTTATGATGAACTTAGCCATCAGCAGGAGGATCACCTGCAGCGGGAGTTTGATATTGAACTCTCTGAAGGGCGTAGTCTGCATGTGCTGGCGCGAGGAGCACGGCTGAGTGAGACCGGCGCCAGTGGCTTTTCGGGTTATCTGCTGGTGATTGATGATATCTCCGATCTCGCCGAGGCACAGCGTAACAAAGCCTGGGCTGAAGTGGCGCGTCGTCTGGCTCATGAGATCAAAAATCCACTGACGCCGATCAAACTCTCTGCCGAACGGCTGCAGCGCCGTTTCCGCTCCCAGGTGGATGATGAGAAGGTGTTTGATGTCTGTACCCAAGCGATCATTGCTCAGGTGGAGCGGTTGCAGCGTTTGATTGCCGACTTCTCAACACTGGCAAGAATGCCGCAGCCGAAAATCAGGCAGACAGCTGTGGCATCACTGCTGCGTGAGATGGATGAGCTGTTTAACAGTTATCGCCGCCTTGATGTAAGCCCGTGTGATGCTGATTGGAACTGCTGTTGTGATCCCGATCAGGTGCGTCAGGTGCTGATTAATCTGATGGATAATGCGCTTGCAGCAACTGAAGGTATGGATGGTAAGGTTGTTCGACTCTATGCCCGGATGAGTGAAGTGTGCATTGAGTGGCATGTTGAGGATGATGGTGAAGGCATTGAGGCCGCATCGGCATCTCAGCTATTTGAAGCTTACTACTCCACTAAGAGTAATGGTTCGGGTCTGGGGCTGGCTATCGCCAAGCGGATTGCCGAGGATCACGGTGGACGATTAAATCTGGTTTCACCTGCGAAACCAACACACTTCTGCCTGCGCTTGCCCAGGCAGGTGGAAGAGATGGAGGAATCATGACCGCACGAATCATGATTGTGGATGATGAAGAACCGATTCGCGACTCACTTCAGGGACTCTTTGAAGATGAGGGTTATCTGGTGGTTTCTGCAGCATCTGGCGAAGAGGCGATGGCCAGACTGCGTAAACAGAGCGTTGACTGTGTGTTGCTAGATATCTGGATGCCGGGTATCGATGGCCTGGAGACGCTGAGTCGTATTCATCAGGTTGATGCCAATCTGCCGGTGATTATGATGAGTGGACATGCCACGATTGATACCGCTGTACGCGCAACCCGTCAGGGTGCGTTTGATTTTGTCGAGAAACCACTCTCATTTGATCGTCTGATGATTCTCTGCCGTAACGCGGTACAGAAGCGCCGTCTGGAGCAGGAGAACAGTGACCTTAAACGGCAGGAGAAAGACCACCACAGCCGCAGAGAGTTGATCGGTCAAAGCGCAGTTATCCGCGAAGTAAAAGCCCTGATCAAAAGGGTGGCTCTCTCCGATTCGCCTGTGCTTATCGTCGGAGAACATGGCACAGGAAAAGCCGTTGCGGCTACACTTCTGCATGAGGCTTCCAAGCGCAAAGATGGCCCTTTTGTCGAGGTGAATACAGCCAGTGTTATTGTTAATCGCATGGACTCTGAGCTGTTTGGCCATGAGAAAGGTGCCTTTACCGGCGCACTGCATCCGCAACGTGGCCGTTTTGAATCGGCCAACGGTGGAACCCTCTTTTTTGATGAGGTGACCGAGCTTAGCCTAAGTGCACAGGCCAAAATTCTGCGTGTGATGCAGGAGCGGGTGGTGCAGCGCTTGGGCAATCCCACTCCGATGCCTGCCAATGTTCGCCTGATCGCTGCCAGCTCCCACGATCTGGAGCAGGTGCTCAGGGATGGGCAGTTGCGTGAGGATTTTTACTATCGTTTGAATGTCGTTTCCATTCGTATGCCATCACTGAGGGAGCGCATTGAAGATATGCCGCTACTTGTCGAAACGCTGGCAGCTGAGCAGGCTAACGAACTGGGAGGAGAGCCCGTGCGCTTCAGTTCAGAAGTACTCAGTGAATTAATGGCATACCATTGGCCGGGTAATGTCCGTGAATTGCGCAACTATATTGAGCGTTGTCATATCCTCATGCCTGGCGAAGAGATGACACGTGAAAGCATGTTGCCGCCGGATCAGTCCACTACCCAGATCTCCCACAGCACTACGGCTGCAAAGGCATCTGTCGCCATGTCCGGTGTCGAGGCCGACAGCTTTCATGAGGCACGCGAAGCCTTTGAGCGCACCTACCTTTTACAAAGTCTGGAAAAACACGAATGGAACATCAGTCGTACGGCTGCCGATATCGGCATGGAACGAAGCCAGCTACATCGCAAGATCAAAGCGTTCGGGCTCGTTCCGCCTGAGAAGGAGTCCTTATGAATGTAGTGATCCTCGGGGCAGGTGAAGTTGGCTTTCACATCGCCAGCCGTTTGGCGACAGAGGGCAATAATGTCTCTGTGGTAGATATGGATGAGGAGCGTCTTCAGGTTATCTCCGACTCCATGGATGTGAAGACGATCTGTGGTATGGCTTCTCATCCACGTATTCTTGAAGCGGCAGGTGCAGCCAATGCCGATCTTCTGATTGCTGTGACCACCAACGATGAGGTGAATATGCTCGCCTGTCAGGTGGCACACTCACTATTTAAGGTGCCCACCAAGCTGGCGCGTGTGCGCGAAGCCGATTATGCCCTGCACAGGGATCAGCTGATTGGCAGGGATGATCTGCCCATTGATGTGATCATCTCGCCAGAGGGTGAGGCCGCCAAGGTGGTGATGGGGCGTCTGAATGTATCCAGCGCACTGGATGCCCGTGAGTTTTTCGGTGGAGAGATTCAACTGGTGGAATTTGTAGTTCGCCCCAAGAGCCTGTTGGCAGGTCTCTCGTTGATGGAGTTACCTGAGGTGATGGGCGATCTCGATGTCTATGTTGTGGCCCATGAGCATAATAATCGCTGGACGGTTCCCAAAGGAAATACAGTACTACTCTCCGGCGACAGTATCTATGTCGCCGTTTCGCGTATACAGCTTGATAAGCTGATGATTAAACTTGATATGGCCTGCCACTCACCGCAAGGGCGAAATGTGATGATGGTCGGCGGTGGTCATATCGGCTTCAAGGTGGCCTCTGAGCTGGAGAAGGCTGGTGCGTTTGTTAAACTGATTGAAGCCAATGGGCCAAGGGCTGAATGGCTTTCGGATCAGTTCAGCAATGTGGTGGTGATTCATGGCGATGCACTGGATCAGAAACTGCTGGAGGAGGAGAACATCGATAAGATGGATGATTTCCTGGCCCTGACCAATGATGATGAGACCAATATCCTCAGTAGCCTGATCTCCAAACGTTATGGTGTGCCGCATGTGGTTACACTGGTAAATCGCTCGATCTATACCCAGCTTGTCCGTCAGATCGGGCTCGATGTTACCGTCTCTCCGCGCCTCTCCACGGTTGCCTCAATCCTCAGTTTTGTGCGAAAGGGGCGTATTCACGGTATGGCTTCGCTTGCTGATGGCAATCTGGAGGTGCTGGAGGCTGAAGCACTTGAGACCAGTGCTATTCTCAATAAACCGCTGAAAGAGCTGGATATGCCTGAGGACACAGTGATCGGAGCAATTCTGCGCGATGGCAAGATTATTGTCCCTAACGGCAGAGTGAAGGTAGAGACACACGACCACGTATTGATTGTGACAACGAGCGCTTCTGTTCCCGAAGTTGAGAAGCTGTTCGAAGTCCATCTCGAATTCTTTTAAGGCTGAACTGTGCATCCTAAAGGTGTAATCTGGACCATCGGTATTCTTGTTGCCCTCTACGGGGCCAGCATGATGATTCCGGCGCTGGTAGCGCTCTATTACGATGCTGGTCACGTTGTTGAGTTCCTTGAGGCCGGTGCGATCGTCATGCTTTTTGGCGCTTCGATGGCAAAATATGGGGGTGGGGCACCCAAGCAGTTAAGCCATCGCGATGGTTTTATGATTGTTGCTCTGGCATGGCTGATTCTCTCCCTGTTGGGGGCAGTGCCATTCTGGACAACAGGCACGGTATCGACCGTGGTCGATGCACTCTTTGAATCAACCTCCGGTCTGACAACCACCGGAGCAACTGTACTTTCAGGGTTGGATAATCTTCCGCGCTCCATTCTCTTCTGGCGCTCGATGCAGGAGTGGCTGGGCGGCATGGGAATCATCGTTCTGGCTGTGGCCGTGATGCCGCTGCTGGGTGTCGGTGGTATGCAGCTGTTTAAAGCGGAAACACCGGGGCCGGTGAAGGATAAGCTCACCGCGCGGGTCACTGAAACAGCCAAGCTTCTCTGGTATCTCTATCTTGGCCTGACCATTGTCTGTGGCCTCTCCTACTGGCTGGCAGGTATGACGCCATTTGATGCGATCAATCATGCCATGTGTACAGTGGCCATTGGTGGGTTCTCCACACATGATGCCAGTTTCGGTTTCTATCACGGTATTCCTCTACAGCTTGTTGCAGTCTTCTTTATGATTTTTGCCGGTATCAATTTCACCCTGCACTTTGCCGCTGCGCTGCACGGCTTCTCTCTGCGCACCTATCTGCAGGATGAGGAGTTTAAGACCTATATCCTCTGGATCTCGGTGATGTTGATCCTTATCGGCGGCATGATCGGCTGGACCGGGCAGGATGAGGTGATACATGTGATCTTCAATGTGGTCTCCATTGCCACAACGACAGGTTTTGCTGTCAGTGACTACAGCCAATGGCCACCGGGGGCGACGATGCTGCTGCTGATGACGATGTTTGTCGGAGCCTGTGCAGGTTCCACAGGTGGTGGCATGAAAGTGGTTCGGATACTGCTGCTGTTTCGCCAGGGTATGCGTGAGATCCGGCGTCTGGTGCATCCTCATGGTGTGATTCATGTCAAGATGGGCAGCCATCGCATCTCCTCCAAGGTGACCGAGGCGCTGTGGGGTTTCGCGGTCCTGTTTATCGTCTGTTATATTATTATTGCCACACTGCTGGCTTTCACCGGTGTGGATATCGTCACCTCATTTACCGCTGCAGCAGCGTGCATCACCAATACCGGCCCCGGTTTCGGTCAGGTAGGACCTGCCAGTACTTATGCCGATCTTCCCGAGATGGCCAAAAGCGTTCTTATCTTCGGCATGATTCTTGGCCGCCTTGAGATTTATACATTTTTCGTGATGTTGGTACCCGAGTTCTGGCGCGATTAAAAGTCACGGGGGTAGTTCCCATCTTTAATGAATAGAGGTTGTTATGATTGAAATTTCAGTAAAAGCAGGACATGCACACAAACAGCGTGATGATGCTGTGATTATCCCGCTACTTGACGGGCGCAAGCTGAGTGAATCGGGAAAAACACTTCAGGAAGCTACAGGCAAGAGTTTGCCATCATTTCTGCGTAAATTTGATCTGAGTGGGAAATTCGGCGAAACAGCCACCCTCTATGATATTGAGGGTACCTATAGCCAGCGCATTGTACTATTGGGGGCAGGTGATGAGAAAAAACTGACACTGCAGAAACTGCGTGGGCTGGCAGCCCGGGTAGCCCGTGAGATAGACAGGAGCGGGGCGCGTGATATCTCGCTCTATCTGCCTGAATTAGTGGTGCGTGGAACATCTGTGGCTGAACGGGTGCAGGCCATTGCCGAGGGTGTCTGGCTTGGTCTCTACAGTTTTGAGAAATACAAAAGCAAGCAGGAAGAGAATAAGCGGGCACTGCGATCAGTGACCATTATGGTCGCCTCACGCAGAGATCTGGATGATGCAACTGCTGCAGTGGCGCGGGCGCGGGCTGTAGCCGCTGGAACCAACTTTGCCCGTGACCTTGGCAATGAACCGGGTAATGTCTGTACGCCGGAATTCCTTGGTGATCAGGCGGCTTCACTAAGTCATAACAAGTTGAAAGTGACCGTGATGGATAAAAAAGCGATTCAGAAGGCGGGTTTCACTGCGCTACTGGCGGTGAATCAGGGGTCTGCCAAAGAGCCGCGTTTTATTGTGCTGGAGTACAATGGCGGTAAAAAGTCAGAGGCACCGGTTGCCCTGGTTGGTAAGGGGCTCACCTTTGATGCCGGCGGTATCTCGATCAAACCCGGTGCACAGATGGATGAGATGAAGTTTGATATGTGTGGCTCAGCTGCCGTACTGGGTATCTTCAAATCTGTAATCGAGCTGAACCTGCCCATTAATCTGCTAGGCGTTATTCCTGCAACAGAGAATCTGCTCGGATCTGCGGCCTACAAACCGGGCGATATCATTACCAGCTACAAAGGCATCACCATCGAGGTGCTCAATACCGATGCGGAAGGACGCATTATTCTCTCTGATGCACTTGCTTATGCGGCCGAGAAAAAACCGGCTGAAATTATCGATTTTGCCACACTCACCGGTGCCTGCGTCATCGCACTCGGAGGTCAGGCCTCAGGACTGCTGGGTACCGGCGAGCCACTGAAAAAGGCGCTCAAACAATCAGGCGACTATACCCATGATCGGGTTTGGGAGCTGCCGATGTTTGAGGAGTATCAGGAGCAGATTAAATCTGAGATCGCTGATATCAGGAATATTGGTGGCAGAGAGGCCGGCACCATCACTGCTGCATGTTTCCTCTCCCGTTTTGTTGATGATATTCCCTGGGCACATCTCGATATCGCCGGTACAGCATGGAATATGAAAGGGAGCGATATCTGTGCCAAAGGCGGAACCGGTGCAGGTGTTCGACTGGTGGTCGATTATCTCTCCAGAAAGGTCGCTTAACCACATCTGTACGGGTGGCTGTTGTTGCCGATAGAGAGGAATTTTTTTCCATACTGTCAGAGGATGGTTTCCATAACCTGTTGTAACTAAAGGTTATTTATTCTGGCGGCTGGCTTGCTTTTGTTTGGGTATGCAAGTTGTTTCTCACCACTCCCTTCTGCCGCCTGCCGCTTCTGCGAAAGTCAGGCCGGTAGCCTTGCAGCCTCAACCTGTTGAACGACTTGCTCCGACCAGTGCGCCTGACAAACCCTCCGGCTACTGGCAGTCGGGCAGCTTCAGCTTTGGCGATTTTATCGACATGATCAATCCGCTGCAGCATCTGCCGGTCATCTCCACGATCTATCGCAAACTGACCGGAGATGAGATGGGCGATGCGCCGCGCATGATCGGTGGCGCGGTGTTTGGCGCTGTGCTTGGCAGCTGGGTTTCAGGTCTGGTATCGGCGGTGGCCAATGTGTTTGTCTCCCATTCAACTGGCAAAGATATTCCAGAGCATGTTATGAGTGTTGCAATGCCGGTCAGTGACGAGGCAAAACCAGTTGTCAGCCAGAGCCCGGTTTTTGCGCCAACCCATGCAGGCAGTGTGCCGCCTCTTCGCAAAGCACCTGCAGAGCTTGTCGCTGCAGAAAGGCAGGCATATTCCACTCCAGCCAGTACTGTTCACAGCCACTCAACACTACAGCAGGCATCATCAGTCAGTAAGACGACTGAAACATTATCACAGCTTGAACAGGCTCAAGCCTCAGCTGCAATTGCTCACTACAGGCAACATATCGCTATCGATGATATAAAACGGGATAGCCACTACTGGGCTTAAACCCTGTCTGTTTGAGAGCAGTGTAATTTCGATTTGCCACTATTTTTCATAGCTATTAAGGTTAAACGCAAGTGCAAGGTGGCACTGTTTTTGCATATCTGTTTTATACACGCAAGTTGATGTGTATAGTGGGTTTTTCTGTCGGGAAGGCAGATTGCAGGGGATGGGGTTTTAGATGAAAGAGAGCTTGAAATAGTGATAGTTAACAGGGTTTTGACCATATTCAGTTGCCATGGCTTGATGTGCAGATGAATAACAGCGTGTTAAACTATCTGATAAGGATGAAGTTCGGGCTGCTGTTTGTGCCTGTTCTTATTTTGACGCCGTTGCTGTTTGCATCTGCGCCAGCCTATGCTCTGGGCCTGGGCACCTTGACCCTGAATAGCCATCTCAATGAGAAACTGGATGCCACTGTACCACTGCTTCTTACAGGTAGTGAAACGATGAAGAAGGTGAGCGTTGAACTCGCATCACCTGGCGAATATCGCCAGATGGGCTTGCCATGGAATGGTTTTCTGAAACTGGTTCGTGTTGAAATCCACAACCGCATGTCAGGCGCACCCTATGTCAAACTGGTCTCTCCGCTGGCGGTAAATGCGCCGCTGCTATCGTTGGTATTAAAAACGAGCAAAGAGGGGCGCGGTACCTATTTCAGACATTATCAGGTTTTCCTCGATCCGAATGAGATGCCTGCTCTGTATGACAAAAAACCAGAGGTCATAGCGATCAACAATGCCAGTGACACGCCATCGGTGAATATTGATAACGCTGGTGACTGGGCACGCATCTGGCGTTATGGACCAGTCAAGGCGGGTGATAGCCTGAGTGAAGTTGCCTACCGCCTGCGCAAGGACAAACGATTCAGCAACAAGCAGGTGATGATGGCACTGTACGAGGGCAATCCCGAGAGTTTTGCCAATGGTGATATTAATCATCTGAAGAAGGGAGCCTGGTTACAGGTGCCCAAAGGTGAGGTGGTGACCAGTTACGGCTCCACCGTTTCAATGCAGAAGCTTAGCCGTCTGCTGGCCAGTGCATCCACATCGGGCACGGCGACAACAACTGAGGTCAAACCTGCTGCACCGTCAGCATCAACAGACGAGGAGTTGCAGTACAGTGGCAATATCACCCTGAATAAAGCATCAGGAACAGCTACCACAACGCAAACTGCGGATCTTGCATCGCTGCAGAAGCTAGATTCGATTCATGAAGAGGTGATGTCGGGCAAATTGCAGATGAGTGATCTGAGTAATACGGTTGCCAATCTTGGCAAATCTGTAACGGGGATTGAGAAGGAGATGAAAGTGCTGAAGGCCGATGTCATCATGCTCAAGGCCAAAGCAGAGGCATCATCTTCCTCAGAGGATTTCAATTACTGGATGGCCGGCTTCTTTGTGGTTCTGATTGCTTTTGGTATTGCAGTGATAAGTCTGCTGAATCGTCGTCAGGTCAAAGGCGCCTGGGAGAAACCGGCGGAAGCCGCAGCTGCACCTGCCGCAAGCAGTGCGGTGACAAAAAAAGAGGTGGTTGAGGTTAAAGAGGAGAAGGTCCCTGAGCTGAAACCTGAAGTGAAACCCAAAGTGCCGGAAACACTAACACTGGAACCAGCTGCCCCTGCTGAGGCGAGCATGGAAAGTGAGTCTACTGCGGAAGTTGAGCCTTCTCCGGAAGTGACGCTTGAGAATGAGACACTGGCCAACAAGATTGAGGAGAGCCTTGGCCATTGTGATTATGAAAAAGCAGAGCAGATGTTGCAGGCCGGTGAGCGGCAATATCCCGACTCATTGCGACTGGCAGCGCTGAAAGCACAGCTCTACCATGAAACCGAACGTGAAGAGTTACGGAATGAGCTGATCAACAGCATCAGTGAATCCTCTGACAAAAAGCGCTGGGAGGAGTTCTGTAAGGTTCTGCCCAGCCATGTCTGGAACGCCTGCTTTGGTGATGGTGAGGGGATTCAATAATGAGTACTCTCAATAGCCGCTACCAGGCGGTAATCATTAATCTGATGGACGGGAAACATCTGGACGGTTATCTGCTCGGCTTCTCTCCGATCATGAATAAACTGCATTTCATCGAAATCAACGCATCCGGCGAAGAGGTGCCCAGCAAGCTGAATGTGAAACAGATCGTCTATATCGGCATGAAACATTCGCCCGATGCCACTGTAGAGCACCCCTCAAAACTGCAGCATATGGATGAGTTGAAAATTGTTACGGTAAATTCTGAGCCATTCAGGGTGCTTGTGCAGCCGGCCATGTCACATGCACCCGGTTTCTTTGCCATCGGTAAAGATGATGACTTCCCATTTGAGCGCATCTTCTTCTATCACCACGGCATCCGTTTGCAGGAAAAACCGGAGCGACTCGGTGATATTCTGGTCGATCAGGAGATCATCTCAGCCGAAGATATCGAGCAGGCCATTGAGCAGCAGATGCAGTCGATGGTTCCCATTGGCAATATTCTTAAAGAGCAGGGTAAACTTAAAGATACGGATCTCGATTTGGCGTTGGCAATGCAGCAGACCCACGAGATGAAGCTTGGTGATCTGCTTGTCGATCAGGCTCTGGTGACCAACGAAGATATTGAACAGGCGCTGGTAGAGCAGGCAGAGACCAAGAAAGGTGGCGAAGAGGAGAAGCCTCTCGGTCATATTCTGATGAGTAAGGGCAAGGTGAAGGATTCCGATATTAATTCGGCCCTGCAAGTTCAGAACCGGCGCAAAATGCGTCTGGGTGAGCTACTGATTGAAGCTGGCCTGATTGACGACAATGATCTGCAGTATGCACTGGAAGAGCAGAAGGTGCGTGGTCAGCGCATTGGTGAGATTCTGCTCAGCTCCGAGGTGATTACTGAAGATCAGCTGCTCTCTGCACTGGCCAAGAAGTTCCGGTTGCCGACCCTTGATCTGGATGAGTATGAAATCAATCCGATGGCCAGCGTTGAGATTGGCCGTGAAATTATTGAGCGCTATCAGATTGTACCGATCGACTCTGATCGCCACTCCCTGACCATTGCCCTCTCAGATCCGATGGGACTTGAGGCTTATGATGGCATCTCCTTTAAAACCGGTAAAAAGGTACATGAGGTGCTGGTCAAAACAACACAGCTGAAGTCACATCTGGAGAAGCTTCTGCAGGAGGAGATCATCGAAGAGGATCTCTCCTGTGAATTCCTGCAAAAGGAGGATATGGAGGAGGACGAGCCGTTTAATGAGCTGGAGATGACCCAGTCGGCTGAAGACAAACCGATTGTCCGACTGGTGAACCGCCTTATTCGTAACGGTCTGCGCAAAAAAGCATCCGATATCCATATTCTTCCACAGGCTAAAAAGATTACGCTGGCCTATCGCCAGAATGGTGAATTGATTGCAGAGAGTGCCCTGGATAAAAGTCTGCATCGCCAGATATCTGCCCGTATCAAGATTCTCTCCGGTATGGATATCTCCGAGCAGCGCCTGCCTCAGGATGGCCGTCTTATCTTAAGAGAGGGTAAACATACCTATGAGTTCCGTGTCTCCTGCATCCCAAATACCTTTGGTGAATCACTGGTGCTGCGTGTCCTGAGTAAGGAAGCGGCTGTGGATCTCGATACGCTGGGTCTGCGTGAAGATGATATGAAACAGTTGTCGGTGATGGCCCGCAAGCCGTTCGGACTGATTCTGGTGACCGGTCCCACAGGTTCGGGTAAATCCACCACACTGTTTGCTGTGCTCAACTCCATTGCGCATCTGCCTGCTCATATTCTTACCATTGAGGATCCTGTGGAGTCGGAGATTCCCGGCGCTAACCAGATTCAGGTGCATCAGAAGATCGGTATGACCTTCGCCCGCATTCTGCGCAACGTGCTGCGACACGATCCCGATATCATCATGATTGGTGAGATGCGTGATTCAGAGACTGCTGAGATCGGTATTGAAGCCGCACTTACCGGTCATTTGATGCTCTCCACGCTGCATACCAACTCTGCAGTGGATACCATTATTCGTCTCAATGATCTGGGTATCCCCAACTATCTGATTGCACCGGCACTGCTGGGCATTATCAGTCAGAACCTATTGAAGAAACTCTGCCCTGATTGTCGTCGTGAAATTGATCAGAGTGACCCATCTTTCACCATGATTCGTGACCTTGGACTGGAGGTTCCGGAACACCTCTATGAGAAGGTGGGCTGTGATAAGTGCAATGATAGTGGTTATGTGGGTCGATTGATGCTCTACGAGTTCCTCGTGGTGAACGACAAGATTCGTGAGGCTATTCATGAAGGTAAAACCGGTGGCGAGCTGCAGAAGATCGCCGTTGCAAATGGTCTGCAACCGAAATCACTGCATGCTCTGAAGATGGCAGCCGATGGCGACATTGATCATCACGACTTTATCTATTCACTGGTATAAGTCGGTTCTCTCTTTTTTGCAGTTCTGGAATCGGTAACTATAGATGAGTAGTGTCATCCCCATGCCGGATGCTGCTAATGCTTACCCTCTTTTTCGCCTGATCAATGATGCCCATTCACCCTTGGGTGATATTTTTTTTGGCATTGTCACAGGTCTCGGTGACGGGTTGATTATCTCGCTGCTCTGTTCACTGTTGATTCTGTTTCACATGCGTGCAGGCATTGCTTCGCTTGGCGCATTTATTATCTCAGGGTTGGTTGCCCAGATGCTTAAACGGGCATTTGATATGCCGCGGCCACCTGTAGTGCTCGATAATGTGCATGTGCTGGGTCATAGCCTCTCGTCGCATAGTTTCCCATCCGGCCATGCAACGTCCGATGGTGTCATGGTGTTGCTGGCATTTATCATCTGGTCCCGTGCTGACTGGCGAAGCTGGAGCGTTGCGACACTGTTTGTTCTGGCAGCTGTTGGCCGGATTTATGTCGGTGTACATTTCCCCGTTGACGTGGCGGCAGGGCTTTTCATCGGTATGGTAACGATGTGGTTGTGCTGGAGGTGGAGTGCAAGGCTGCCTGTGGATGCATGGCTGCAATCTGCCTGGTCCTGGAAAATTCCAGCACTTATTGTGGTTGCGCAGGCCGCTGTACTTGGCCTTGGTTATCATGTGCAGCCTGCAACGGCTCAACCACTGGCTCTTATTCTGCCACTACTGTCGTTATTGCTGCTGGCACAGGTATGTAAACAGAGGTTAGCGCATGAGTGATGAGATGAAAGTCCATTTTGAACTGCTCGACAAAGCTGATCGTGTCGAGGGTATTGCACGCCTTCTGCTCAGACGTGGCCGCTTAACGCCGCATCTTCTGGTGCTCTGTCCGGATGCCGGTTTTGCCGCCCAGCTGCATGAGCGGTTGTGGACAGTACATCCCGAATCTTTTCTGGCCAACGGCATTGCCGGTGCAGATAGCACTGCCAACGCCATGCAGCCGATTCTGCTGGCTACCGAGACTGTCCGTGACAACGGGCCTGAGGTGCTGGTCAATGGATGCCTTGAGGTGCCACCGGATATCTCCGGCTTTGCCCATCTCGTCGATTTCGTTGATGGCTGGGATGAGTCACTCAAGCAAGCTGCTCGTGAGCGTTTCCGCACCTATCGTCAGATGGGACTTGATCCGAAATATCTGGGTAACAAGTCATGAGTAGTCTGAATCACGACGAAAACCGCAGACAGTTTTACCGTCATCCGGTAGATGTGCCGATTCAGGTCTATCCGCAGAGTGAGTTGGCTGAGAGTGCGCCGATGAGTGATCTCAGTGAAGGCGGTCTTGCCTTCCATACCAATGTGTTTATTGAGCGCGGTAAGGTGTTGCGGATCAGAATCCCTTATGTTGATCCGGCCTTTGATGCGAAATGTGTGGTGCGCTGGCAGCGGGTATTCGGTGACGGTGATGGCTTTGAGATCGGCGTGATGTTTCTTGATGAAGAGACCGCATTCCGCATCAAGATGGTGCAGCAGGTGTGCCATATCAAAAACTATCAGAAACAACAGAGTGAGCAGGGTCGTGAACTTGCATTCGGGGATGCAGCCAATGAGTGGATTACAGAACACGCTGCAGATTTTAAACCTACAGATGCACCTGAATGAAACACTTTACTGCTGAAACGTTCACTTTTCTTGAAGAGCTGGCTGAGAACAACAATCGCGACTGGTTTGCTGCCAATAAAGTGCGCTACGAGGATCTGGTGCGCACTCCGGCACTGCATTTTATTGAGGCAGTAGGGGAGCGGTTGCCTGGTATTTCACCGCACTTCAGAGCCGATGCCCGCAAGATGGGTGGCTCGCTGATGCGAGTCTATCGCGATAGCCGTTTCTCCAAAGATAAAACACCCTATAAGACCAATGTCGGTATCCAGTTTCGCCATGAAGCGGGCAAGGATGTGCATGCGCCGGGTTACTATCTTCACATTAGTGCTGCCGAATGTTTTGTCGGTGTCGGCACCTGGCATCCACCATCCGATGCGCTATATAAAATCCGTGACCTGATGGCCAATGATCCCGATCTCTGGCTTGCTGCCCGTGACGATCCCCAGTTCAGCCGCTGGTTCCGACTGGCAGGTGATAGCCTGAAAACCGCACCGCGCGGTTTTGATAAAACCCATCCGGTAATTGATGATATCAAACGCAAAGATTTTATCGGCCTTAGTGACATCGCACCAGCCCTGATCGAACAGGAAGAGCTGGCCGAAATCGCCTGCGACTACTTCAAAGCTGGCCACTCGCTCATGCAGTTTCTCTGCAGTGCCCAGCGGGTTCCGTTCTAAACTGACATTCACTGGTTGCCCGTCTGCGGGTTGGACGTAGGATGGCGGACCAATTTGTAACAAGTATCGAGGATTACCCCCATGAGCCAGCACGAGCTTGCTAAAATTTATGACCCCCAAGCGGTTGAACCTGCCATCAATGAACAGTGGTTGAGTTCAGACGCATTCCGTCCGAAAGCCGCCAGCGGGGACAAATCCGATGATGCATATTGTATCGTCATTCCGCCGCCGAATGTGACCGGTAAGCTACACATGGGCCATGCCTTCACCTTTACCATTCAGGATATGCTGATCCGCTGGCAGCGCATGAAGGGTAAATCGGTGCTCTGGCAGCCGGGTACAGATCATGCCGGTATCGCAACGCAGATGGTGGTTGAGCGTATTCTCGATAAAGAGGGCGTACACCGCCGTGACCTTGGTCGTGAGCGTTTCCTTGATCGTGTCTGGGAGTGGAAAGAGCACTCCGGCGGTACCATTGTTTCGCAGCTCAAACGGATTGGCGCATCCTGCGACTGGAGTCGTGAGCGTTTTACGCTCGATGAAGGACTCTCCAATTCAGTTCGTGAAGTCTTTGTCCGTCTCTATGAAGAAGGTCTGATCTATCGCGGTAAACGTCTGGTGAACTGGGATCCGGTTCTGGAGACAGCTGTATCCGATCTGGAAGTTGAACATGATGAGGAGCAGGGGCACTTCTGGCATATCCAGTATCCCATTGCTGGGAACAATCCTGATGATCCGATTCAACATGTGATTGTTGCAACGACTCGTCCTGAAACCATGCTGGGTGATGGTGCTGTTGCAGTTCACCCTTCTGATGAGCGCTACAGAGATCTGATCGGTAAAGAGCTGATCCTGCCACTGTGCAATCGTACGATTCCGGTGATTGCCGATGAGTATGTTGATCCCGAATTCGGTACAGGCTGTGTGAAGATCACACCGGCGCATGATTTTAACGATTATGATGTTGGTAAACGTCATGATCTGCCGCTGCTCAATATCTTTACCAATCGTGCCCATATCGCCGAGGAGGAGTGGATTCCTGAGCAGTATCATGGTCTTGATCGTTATGAAGCGCGTGAGCGCATGGTGGCTGATCTGGAAGCTGAAGGGTTGCTCTACAAGGTTGAAGATCATATGCACAAGGTGGGTCGTGGTGACCGTTCACATGCAGTGATCGAGCCATATCTAACCGATCAGTGGTACGTAGATATCAAGCCATTGGCTGAACCTGCCATCAAAGCAGTGGAAGATGGCGACATCAAATTTGTACCGCAACACTGGGAGAAGACCTACTTCGAGTGGATGCGCAATATTCAGGACTGGTGCATCTCCCGTCAGCTCTGGTGGGGGCATCGGATTCCTGCCTGGTATTGTGAAGATTGCGACCATATCACCGTGAGTCGCGAAACAGCTGAGTGCTGTGGTGGCTGTGGCTCGAAAAACATCCGTCAGGATGAGGATGTGCTTGATACGTGGTTCTCCTCCGGCCTGTGGCCATTCTCAACGCTTGGCTGGCCTGAGAACACAGAGGAGATGGAGAAGTTCTACTCCACCAATGTATTGGTGACCGGTTTTGATATTATCTTCTTCTGGGTTGCCCGCATGATCATGATGGGCATGAAGTTCACCGGTAAGGTTCCCTTTAAAGATATCTATATCCATGCGCTGATTCGTGATGCGCAGGGTCAGAAGATGTCCAAGTCCAAGGGTAATGCGATTGATCCGCTGGAGATCATTGGCGATTACGGTGCCGATGCACTGCGTTTCACACTGGCGCATATGGCAACACCGGGTCGTGATGTGAAGCTGGATATCAAACGTATTGAATCCAACCGTAACTTCATGAACAAGATCTGGAATGCTGCACGTTTTGTCTTTATGAATCGCGGAGATGCCAAACCGGATGCCTCGATTCAACCGACTCAGGATGTGAATCGCTGGATTCTCAGTGAGTTGAATAGTTGCAGTACTGATGTTGAGCAGGCACTGACCGATTACCGCTTTAATGAGGCGGCTGGTACCCTGTATAACTTCATCTGGGGTAGCTACTGCGATTGGTATGTGGAGGCGGCCAAGGTGGCGCTCTATGGTGATGATGAAGCTGCAAAAGCTGAAACCCAGATCGTTATGCTGACAGCACTCGATGGCTGGTTGCGTCTGCTGCATCCAATCTGTCCGTTTATTACCGAAACCCTGTTCCAGGAGCTGCATGGTGCTGATGCGCGACTGGTGACCGATGATTGGGCGCAGAGTTATGCCTCTGATGATCAGGCTGTAAGGCGTATGAATCGTGTCATGGAGGTGGTCTCTGCGATCCGTTCTGTGCGTGGTGAGATGAACGTGAATCCGGGCAAACGCATTGCTGCGATTATCGCCTGCAGTGCTGAAGTTCAGGCTGATCTTGAGGCTGAGCAGAAGCTGCTGATCTCGCTGGCTAAGCTGGAGTCGCTGGCATGGCAGGATGCTGACACAGAGGTCGATGGTGCTGCTGTTGCACCACTGGCAGAAGCGAAGGTCTATCTACCTTTGGCAGGGCTGATCAATGTTGAAGAGGAGACGGCTCGCCTTAACAAAAACATCGCCAAGCTTGAAAAAGATATCAACATGAATGAAGGCAAGCTGGCCAATCCGAAGTTCTGTGGCAGTGCTCCGGAAGCAGTGGTGGCTAAGGTGAGAACGGATCTTGATGAAGCCAAAGCCAAACGTGAAGAGATGATGGGTGCGATCAAGCGGTTGAGTCGTCTGTAATAACTGTCCTCATTTCAATATTAAAAGAGGAGGCTTCGGCCTCCTTTTTTTGTTCGGATGATCTGTGTTTGGTGCTGCTTTTGTATCGTCTTTCTGAGAGCGCCGAAACCCAGAGAGGGAATGAATTTCCCTTTTTATGAGCTAAGTGACATTTCGTGTTGGTCGAGTTTTTCGATATCCCTTGTCCTGATTGGGTTTGCGGGCGAAATAAGCCATAATTAGACAAGGTGTTAGTCTAATCGCATGAAAAAAACTCTGTTCAATA
>NZ_VWNC01000013.1 GCF_013387455.1 Mariprofundus sp. NF
ACATCTTCGACTACATCGAAATGTTCTACAATTCAGTCAGGCAACATGGTTATAATGGCAACTTGTCGCCAATCGAGTTTGAACGGCGATATTATGAAGAGCTCAGAAGTGTCTAGAGAATCGGTAGTGATTCAGGGGATGGAGTGGGGAAACTGTAATATGTCCCCGTAATTGAAGAAGGTTGAACAGGCTAAATTACCACTACTTAGAACGAGAGTTTAGTAGCCCATGGTTAGAGCGTTTCCGTGAAGAGGCTAGCTCGTCAGAGTAATGACACCGCACCTATCCTGTGGTCGAAGTTCTGATTTAGTCCCAGAGGTAAGCGCCTTGATTTGCGGGTGGGGCTAACTCATTTTCATTTTCGGCATAGCAAATATGTTGAGGCATAGGTGCGTGTGATCATGTTGTTGTCTTCAAAAAGAAGAGGTTCGCCATGATAAAACGAAAAGGCTGTTTTGACCTTTTGCACCAAAAGTGATACTTTTTTCTAACAATTCTGAGCTTGGTATGGAGGTATATCGATATGAGATTGCTCATTATTCTTTTCGCCACGTTTCTCCTGAACGCGACATACGCCTATGGTCTTGGCATTGGTGATTATGGTCTTACCGTTCGAAACGTACATGGACAGCAGCTTGATGAATTGCGTTTATTACACGGGCCGACACCTCCACGTGGAGCGTCCATTTCAGATGGGTCGACGGTAAATGTTCAATTATGTGGTGAGAGCTACTGGTACACACCACGCCACATTGTAAAGTTGGCAGAATGGAAACAGAAAGGGTACTCCGTATTTGTTGAGTATGTGACAAACAGTGGGACGCGATTGAAGAAGTGCCGTCTTAACTGACGAGATCCAGGTAGCATTGTCTGGTTCCTGCTGGGGCTCGTGAAGGTGATGTTATTGATGCGTATTTGCACCCCTTACTCTTTCTTGATTTGATTAATGCTTTACCGAGTTCTGTGATGTGCTGTTGACAGCGTATCATCAATTCTTCAACTGACCCGGGTTCCAGAATGGGCTTGTCAATCCGGGAACCCGGGATTGAGGAAATCTCCTTGCCGGAGTATCTTCCCACGCGCTTAAGAATTCCCCCGGAAAAAGGATAGGTAACCATGACTAGAAAGTTTAATTTCAGTGCAGGCCCGGCAATGCTGCCGACTGCCGTGATCGAGCGCGCGCAAGCCGAGATGCTGGATTGGAACGGTTCAGGCATGTCCACTATGGAGATGAGCCATCGCGGTAAGGAGTATATGTCCATCGCGGCCAAGGCGGAGAGTGATCTGCGCGAAGTGATGGCGATTCCCGACAACTACAAGGTGCTCTTTTTGCAGGGTGGTGCCTCTTCCCAGTTCGCCATGATTCCGCTGAATCTTATGGGTGACAAAGCCAGTGCCGATTATATCAATACCGGCATGTGGTCAAAGAAGGCGATTGCCGAGGCTAAGCGTTACACCACAGTCAATATCGCTGCTGATACCTCCGAGGGTGGTTTTACGGCTGTACCTACCCAGGCAGAGCTGAAACTCAATCCTGACGCAGCCTATGTGCACTACACACCCAATGAGACCATCGGTGGTGTTGAGTTCGATTATATTCCGGAAACAAATGGCGTGCCTTTGATCGCTGATATGTCCTCCACCATTCTTTCGCGTCCACTTGATGTCTCTAAATTCGGCATGATCTATGCCGGTGCGCAGAAGAATATCGGTCCTGCCGGTCTGACCATTGTGATTATCCGTGATGATCTGCTGGGCAAGGCATCGGCGAACTGCCCTACCATGTTTAACTACAGCACCCATGCCGAAAACGATTCGATGTACAACACACCTGCCACCTACAGCTGGTATATGGCGGGTCTGGTCTTTGCGTGGATCAAAGAGCAGGGCGGACTTGAGGCGATGGGTCAGGTCAATAAACGCAAGGCCGACAAACTCTATGCTGCGATTGATAACAGCGATTTCTACGGCTCTCCTGTAGCGATCAATGGCCGTTCATGGATGAACGTACCGTTCACGCTGGCTGATGCCGGTCTGGACGCTGCATTCCTCGCTGGTGCTGCAGAGAAGGGTCTGGTGACTCTGAAAGGTCATCGCTCTGTCGGTGGTATGCGTGCCAGCATCTACAACGCCATGCCGGAAGAGGGCGTGGATGCGCTGGTTTCCTTTATGCAGGAGTTTGAAGCTAGCCAGGGCTAATCTGCCCGGCTGCTCGACAGATCATAACCCTCTGCCAATCCTATCCAGATCGGCAGGGGGTTTTCTCTTTTCGGCGCAATTAATAATGCCACGAGGGTTTGAAGGAATTTGAATATGAGTGCATCAGAGCCATTAGTTACAACAGAGGACACGCAACATTTTGAGACCGTGATCATCGGCAGCGGCTTTTCAGGGCTGCTGGCAGCGATCCGCCTGCAGAAGAAGGGTTTTGATGATTTTATTCTGCTGGAGAGAAGTCCTGAACTGGGTGGCACCTGGCAGATCAACTCCTATCCGGGTGCAGAGGTGGATATTCCGACCGGTCTCTACTCGATCTCCTTTGTTCCGTTCCCATTCAAAAAGAGCTTTGCCCCGCAGCGTGAGCTGCTGGCATATACCAACCATATCATCGAGACGTTCGGCCTGAGAAAGAAGGCGAAAACCAACTGCACAGTTACAAGCCTCACCTATGATGAGGGCGAGAGTATCTGGCATGTCGAGACCGAATCGGGTGAGAAGTACACTGCCCGCTTTATCATTGATACCAGCGGTGTGCTGGCTAATCCGCATACACCTAAGATTGATGGGGCAGAGCGTTTTGCAGGGGCGCAGTTCCATGCCGGTCACTGGGATCACTCGGTCGATTACGAGGGCAAACGTGTCGCGGTGATCGGTTCCGGCTGCTCAGGGGCGCAGATTGTACCTGCTATGGCTGACAGGGTTTCCCGTTTAACCCTGTTTATGGGCAAAGCGCAGTGGATTCTGCCGCGCTCTGATCGCAGCTATAGTGCCATTGAACGCTATCTGCGCACGCTGCCGGGCATCCGTCATATCATCCGCCTGCTCTTTTTCATCTTTTATGATATCCGATTTGTAGCTTTCCGCCGCTATCCGCTGATCTCAAGGGTTGCGCCGTATATGAAAGCCCATTACCGCAAAAGGCTGCAAAAGCATCTGGAGAAGTACATCAGAGACGAGAAACTGCGTGAGCATATGATGCCCGATTACGAGTTGGGTTGTCGGCGTGTGATCCCGTCAAACAACTACCTGCCAGCGCTGGCCAAAGAGAATGTCGATGTCGATATCAGCGGTATCGATTGCATCACACCTACAGGCATCAGAACGAAAGAGGGCAAGGATATCCCTCTGGATATCATCGTTTATGCCACGGGCTATTATGCCTATTCGAACATGAAAAAAGCGCTGACCTTTCAGGTGAATGGTGTCGGTGGTCGCAACCTGAATAGTGAATGGGAAACAGCGGCTATCTCCTCTTATAAGGGTATTACCATGTCGGGTTACCCCAACTACTTTAAGGTGAATGGCCCCAACACCGGCTCGGGTCATAGCTCGCAGCTCTCCTATATGCAGGTGGCGACCGATTACATCGTGCAGGCCATAACTGCTGTGAAAGGGGATAAGAGCATCAAAGCGATTGAGCCGAAGAAAGAGCTTCAGGATGCGTACGTTGCTGAGATGAGGGAGAAGATGGACAAGACGGTCTGGCAAGATGGCAGCACCACCGCCTTTTACAGGAAGAATATGACCGAAGAGGTGACCAGCCTCTGCCCGGAACCTGTGACCGGTTTTATCTTCTCCCGAAAATGGTTCCGCTTGAGTGATTATCATCTGCTCAAGTGAAGTAGTCTGACCCATTGATTCGCTGTCTGCCGATCACTCATAACGACTAAGGGTGGTTACTTTAAAGCGTAATATATAGCTTCTAAAAATCTTACGATGTTAGACCGGACTATTGATAGTGGATCATGGTTCATATGAATATGGAGAAGGACTAGATGCCGGAAACACAGAAAAAAGATTATATCGCTGGATTTACAGTAGATGAAATCAGTGAAGATTTTTATGCCCTCTACCTGACATCTCAAAAGTATAAGAGAGACAGCTCTATCCAGCTGAAAGTAAATGCTCAGGCAGGTAACTGGATTATTGGCGTGGTTGATTATCAAACCGGTGATGTGGATGTCACCTCTAACCACAAATATCCTGATGAGGCTAAGATGATTGCACACTTTAAAGAGGGGATAGCACTCTTCTTAGAGAGAATTAAATAATAGATGATCTGCTGGATTCAGGTTCAGATATTTTGAGGATAATTACATGAAAATTAATGTTGGAAATATCTCTTTTGACACGAACGATGAAGAGTTACGCGATCTTTTCTCTGCCTTCGGCACTGTTGCCAGTGCAGAGGTGGTCACCGATAAAGAAAAAAATCGCAGCCGCGGTTTTGCCTTTGTCGAGATGCCTGATGAGAGCGAAGGATATGCTGCGCTCAGGTCACTTAACGGCTATGAATTCGCTGGCCGCAAGATCCGCGTCAACGAGATCAAACCATCTGAATAAAGGTGCTCCGTTAAGGTAGGGCGGGGGGGGGGCACTATCGATTCAAACAACGTAATAACTCAGGTCTGACCTTGTCATAGTAACCCCAGTCCGCTGACCCTGTGGCACGAAGATTTGGATGCTTCGGTTCAAGAAAGTATCTGACCATATTATCTTCTAAGGAAAAATTGTCTGGCCTGATATTCGTAGTTATATACAATGCCCTGCGCAGGACATTGCTTGTAGTGTTTTTTTGACAGATTTGGAAGTTTCCTTGATTGATCTTAATCATCACTTATAAATGCAAGTTTATGCATAAAAAATTTATTTATTAAGGATGTTTAAAATGGCTACAGGTACTGTTAAATGGTTCAATGATTCTAAAGGTTTTGGTTTTATCTCTCAGGATGATGGTGGAGATGATGTGTTTGTACACTTCTCCTCAATTCAGGGTGATGGCTTTAAATCTCTGGCTGAAGGTCAGGCTGTTGAATATGACGTTGAAGATGGACCGAAAGGCCCACAGGCTTCTAACGTTTACCCTAAGTAAGGTAACTAAGTCTCTTTTAAACACCTCGCCTAACAGCGGGGTGTTTTTTTTGTTCTATTCAAACAATGGAAATCGATGGGCTCATCTTGAATTCGCAGAAAGTTCCGGGCAGACAATAGTTAAACTCTCCCCTTCATTCATGAAAGCCTGAACCACTGCCCACAGGAGTTAGCAGCATTGAAAGTGAAATTTTTTATCACCGGTGGAACGATCTGCAAGCGCTATAATGAGATCAGCGGCGCGTTAGAGTTCCGTGAGTCGTTTATTCCGGGCATACTGGAGCGGGGCAGGTGCAAGCTGGAGTACAGCACCGAGCAGCTGATGCTCAAGGATAGCCTGGAGATGGGTGATGAGGATCGGCAGGCCATCCTCGCCAGTTGTGAGGCTTGTGAAGAGTCCAAGATCATCATCTCCCATGGCACCGACACGATGGTTGATACCGCACGCGTGTTGGGGCCGAAGCTGGAGAACAAAACGGTCGTGCTGGTCGGGGCGATGATCCCCTATTCGATCAGCAACTCCGATGCGAACTTCAATCTCGGCTGTGCAGTCACCGCTGTGCAGCTACTCGGTGCCGGTGTCTTTGTGGTGATGAACGGCCACATCTTCCGCTGGGATGATGTCAGCAAAAATCGCGGCGAAGGCATTTTTCAACACGCTGATCTTTGATGTTCTGGGAGGGGAAAGAATTCAAGATTCAAGACCTTGTATCTTTAGCCGAGTTGATTTTTAGTACGGGAATCAACGATGGATGGGGTGATGCTGTTCTCAAGGCCTTAGGCTTCGAGCCTGTGGGTCAGATTAGTGCCCCTGTCTAGCTTTGTTCAATA
>NZ_VWNC01000014.1 GCF_013387455.1 Mariprofundus sp. NF
TGTCCCGTCCTGAAATAAGTTGACACAAAAAGGACTTATTATGGGAAAGGAAGAAACAGCAAGGCGCAGACGAAGTCAGCGTGATTATACATTGGGCTTTAAATTGAGCATTGTCGAACAGGTTGAAAAGGGCGATCTCACCTATAAACAAGCTCAGGAGCGTTATGGTATCCAGGGTCGCAGCACGGTTTTGGTCTGGTTGCGTAAACATGGTAAATTGGATTGGTCTGAAAGAAGGAGTAGTCCGATGCCCAAGTCAAAAGAGAGCCCTGCGCAAACGATCAAACGTCTGGAGAAGGAGCTGGAGGATGAGCGTCAGCGCAATCTTCTTCTCAATACAATGATAGACATTGCCGATGAGCAATATGGGACATCACTGCGAAAAAAGTGTTTAGCCAGGCTGCCCGCAAGCTCCAAAGGCAAGGAGAAGTGAGTCTGGCGAAAGCGTGTGATTTTATGGGCCTGTCGCGTCAATCGATCTACCAGGCGGAGCAGCGTCATCGGCAGAGAGAGGCCAGTTTGGAGCCTGTCAGGGCAATGGTGCTGGAGATCCGGCAACGTCTTCCTCGCCTGGGAACACGTAAACTCTATTACTTGCTCAAGCCGGAACTGCTTCGAGAGGGGATTAAACTTGGGCGTGATGGTCTGTTTGAATATCTGCGCCAACAGCGAATGTTAATCGCTCCAAAGCGCAGTTATACGAAGACCACACATAGCAAGCACTGGATGAGGAAGCATCCAAACTTGCTGGCAGACTTGAAGCTTCATCGACCAGAACAGGTGTTTGTAAGTGATATGACCTATCTGGAGAGCGATGAAGGGGTGCATTACCTCTCACTGGTCACCGATGCCTGTTCCAGAAAAATCATGGGACATAAGCTTAGCCATGATATGAGAGCTGTTCATCCTAATGCGGCTTTGAAAAAGGCTGTGGCTCAACGCGTTACAGATGCACCGCTGATCCATCATTCTGACAGAGGGTTACAGTATTGCTCGGCTCTCTATCAGGAAACGTTGGCGAAAAGTCGTATTCAGCCATCTATGACAGATGGATATGATTGCTATCAGAATGCTCTGGCTGAACGTATAAATGGAATCCTCAAACAGGAGTTCCTGTTATACCGATGTAAGAGTTTTGCTGAACTCAAAAGGTTGGTGGAAGAATCCATCGATGCATATAATCGACTCAGGCCGCACCTCAGCCTGGGAATGAAAACACCCGAAGAGGTGCATAAAAAAGCCGACTGCCATTGGCAGCCGGCTTGAATAAAAAAACGTCAACGTATTTTAGGACGAGACA
>NZ_VWNC01000015.1 GCF_013387455.1 Mariprofundus sp. NF
CCTTGTATCTTTAGCCGAGTTGATTTTTAGTACGGGAATCAACGATGGATGGGGTGATGCTGTTCTCAAGGCCTTAGGCTTCGAGCCTGTGGGTCAGATTAGTGCCCCTGTCTAGCTTTGTTCAATACACCGGACGGTATCTTAGGCCCGCCAGTAAGCGAGAGCCTGCATATGCAAGGTTGGTGGGGACTAAAGCAATATATCCGGGAGGCATCATGGAAAGTCATAAACTTGGGATAGATATTTCAAAAAAGACATTTGATGTTGCTCTGTTACGAGAGGGTAAATTCAAGCATAAAAAGTTACGCAATAGTGCAGCTGGATTTAAGGAGCTTTCTTTATGGTTGGAAAGGTTGAATGTGGCATCGTTGCATGCCTGCATGGAGTCCACCGGAAGTTATGGTGAAGCCTTGGCGCAGTATTTATATGATGCTGGTTATCAGGTCAGTATTGTAAACCCGGCACGCATCAAAGGCTTTGCTCAAGGGGAGTTGATCCGTACTAAAACGGACAAGTCTGATGCTTCATTGATTGCGCGTTTTTGCTTGGCTATGGCACCATCATTATGGACTCCTGAACCCTGGGAAATAAGGCTATTACGAGATTTATCCAGGCGTTATGACTCACTGCTGGAAATGCGTCAGCAGGAGGTGAATCGTTTGGATGTGAGTGGATCAGAGTTGCGGTGTGATATAGAAGAGCACATTAAATATCTTGATAATTCAATTGCTGAAACGAAGAAGCGAATACGTGATCATATTGATGATCATCCTGATCTGAAGCGGAAAAAAGATTTACTGGAGACGATCCCTGGTGTTGGCGAAGCGACTATCAATGTGGTGCTGTCAGAGTTTGCTGATATATCTCGTTTTGATAGTGCAAAACAGCTGGCATCATTTATTGGACTAGCTCCAAGGCATCGGCTCTCGGGTACTTCAGTGCGTGGTCGTGCATCAATGTCTAAAATTGGTAACGCCAAGGTAAGGAAGTCGTTTTTTATGCCTGCTCTGGTGGCAATGAAGTTCAATCCTGTATTAATTGAAATGAGAAGAAGACTTCTTAAAGCAGGCAAACCTAAGATGCTGATTGTTGGAGCGGTAATGCGTAAATTGATCCATATCATTTATGGTGTGTTGAAAAACAACCAACCGTTTAACCCTGATTTTCAGGTGAAAAACGTTTGACT
>NZ_VWNC01000016.1 GCF_013387455.1 Mariprofundus sp. NF
GAGCTAAGTGACATTTCGTGTTGGTCGAGTTTTTCGATATCCCTTGTCCTGATTGGGTTTGCGGGCGAAATAAGCCATAATTAGACAAGGTGTTAGTCTAATCGCATGAAAAAAACTCTGTTCAATATGCTTTCAACCCATGCAAAAGTACGGTCGCACAGCAGCGGGCACACAACGCTGGTATTGCAGCTCGTGTGCATCGAGCACAGTACGAAAGAGACCTGATACTAAAGAACGCCACCATCGAACGTTGTTCACTCGATGGCTCACCGGCAATCGTTCCTTGTCCGAGATCGCCGATGATTATGGTGTTAGCCGACGGACACTTGTTCGCTGGTTCACTCCCCTGTGGGAGCAGATTCATCAGCCACTGGCGCTTCGCTCGGCTACCTACACCATCTACATTCTCGACGGTGTTTACCTGTCAGGAAGAGAGAATGCTGCGCTCATCTGTCGAACCATGACGGCACAGATATCCTGGATGTTTGCCCAGAGAGAAACATTGGCAAGTTGGATGGCCTTCCTGAAAAATCTCCCAGCGCCTGATGCTGTTGTAGTCGATGGGCAGAAAGGATTATTGGCCGCTATCCTTTGCCTGTGGCCAAAAACGAAGGTTCAGCGTTGCCTTGCTCATATCGAAAGGCTGGCCCGAATCAAGCTCACTCGACGACCCAAAACATCCGCTGGCAAAGAGTTGCTGGTTCTCGTGCGACAACTATGGGGTGTGCGCACTAAACGACAGCGCCGTCGATGGGTGCGTGCTTATCTGCGCTGGGAACGCAGGCACGGCACTTTCCTCAAAGAGCGTAGTTATGGAGAGCCAAAGACCGGAAGGAAGCGAACATGGTGGTACACACATCGGAATATTCGATCTGTACGATCTCTCATCCGCAATGCTATGCCGCATCTTTTTACCTTCGTTCGCTACCCGCTTGTGCCGCGAACCACTAATCATATTGAAGGCGGTGTGAACAGCCGCCTCAAGGAACTCGTGCATCGGCATAGAGGACTTACACAAAAACGAAAACAGGTTTTAGTGGCGGAACATTTGGCACAAAAAAGGAGGAAAAAACCAACACGAAATGTCACTTAACTC
>NZ_VWNC01000017.1 GCF_013387455.1 Mariprofundus sp. NF
CAGCAGGAAATACGAGCCCTGAAGAAAGAGTTACGCCGGGTAACGGATGAGCGTGATATCCTAAAAAAGGCCGCAGCGTACTTTGCCAAGGAGTCCCAGTAAGGTACGCCTTCATCAAAAAGAACCTGTTGGAATACCCAATTCGGATGCTCTGCCGAGTGATGAAGGTTCATCCCAGTGGCTATTATGCATGGCTGAAACAGCCTCACTCCAAAAGACACCATGAGAACCAACGGTTGTTGGGTTTGATCAAACAGTCATGGTTAGAAAGTGGCTGCGTTTATGGCTACCGCAAGATTTACCATGACATGAAAGAGTTGGGTGAATCCTGCGGTTCCAACCGAGTTGGGCGCTTGATGAAGGGAGCCGGTCTAAGAGCTCAGATTGGTTATGGCAGGAAACCAGGCCCTAAAGGTGGTAAACCTTCTGTAGTGGCTCCAAATCAGCTTCAGCGGCAGTTTGATCAGCAGCAGCCAAATCAGGCTTGGGTTACGGATATCACATACATCAGAACCCACGAAGGCTGGCTATTCCTGGCTGTCGTGATTGATCTGTTTTCCAGACAAGTGATTGGTTGGTCAATGCAGCCAAGGATGGAGACAGATCTTGTGCTCAAGGCTTTGCTGGCTGCTGTATGGCGACGTAAGCCAACCGGCAAGGTGATTGTACATTCTGATCAGGGAAGCCAGTACAGCAGCTATGACTGGCAGGATTTCCTCAAAGCCCACAATCTCGAAGCAAGCATGAGTCGCAGAGGCAACTGCCATGACAATGCAGTAGCTGAAAGCTTCTTTCAGCTACTCAAACGGGAAAGAATTAAGAGGAAAACCTATCCGACACGAGATGCTGCAAGACAAGACATCTTCGACTACATCGAAATGTTCTACAATTCAGTCAGGCAACATGGTTATAATGGCAACTTGTCGCCAATCGAGTTTGAACGGCGATATTATGAAGAGCTCAGAAGTGTCTAGAGAATCGGTAG
>NZ_VWNC01000018.1 GCF_013387455.1 Mariprofundus sp. NF
CGGCTCGTAATCGAGCCCATGCCCTGCGACTGCACGAAGATGTTGGAGAGGTCCTTGAGCGAGGTGCGGTCGGCTTTCGGCAGGCGGACGTTGATCGTCACCTGCTCGAGATCCGGCTGGCGGTGCAGCGCGCCGACGTCCATGCCGGCGACCGACATGCGGAGCGTCTGGGCGATCTGCTCGACAGAGACACCGCGGAAGGCGGCCTTCTTCTGGTCGACGACGAGCTCGTAGACCTCCTGGTCGTCCTCGACGAGCCAGTCGACGTCGACCACGCCCGGGGTCTCCAGGAAGATCTCCTTCACCTTCCGGGCCAGCTCGATGCGCTCCTTCTCGGTGGGGCCGTAGATCTCGGCGACGAGCGTGGAGAGGACCGGAGGTCCGGGAGGGATCTCGACGATCTTGGCGTTGGCGCCGTACCTGCGGCCGATCTCCTGCACGCCCTCGCGGACGCGCTTGGCGATGTCGTGGCTCTGGTCGCTGCGCAGGCCCTTGTCGATAAGGTTGACCTGGATGTCGGCCATGTTGTCGCCGTGGCGGAGGTAGTAGTGGCGCACGAGGCCGTTGAAGTTGATCGGGGCGTTGGTGCCGGCGTAGTACTGGCAGCTCTCGACCTCGGGAACGGTGCGCAGGTAGCCCGAGATCTCCTGGGCCACGCGGCCGGTCTCCTCGAGCGCGGTGCCTTCCGGCATGTCGATGATGACCTGGAACTCGTTCTTGTTGTCGAACGGCAGCATCTTCATCTGCACGG
>NZ_VWNC01000019.1 GCF_013387455.1 Mariprofundus sp. NF
ACAACAGCACCACGGCCACGAAACCGATACACCCGCCCACGGCGAGCATCACCACGGGTCTGTGTCCGCGCACGCCTCGGCGGATGCGCACGGCACGCGCGAGGGTCAGCACACCGGGCATCAGGGCCACGCCATGGACCACGGGCAGCACTCAGGCCACACGGGCCTCGACGAGCACGGCGGCCACGATGAGCATGCCCAGCACGGTGGGCACGGAGATCACAGCGGCCATGGCGGGCACGGGGACCACGTTGGCCAGTTCCGCCGACTGTTTTGGATCAACCTCGTCATCGCCATCCCCGCGGTCGCCCTCTCACCGATGTTCGCCATGCTGCTGGGCTACGAGGTCCCCGGCTGGGCGGGCTGGGTCGCCGCGGCACTGGGCACCGTCATGTACGTCTGGGGCGGCAGGCCCTTCCTCACCGGTGCCGTCAGCGAGTTGAAGTCCCGCAAGCCCGGGATGATGCTGCTCATCGCTCTGGCGATCACGGTGGCCTTCTTCGCCTCCTGGGCCGCCACGCTCGGGCTCGTCCATCACGAGCTCGAATTCTGGTGGGAACTGGCGCTGCTGATCGTAATCATGCTGCTGGGCCATTGGATCGAGATGCGCTCCCTGGCCCAGACCACCTCGGCGCTCGACTCGTTGGCGGCACTGCTGCCAGACGAGGCCGAGCGCGTCGAGGGCGAGAACGTCGTCAAGGTGGCCCCAGCCGACCTCGACGTGGGCGACGTGGTCCTCGTGCGCCCC
>NZ_VWNC01000020.1 GCF_013387455.1 Mariprofundus sp. NF
GGCGTGGCGCTGGAGGCCGGCTTCGCAGCCGGGGCGGCCGCGGCCGGGCGGGAAGCCGCCGGGGCCGGGGTCTTCGGCGCCTGCGTCGTCTCGGCCGGGGCCGGGGTCTTCGGCGGCGCCTGCTTCGTCTCGGCCGGGGCCGCGGAGGCGTTCTCCTGCGTCCGGGCGGCCATGGCCTTCAGCTGCTCGGGGAACGCGTCCCCGATCGAATTCCGCACCGGGGCGGAGTCGGACGCCGCCTTCTGCGCGGCGCGCTCCTTGGCCTCTCGGGCGGCCTGGTCGCGACGCGAACCGCCGCCCTGACGCTCGCGGTGGCCCTCGGTCGAGTTCTTGCGCTGGTCCGCGCGCGCATCGGCCTTGGTGCGCAGCGGGCCGACCACCATCACCATGTTGCGGCCGTCCTGGCGCGGCTGCGACTCGACGGTGCCCAGCTCGGCGACGTCCTCGGCGAACTGCTGCAGCAGCTTGATGCCGAGTTCGGGACGCTGCTGCTCACGGCCGCGGAACTGGATGATGGCCTTGACCTTGTCGCCCTGGCTCAGGAACTTCTTGGCGTGGCCGGTCTTGGTCTCATAGTCGTGCTTGTCGATCTTCAGGCGGAAGCGGACCTCCTTGAGGACCGTGTTCACCTGGTTCTTGCGCGACTCACGGGCCTTCACCGCAGCCTCGTACTTGTACTTGC
>NZ_VWNC01000021.1 GCF_013387455.1 Mariprofundus sp. NF
TAACCAACTTCATGAAACCTTTTTTCATCACTGCTCCTGATTCATCGGCTGCCGATACTATCGCCAATTCAAATTTCAGCAGTAGCCCAATAATTCAGCTCTTTTAAACTCTCGGACTCAAATCCCGGATGACCGCTCCTTTAATCGGGACATTTAGTTGGAAATGATCACATCACAATTTCTCAGGATAGAGAAATTGGACTCGCTTCAGCGAGCCCGAAGGGTGTGAGCCCACGATGGGCTCACATCATATCTTGCGGATCAACATCAACCCGAATACGCACATCTCTGGGTGGTACCATGCCGGAGAGCAGCGGCTGCAGCTTCCACGGCAGCAACTTGCGTGAGGCATCACGCAGCAGCACCTCGATGCGATATTTGCCAGCCAACCGCTCCAACGGGCAAGGCATCGGGCCGGTAACATTGACCCCTTCGAGTTTTTCACAGTGACCGGCAAAGAGCATGGCAATCTCGGTTGCCCGCTCAATCTTTGTAGATGAGAAGACCAGCCGCACCCAGCGGGCATAGGGTGGATAGCTGAGCATCTCACGCAGTTTCAGCTCTTCGGTCAGTGTCTGCATGGCATCATCTTCAGAGATGCGCGTCAGCCAGTCAGCTTCAGGCATTCTCGTCTGAATAATGACCCGCCCGGCTTTATGGCCGCGCCC
>NZ_VWNC01000022.1 GCF_013387455.1 Mariprofundus sp. NF
TAGAGGATCACCCCTTCACCAGCCGCAGCCACCTGCCGCATCGCCGCATGCAGCTGTGAACCGCAATCGCAACGTCGAGACCCGAACACATCACCGGTCAGGCACTCTGAATGGACACGCACCAGACAGGCTCGCTCGGCATCAGGCTCACCCATCACCAGCGCCACATGTTCAGCTTTGTCCACCGCATTGGTGTAGCCGATCAGGCGGAACTCACCAAACTCAGTGGGCATACGCACCTCAACCTCGCGCCTGACCAGCGAATCGTGCTGCAGACGGTGGCTGATCACATCAGCAATCGAACCGACTTTCAGGTTGTGCTTTTTAGCAAACTTTTTCAGCTCCGGCATGCGCGACATGGTGCCGTCTTCATTCATGATCTCACAGATCACACCGGCCGGCTTCAGCCCTGCCATACGCGCCAGATCAATACTCGCTTCGGTATGGCCGGCACGCACCAGCAGTCCGCCATCACGACCCACCAGCGGAAAAACATGGCCCGGCGTATGGATATCCTCAGCGCGTGCGCCATCTGCAATAGCGGTACGGATCGTATGGGCGCGGTCATAGGCTGAGATGCCGGTAGTCACACCTTCAGCCGCTTCAATAGAGATGGTAAAATTGGTTTTAAACTTGGAGTTGGTATTGGATACCAT
>NZ_VWNC01000023.1 GCF_013387455.1 Mariprofundus sp. NF
TTAAAGCAGGCAAACCTAAGATGCTGATTGTTGGAGCGGTAATGCGTAAATTGATCCATATCATTTATGGTGTGTTGAAAAACAACCAACCGTTTAACCCTGATTTTCAGGTGAAAAACGTTTGACTTGAATCGCTACCGATTCTCTAGACACTTCTGAGCTCTTCATAATATCGCCGTTCAAACTCGATTGGCGACAAGTTGCCATTATAACCATGTTGCCTGACTGAATTGTAGAACATTTCGATGTAGTCG
>NZ_VWNC01000024.1 GCF_013387455.1 Mariprofundus sp. NF
TATATCATCGCGTCTTGGTGAGATGACTGTTTGTGGTGATGCCGCAGCGATTAATGCCAATCGTTCAGTCAGCTGTTCGGTGGCGCGTATATCATCGCGTCTTGGTGAGATGACTGTTTGTGGTGATGCCGCAGCTATTAATGCCAATCGTTCAGTCAGCTGTTCGGTGGCGCGTATATCATCGCGTCTTGGTGAGATGACTGTTTGTGGTGAT